>CALAYC010000022.1 GCA_937894935.1 uncultured Verrucomicrobiota bacterium
GAGCCACGCGTCAATCCGACGACCGTCACATTCGGCGCGTTCGTGGACGGAAGCAGCAGAGATGGACCGAAGTTTGATAATCCGCTCATGTCCCATCCGGCGAGAGTTACCAGTTCGCCTGTCGAAATTTGATTTACCGTCAGAACGGCGATGGCGCTCGTGACACTTCCAGATGAATTTGTGATGACAACTGAATAACCACCCGCATCCGCAAGCTGAGCGTTGGTGCGTGTGTAAGTAGAATTCGTCGCGCCGGGGATATCGGTTGCCTCGAAGCGCCATTGATAACTCAGCGGTGCCAGCCCCGTCGCGCCGACGCTGAACAGTGCATTTGCGCCGACGGTTACGCTGAGGCTTTCGGGCTGATTGGTGATTACTGGCGCAGTTGTCACGGTCAGCGTTGCGATTGAACTGGTGACGCTGCCGAGAGAATTGGTGATGACCACCGTGTAATCTCCGGCATTGGCTGGTTGCAGATTACTGAGAACCAGATTGGTGGCTGTAACACCGACGAGGTTTGTGCCGTTGAATCGCCATTGGAAATGTAGTGGAGTTGTGCCGGTTGCTGTCACGAAAAATTCCGCCGTGCCGCCGATGGTGTTGGTCTGGCTTTGCGGTTGAGTGGTGATGACAGGGGGTGACGAAATACTTTCAACCGGAATGGTGAAATCTTTAATCACGGCCATGTGTTGCATACCGGAAACACCGGAGTCGCCGGATTGCACGGGCGCGACATCGCTCAACGGCGTGTAAACGCGGGAATCGAATACCAGTCCTTTGGGAAAGGTGCGTGAGGGCAACGTCACCGGCACGAGGTAATTCGTCAGCGAAAAACTCGGCAGCAGGTAATCGTAAGGCTTATTCCGGTTCGCGTTGGTGCCGTCGTTGCCACCGGATTCGCTATCCGTGGGAACAGGCGCATCGCTCAGAAACGTTTTGAATGTGTTGATTGCCGCCTCGCTCCGCGAATCGGTATTCATATCGCCGGCGACGATGATCCATGCGTTGGCGGGAAAGTTAGCTTGAATCAGAGATTTCAATTGAGTTGCTTCGGCGTTGCGAGTGCCCGAGTTGGAGGTCAAGAGGTGAACGCTGACGACGTAAAGATCGTTCGTTCCGGGCAAATCAATTTGCGCCCAGGCGAAACCGCGATTCGGCGCTTCAGAGTCGTCCCACGAACCCGCGGCAATAATCGGCCAGCGACTCACAATGCCGTTCGGAATGTCGCCGCCCGCGGTGTAAGGCTCGCGATAAAAATAGAAGTTGGTGCCGAAGGCCGTATCCACGAGTTGCCTTAACGGCCCATCCGATGCGCTGCTGTTGTAACGAAATTCCTGGATTGCGACGATATCAGGTTTCAGCCCCTGGAAAATGCGAATGCCCGGAGCTTCGTAGCTTTGATTGTTGCCGGACGAAATATTCGCTGCCATGACGCGGAACGTCAGATTACTTTGCGCGAACGCAGTCTGAGGTTGGAACAGCGGCGCGAGGAATAATCCGACGACGGCGACAAAAGCGGCGACAACAACGTTTTTCACGACAAAATAAATTCTGCCTTTTCTACGTGAATCTGGCGGTGCTTTCAATGTTGGAGAGTAAGAATCTTTCGCTGCCGTTGCGCGACAATCCCCGAATAAACAGCGATTGATCGCGTCGCTGCACTGTTTTGAAGATTGCCTGAGGGGCATTCGTTTTTTACCGTGCGCGCGGTTTATCATCGGAGAATTATCAAATGAGCGTATTGATTGTCGGTTCGACGGCCCTGGATTCCATTAAAACTCCCACGCGTGAAAATCCGAAACTGCTCGGCGGTTCGGCCAGTCACGCGGCGGTGGCGGCGAGCTTTTTCTCGCCCGTGAAAATGGTCGGCGTCGTCGGCGAAGATTTTCCCAAAAAGTATATCCGACTTTATCAACGCCATAAGATTGATCTGGCGGGTTTGCAGATTAAGCCCGGCAAAACGTTTCACTGGTCCGGCGAGTACGAAGTGAACATGAACAATCGCCGCACGCTGCTCACGGAGCTGGGGGTGTTTGAAACATTCTCACCTGAATTGCCGCCGGCATATCGCAACTCGCAGTTCGTGTTGCTCGCGAATATTGCGCCCGCGTTGCAGCATCACGTGTTGAACCAGATGAAGCGCCCGAAATTCGTGGTCGCGGACACGATGGATCTCTGGCTCAACATCGCGTTCGACGATCTGATTAAGCTGTTGAAGCGCGTGGATGGATTTGTGTTGAACGACAGCGAGGCGCATCAGTTGACCAAGGAAGACAACGTCTTCGCGGCACTGAAGAAGATTCACAAACTCGGGCCAAAATACGTCATTATCAAGAAAGGTTCGCACGGCTCGATTCTCAGCGGGCCGAAAGGTTTCTTCATCTGCCCGGCGTATCCGCTGCATTCAGTGGTGGACCCGACGGGCGCGGGTGATTCGTTCGTGGGCGGCATGATGGGTTATCTGGCGACGGCGAAAGGTTCGATCGATAGCAACATTCGTCGCGCGATGATTAACGGCAGCGTGGTCGCGTCGTTCTGTTGCGAAGGATTCGGGTTGAATCGCACGACGAAGACTACCGCCGCGATGGTGGCACAACGCGTCCGGGAATTGGAACAACTGACACGGTTTTAAGAGCATTGCGTTGCCACAGTCGCCGAGTAGATTGAAGCCATGAAGCTGCCCAGTGAAGTTCCGGTGATGACGTTGCCCAACGCGACGTTATTCCCGCAGGCATTGCTTCCTCTTTACATTTTTGAAATGCGCTATCGGCAGATGTTGGCCGATGCGCTGCATGGAAATCGCGTCATGGCTGTCGCAATGCGCAAGCCAGGCTCGACGCGTGAAACGCCGGTCGAAGTAGCGGGAGTCGGATTAATCCGGGTTTCCGTGGCGCACAAAGACAGCACGTCGCATCTGATTTTGCATGGATTAACCCGTGTGAAGCTCGGCAAGGTCGTGAAATATCGGCCTTACCGCGTGCAGCAAATTGAGCCACTCGCCACGCCGCCGTCGAATGCTACCAAAACCGACAAACTGCTGGGCACGGTGCGGGAGTTGTTGAAAGAGCGTGTGCAGCTTGGGATGCCGTTTCCGTTTCCGTTTGTCTCGCATCAGAATCCCGGCGCGCCCGGGCAACCGCCGCCCGCGTTTTCGCCGAAAGAAATCATCGGTTATCTCGACTCCATTTCCGACCCGGAACAGGCGGCGGATCTGGTTTCGTGCGCGGTGTTGGCCGGAGCGGAAGATCGGCAAAAGATTCTGGAAACGCTCGACGTGGAAGCGCGATTGAAGCAACTCGCAAAGTTTCTACTGCGCGATATCCAATCGCACCCGAAACGCCGGCCGCGCGAGAAATAAAAAACCGCGCCGGTTTGTACCAGCGCGGTGATTTAAGTTAAACAGAGCGACGAATCAGTTTTTCGCGTCGGCTTTTTCTTTCGACAGCGCTTCGTCGAGCTTCTTTAAGCGTTCATCGAGAATTTCCACATTGGCTTCTTTGCGGATTTTTTCGACGTAATCGGTTTCCTGCAATTGCTTCTGCAGTTCCTGGGCGCGCAGCGCTTCCTTCAGGTCTTCGGATACTTCTGAGAACGCCACCATCTTCGCCGGGATTTTTTCGCTCAGCTTGATGATGTGATAACCGTAAGGCGTAGTGACGACGTCGCTGACCTGATTGGTGTTGAGCGAGAACGCTGCCGCTTCGAACTCGGGCACCATGCGGCCACGGCCGAACGTGTATTCACCGCCGTTGTCTTTGGAGCCGGGATCTTCGGAGAATTCTTTGGCGAGTTTCGCAAAATCTTCACCGGCAACAGCGCGTTTACGGAGATCTTCGATTTGCTTCAGCTTGGCTTTCTTCAGTTCCTCGGACAATTCATTGCCGGTCGCTGCGTCGCGGGTGCCGATGAGAATGTGGCTGGCACGGACCTGTTCGGGTTGTTCGAATTTCGACGGATTTTCGTCGTAGAATTTCTTCGCGTCCTCATCGGTGATGTTCACTTTGAGTTCGCGTTCGAGCACCGAAACCACGGTTGCCTGATTGATGCGCTGTTTGTTCCACTCGTCGCGCGTGATGTTTTGCAGGCGCAACTGGGAGTCCAGCTTCTCATTGAATTCCTCATCCGAGAGGTCGTTGTTCTTCTTAAGGCGGGCAATGGCTTTCTCGAATTGCTCTTTGCCTTTCGCTTTGTCGGCCTCGGTGGCTTTCGAAAGAAGCAATTGAAAACCGATCAGATCATTGAGTTTTTCGCGTTCGATCAACTGCATCTGCTCGGGCGGAATCTGACGACGTTGCGCGGCGGCCATGGCTTGAACATTCAGAATCTCGGTGTCGAGCTGGCTGCGTTTGATTTCCACGCCTTCGCCTTTGGCAATCACCGGATCGCCGAGCAAATCCGCAATTTTGTTGGCGCTGCCGGCCTTGGGGGCTTCCTCCGCGGCGAGACAGGGGGTCGCCGTCACGAAAGCGGTCGCGAGCGCAACGGTCAAAAGGTTTACGATGGGTTTGGTCATGATTTTGGTTTGGTTTAACTAGAGTTTAACGACTTTGACGTTGCGGATGGAGCTGTCTTTTTCCAGCTCGGCCAACACAGCCGGCGAGGGTTCACTGTCCAGATTCAAAACGGTTAATGCGTCGCCTCCTTCGGTGTCGCGGCTCAAACTCATACTGGCGATGTTCACCTGATGTTTGCCCAACAACGTACCGAGGTATCCGACAATGCCGGGGCGATCTTTGTTCGTTAATAACAGCAGAACGCCGCTGATGGGGATTTCCACCGGCGTGCTGAAGAGGCGGACAATACGCGGATTATTGGGCGAACCGAAGAACGTGCCGCCCGCGGAAATGACTTTCTCTGAACCATTAAACGCTTGTACGTGCAGCCATTCATTGAACGTTACCGGTTCATTGGAACGTTTTTCTTCGACCGTCAGACCCAGCGTGGAGGCAATGCTGCGCACGTTGATGTTGTTCAAATCTTTAACGTCAGCGCGCGAGAGGAAACCTTGCAGCACGGCCCGGGTGACCGGGTCAATGTTCGGCAACTCTTGCGCTTTGCCGCCGTAGGTGATGTGCAGGCGATCCACTTGCGCGGGCGCCAATTGCGCGAGCAACTTACCGATTTTCTCGCCCAACGTAAGGTAGGGTTTCACCTGCTCATAGGTCTTGGCGTCGAGGTAAGGCAGATTCACGGCATTACGTACTTCACCCGTGAGCAGATAGCCGGTGATGACTTCGGCGACTTCAATGCCGCACTTTTCCTGCGCTTCCTCGGAACTCGCGCCGAGGTGCGGAGTCAGAATCAATTTCGGATGCTGACGGAAAGGATGGTCTGCCGCGAGCGGTTCCTGGATGAATACGTCCAAACCCGCTGCTGCAACTTTGCCGGAATCCAGCGCGGCGATGAGATCGTTTTCCACGATGATTTCGCCGCGGGCACAATTCACGATTCGCACGCCGGGTTTCATTTTGGCGAAAGCGGCGGCGTTCAACATGCCGCGCGTTTGTTCAGTCACTGGCATGTGCACGGTGATGAAATCCGCTTTGCTGTAAACGTCGTCGAGTTCAGTGGCGAGTTCGACTCCGAGTGCTTTAGCGCGTGCTTCGGTCAGGAAGGGATCGTAACCAATCACACGCATACCGAAAGCGATGGCGCGTTTGGCGACCTCCGTGCCGATGCGACCCATGCCGAGAACCCCGAGAGTTTTGCCGCAGAGTTCGACGCCTTGAAATTGTTTCCGATCCCATTTGCCCGCGACCATGGTTCCGTGCGCCTGCGGCACTTTACGCGCGAGGCTCAGGAGCATGGTGAAAGTGAGTTCTGCCGTGGTGATGGTATTGCCGGCCGGTGTGTTCATGACCACCACACCGCGCTGTGTCGCTGCTTCCACGTCCACGTTGTCCACGCCCACACCTGCGCGACCGACCACGCGGAGCTTGGTGGCGGCTTCGAGCACTTTCTTCGTCACTTTGGTTTCGGAACGGACCACCATCGCGACCGCGTCGGCGACTACGGGGAGCAATTCAGCCTCGGAGAGGCGTTTCGGCAGTACGACGACTTCGAATTCGGGACGTTGTTGGAGTAGAGCGATTCCTTTCGGTGAAATGGGGTCACAAACCAAAATCTTCATAAACACAAGAGCCGCGAGTCTAACTTACTCCCGAACAAGGTCAAATCTTCAAAAGTCGCGTGTCTTTGTGCGCTGCGAAGCCGGTTTGCGTTGAAATCAAACGGCTTTACTTGCCTGCCTCCTCTTCGAACCATGAACCCATGCCGAGATTGGGATTGATGCGAATCGCCGTTGCGCTGGCGCTCGTCGGCCTGCTGCTGCGGGGATTTGCGGCGACGCCGAATTACGTGGTGGACGAAGCCCCGCCGGGTTTGCCGCAACGCTCGGTGATTTCCATGGTGCAAACGCGCGACGGCTACCTGTGGCTGGGAACGGTCAAAGGCCTGGTCCGTTTTGACGGCGCGCGTTACGAGACTTTTAACACCGAAAACACGCCGGGCCTTCAAGGGAACACGATTGTTTACCTGTTGGAGGATTCTCAAGGCGGACTGTGGATTGGGGCGGATCAGTCCGTCGCATTGTTGAGGAACGGCGAATTGGCGACGCTGGAAATTCCGACGGTGCCAGGCGGAAGCGCTGAAGGCGGCAGATTGCAGGCGGCTTGTGAAGACGTCACGGGTGCGGTGTGGCTTTATTTGCGCGATGGCCGGCTGGTTCGTTGTCGCGATGGAAAAGTAGAGAACGTCTGGTGGGACGGCATCCGCGCCGATAATCGGTTCATCGTTTCCGATAAAAACGGCCAAATCTGGATCGGCGCGGGCACGTTTCTGTTTCGTCTCGCTTCAGATGTGCGAGATGAGGATTTCCAGTTGCTGCTGCAGAATCACATGTTGCCGGGGCCGCTGGATTATTTGCTGGCAAGTCGCTCTGGCGGCTTCTGGATGTTCGTCAACGGGCGGATTCACAAAGTTCCTCCGGAAGGTTTTACCAACGCTGTCGAAGTGGCGACGCAATACCCGTGGCAACGCGCACCGATTAAAGCGGTGATCGAAGATCGGCGCGGCAATCTCGTGGTCGGCACGTTGAATGAGCGGGTTTTCGTTCTCACTCCAGAAGTTGAATCGCATGCGATAACAAACATTTCTCAGGAGACGGCATTATCGTTGTGTGAGGATCGCGAAGGAAATCTGTGGGTCGGCACGGATGGCGGTGGCTTGAATCAGGTGCGGGTTAACCCGTTCGAACTGGTCCCGCCTACGGTGAAAAAGGTCGTTCAATCCGTCGCCAAAGATGCCAGCGGCGGTTTGTGGTTTGGCTACAACGGTGGCGGCGTGACTTATTGGAAGGATGGTGTTTCGAAGGACTATGGAGTTACCGAAGGGCTGATTGGATTGCAGGAAAACAATAACCCCAATTTCTCCGCCGTGCTGGTGGATCGGCAACAAAAGGTCTGGGTCGGCACGCGCGATCTCGGGTTGTTTGAGTTTGTTGGCGGCCGGTTTTCGCCCGTGCGCGAACCGCGATTGCGCCAGGCATACCGTAGCGTTTCAGCATTGTTCGAAGATCGGAATGGAAATCTCTGGGTCGGGACCGATGCCGGGCTTGCGAAATGGGACGGCACGTTGTGGCGCTGGTTCACAGTGCAAAGTGGCTTAACGGCGAATCACATCACGGCCATTGCCGAAGATGCTTCCGGGGCACTGTGGATCGGAACGAAGCGGAATGGATTGAACCGTTGGCACGAGGAAAAATTCACGGCGTTTCATCGTGCTGACGGCTTGCCGGGCGAATCCATTACGGCGCTTTACGTGGACAAAGAAAACGTGCTTTGGGTCGGAACGGGCAATGGATTGGCGCGTTATCAGTCGGGGAAATGGACTCGGTTCGGCGTGCGCGATGGTCTGGTCAGCGGCGATATCAGTTACATTTTAGACGACGAGCGCGAGCATCTTTGGGTGGGATCGAATCTTGGTTTGATGCGGTTGACAAAAGCATCGCTCAACGCGCAGGCGTTGGGAAAATCCTTTGGCATCGTCTGCCGCGTTTACAACGAGGAAGACGGTTTGCCGACGAGTGAATGCACTCAAGGTTCACAGCCTGCCGCCTGTCGCACGGATGATGGACGTTTGTGGCTGCCGACGATTCGCGGTCTGGTCGGCGTGAATCCGGCGGACCTGATGCCCAACACCAATCCGCCTCCGGTCGTGATTGAATCGGTTCTGTTCGATGATCAGGAGCAAAAGACGAATCGCCTGAGCAGTGGCGTTCTGCAAAAACTTGTTGTTCCGGCGAGCGTCGAGCGACTGGAAGTGTTCTGTTCCAGTTTGAATCTCACGGCGCCAGGCCGGGCGCGATTTCGCTATTGGCTGGAAGGTCACGAAGTCGGTTGGAGCGCGCCTACGGAACGGCGTAACGCGAGTTATTCCAAATTGCCGCCTGACAACTATCGGCTCCACGTTCAAGCCAGTAATGAAGACGGCGTCTGGAATACGAGCGGCGCGATTCTGGAAATCTTGGTGTTACCGCCGTTCTGGAAAACGTGGTGGTTCCGGACGCTGGTTGTCGTAGCGCTGCTCGGTTCGGTCGCGGGTATCGTGTATTTGATTTCCACGCAGAAACTGCAACGCCAATTGGCTTTGTTGCGCCAGCAGGAGGCGTTGGAACGGGAACGCGCTCGCATCGCGCGCGATTTGCATGATCAACTCGGCGCGAATTTAACGCAGGTCGGATTGCTCGGAGAGATGGTGATTGAGGACAAAAATCTGCCGGCGGAAATTGAGTCGCACGCGCAACAGATTTGTCAGACGGCACGCACGACGTCCGACGCGTTGGACGAAATCGTTTGGGCGGCGAATCCATCTAACGACACGCTCGAAGGTCTGGTGAATTACGCCTGCAAATACGCGCAGGATTATTTGTCGCTGGCTGATTTGCGCTATCGCCTCGATGTGCCACCGACTTTGCCGGCGATTAATATTCCGCCGGAATTGCGGCATAACGTTTTCCTGGCGTTCAAGGAATCGGTGAACAACGTGGTCAAGCATGCGCAGGCGTCGGAGGTGAAGATTCGGCTGCGATTGAACGATGGCGATTTCCGGATTGAAATCGAGGACGATGGTCGCGGTCCGGCTGAAGCTGCCACGAAGACCGGCAGAAATGGATTGCGCAACATGCGCAAGCGCATGGAAGATGTCGGCGGATCATTCGAAATGCAGCCGGGTGCGGAACGGGGAACACTGGTGCGATTGATCGCACCCATCGCGAAGAATTGAAATGGCTATCAAGGTTTCCATTGTGGAAGACAATGATCAGTTGCGCGGCACGCTCGCGCGTATGATCAGTCGCGCGGAGGGATTTGAATTTGTAAGCGATCATTCCAGCGCGGAAGCCGCGCTGACCGCCATTCCGACCGAGAAACCCGACGTCGTGCTGATGGACATCAATCTGCCCGGTATGAACGGGGTCGAGTGCGTGCGAAAGTTGAAAGAGATTTTGCCGCAGACGCAGATCGTGATGCTCACGGCGTACGAAGATACGGAGAACATTTTCAATTCCCTCGCCGCCGGGGCCGCCGGTTATTTGCTGAAACGATCCAAGAGCGCGGAGATTCTTGAAGCGATTCGCGATGTGCACAACGGTGGTTCGCCGATGTCCACGCACATCGCGCGGAAAGTGGTGCAATCCTTTCAAACGCGACCGACCACGGCGCCGGTAGAAAAAACGGAAGAACTCTCGCCGCGCGAACAGGAAGTCCTCGACCTACTGAGCCAAGGGTTCATGTATAAAGAAATTTCCGACAAACTCGGCATCAGCTTTGAAACCGTGCGCACTTACATCCGGCGGATTTACGAAAAACTTCATGTTCGCACCCGAACGGAGGCGGTGGCGAAGGCGCTTCGCAGGCCTTAGTGGTTTAAAATCAGTTTCTTACGCCGGGTGATTCTTATTGGGGACATTGTCCCCCACAATGGGGACTATGGAGAACACGAACCTGTTGTATGATGATGGCGTTGTTGGACGGGAATTTGCAGGTTATCGTGTGTGTGATTTAAGGCGTAAAACTGCAGCGCCTCCGAGAAAACAACTTGAAGATTGGCGACTGAAATAGTGCTTTTGTTCTCAGGCAGAGGGTCAGACGAGAGTCTGACCCTTTCGCTTTTCCCACGGGGGGATTTCCAAATTCCTTGAAACCGAGGACGTAAGCGCTACAGAAAAGTTTCCCGACTTCTCAGCCAAAATTCTCTTTCCGCCCGTTTTCCGCCCGTTCCGGCGTTTTGATTGCCGGAAGGCTTATCATTTCCTCGCGGATAGAAATTTTTCCGCGTATTTCCCGAGCAGATCCGCTTCGAGGTTTACAAAGTCGCCCACCTTGCGTTCGCGCAACGTCGTGACTTCAAACGTGTGAGGAATTATCCAGATACGAAAACTGTTTTTCTTCACGCCCGCCACCGTGAGGCTGATGCCGTCCACGGCAATGGAACCTTTGAACACGACGTAGCGCATCACTTCAGCAGGTGCTTCGATATCGAGCAAATGATCCGCGCCGGATTTTTCCCAGCGCTGGATTTTGCCGATACCGTCCACGTGGCCGGTGACAAAATGTCCACCGAGTTCGCCATCCGCACGGAGCGGGCGTTCCAAGTTTACGAGCGAACCTGCCTTCGCAAATTGCAGGTTGGTGCGTTGCCACGACTCCTGCAACACGTCGAAACGCAACAATTTCGTTTTCCCGCGAGTGGAAATTTTAACCATGGTCAGGCAACACCCATTGACTGCCACGCTTGCGCCGATTTTCAAGCCGCGCGCGATGCGCTGGGCGCGCACTACTAATTCAATGGATTTTTTCCCGGGCTTGATGGAATCCACCACGCCAGCTTCTTCGATGATGCCCGTAAACATATTTGTATGTTGTCGTCAACCAACGCGCCCCGTCAGCAACAAATCCGCACCCAATTTTTGCCATTTTGCTTCACGAATTGGAATCGCCTCGCTGAGTTTTAACACCCCGTCGCCAGCGACGCCTTTGCGTGCATCGCGCCCACCAAGAATTTTAGGCGCATAAAAAAAAGCGATGCGTTGTGCCAGGCCGTTCAACAGAAACGATGCATTCACCTCGCCGCCGCCTTCGACCAGCAGGCTCGTGACGTTTTCCTGACCTAACCGTTCCAAGAGCCACGGCAAATCAATTCTGGGTTCCGGCCGCGAACTGACGCTGCGGCGAGCTGGCGCGACGATTACGGAAACTTTCTTCGCCAACGCAGCGACGCGATTGGCAGGTGCTTTTCTGGTTACGACAATCGTTGTCAGGCTGGCGAATTCGTCGCAGACAACTTGCGCAGACAACGGCGTGCGCGCTTGCGAATCGAGGATAATGCGTCGCAGCTTCGGCGTTTGAATTTGTCGCTGAGCGGACGGTGTGTTTCGAATCGTCAGGCTGGGATTATCGGCGAGAACCGTGTTAACGCCGACGAGAATCGCGTCGCTGGCGGCGCGAAGTTTCATGCCGTGCAAACGCGCTCTCTCGCCGGTGATCCATTTCGATTCGCCACTGGTTGTTGCGATTTTTGCGTCCAACGTCATTGCTGCTTTCACCGTGACGAATGGCGTTCGATGCACAATCCAATGATTGAACGCTTCATTGAGTTCAGTGCAATCCGTCGCCAGAACTCCGGTTGTTACTTTGACGCCGTGGCGTTTGAGGATTTGAAAACCTTTGCCGGAGTGTTTCGGATTGGGATCTGTCGCACCGACGACGACACGTCTAATTCCGGCGGCAATAATCGCTTCGGTGCACGGCGGCGTGCGACCATGCGTGCAGCACGGTTCCAAGGTTACGTAGAGTGTTGCGCCGCGAGGCGGGTTGCCGCGTTTTTCTGCGTCGCGTAACGCTTCAATTTCCGCGTGAGGCAATCCGGCGCCATGATGCCAACCACGGCCGATGATGCGTCCGCTTTTGACCAGCACCGCGCCGACCATCGGATTGGGCGAAGTGACGCCGAAACCTTTGCGGGCGAGGCGCAGCGCAAAGCGCATGAATTGTTCGTCCGAATTCACAAATCGTTGTGACGAAGCTAGCGGGAAATTAACGCCAAGTGCGAGAGGGAACTTCGAGGATTTCAGCCGGTCCACACAGTTGGATTGCCTCTCGGTGCGGCTTTGCTAGTGTGGTTGGCCGGTGACAAAGACAAACAAACCTGCTGAGCCGCTGAAGGTCGGGATGATTTCCCTCGGTTGCGCCAAAAATCTGGTGGATGCCGAAATCATGCTCGGCTCGTTGTTAAAAGGCGGAGTTGAAATCACGAATGACGCGTCGCGTGCCGACGTGGTGATCGTGAACACCTGTTCGTTCATTGATTCGGCGCAGGAAGAAAGTGTGGATACGATTTTGGAATCCGCGGCGGTGCGTGAAGCGAACAATCGCGGTCAAGGGTTGGTTGTTTCTGGATGTCTGTCCCAACGCTTTCGCGAAGAATTACCGAAGCTCTTTCCCGAAGTGGACGCGTTCATGGGGATTGACCAGGTTGCGCAGGTTGCTGACATCGTGAAACAGGCTCACGATCGGCGGCAGGAAAAAGTCCAGAATCCACAACCCAATCTTCGCAGTCGCAAAGCTAAAGTGACTGCGCGCCTGGCGGAACTGGAGAAAGGGCAGACGGATGAAGCGTATGCTCACGAAGAATCGCTGCGCGGCACGGATAAATTCGGGAAAACCAAAACGGTCGTTGCTCCAAACAGAACAACTCCCGGAGCGTCCGCACCGCTTTTCGAAGTGACGCCGCGACCGGTTTACATTCCGGATTACGAGACGCCGCGGTTTCGCCTCACGCCGAAACATTTTGCTTACGTCAAAATAGCCGAAGGCTGCAATCATCCGTGCAGTTTCTGCATCATTCCGCGCATGCGCGGTTCGCATCGCAGCCGCACGCAGAGCGACATTGTTGCAGAAGCCAAGGCGTTGCTCACCGACGGCGTGAAGGAATTGAATCTTATCTCGCAAGACTCGACTTATTACGGACTGGATTTGCGATCTAATCACAGTCGCGCGATTTCGTCGCCGGAAAAATTTTCTGCTGCGGCAAAATCATTGCCGGCGAATGCGACGACGATCTGCACGCTGCTGCGCGAATTGAATGCGCTGCCGGGAGATTTCTGGATTCGCCTGCTTTACACGCACCCGGCGCATTGGACGGACGAACTCATTCAGACCATTGCGGAATGTAAAAAAGTGGCGCGCTATGTGGACATTCCGCTGCAACATATTCACGAGAACATGTTGGAGCGGATGCGGCGCGAAACGTCGAAGCAATACATCGTGGACCTGCTGAAGCGCATTCGGGCCGGCGTGCCGGGCATCGCATTGCGCACGACGTTTATTGTGGGTTTTCCGGGTGAAACGGAAGCGAGTTTCAACGATTTGCTGGAGTTCATTGAAGAGACAAAATTCGAACGGCTCGGTGTGTTTGCTTATTCGAAAGAAGACGGCACGCGAGCGGGAGCGATGGCGGGCCAGCTTCCGGATAAAGTAAAACAGCGCCGGCGCGAATTGGCCATGGCCACGCAGCATAAAATCGCAAAGCAGATTTCTGAATCGTTTGTGGGCCGCACGTTGCGGGTGTTGGTCGAAGGCAAAGCGACCGCGAAACAGCTCGCCTCGGCAAATGTCAGTTCGTGGGAACATGGTTTGATGCGCGAAGCAGCGACAGCGGACACGAAATTGCCGTCGGGTGAATTTCTCGTCGCGCGCGGGGAAGCCGATGCGCCGGACATTGATGGTCGCGTTTATACTCGCGGCAAACTTCCCATTGGCGAATTTGCCCGGGTCAAAATCATCGGTCACACGGATTACGATTTGATTGCTAAACCTGCATGAACCTGCCGAACAAAATCACCGTCTCGCGTTTCTTTTTCACGGCAGCGTTTTTATGGGCGATGCTCTATCGCTCGCCGGTCAACGATACGCTGGCGTTGGTGTTTTTCAGTCTGGCGGCGATTTCTGATTTTCTGGATGGGAAGATTGCCCGCCAACGGAAGTTGATTACGAATTTCGGCGTTCTGATGGACCCGCTCGCGGACAAAGTAATGACCTGTTCTGCGTTTATCGCGTTAGTGGAACGGCACATTGTCAGTCCGCCACCGGTCGCATTGGAAATTGCCGGGAAAGCATTTCTTCCGAAGGTGACAGCGTGGATAGTAGTAATCATCGTTGCACGAGAACTGGCAATCACCGGACTGCGTCTGTTGGCGGCGTCAAAGAACGTCGTGCTCGCGGCCGAGCGTTACGGTAAACACAAAACGATTTCTCAGATGATCGCGATCATTTCGCTGCTGGTCATGGATGCGTATGGCGACTGGTGGCCGTGGTTACGAGACCTTTTCCAACCCTGGACGCCGTTGTTTGCGTTGTTGGTGCTGTGGTTGACGGTGGCGTTGACGGCCGTTTCTGGCGTGATTTATCTCTGGCGCAACCGGCAGATTTACCTGAGCGACATGTAGAAAAATCAAAAGCGCATCGCCGGATATTCCCGCAATGCGCTTTGAGTCGGGGAACGGTTAATTCTTATTGCGTGTTCGTCCAGTGCGCGACCTTGCCTTCTTTGTTGAAGGTCACGGTGCGGAATTTCGGGCGATAGCCGAAATTGTAAGGGATGAACTGTGCGCCGCGGTTGACGTGATACGACCAGACTTCGCCATCACTGGAAATGGAAACGCTATCCGGTTTGCCATAAAGCGCCATGATTTCGTCTTTAGTCTGACCGATAGCCGGATCTTTCTCGCGCTGATTTTTGTATTGTTGATCTTTGAGTTGGTCTTCGGCGGATTTGGCTTTAGCCGATTCAGAGCCGGAATTGGAGCTGGCGCATCCGCCTGCGAGAAGCGCGCAGAGAGCGACGACAGGAAGCAATGTAAGTTTCATTTTCAATAATTGAGGGTTGATATTTTCTTGCCGTAAGCAGCCATGAAGCAGAACTCAAGGCAAACTACTGGCGCGGATTTTCCTTTGCTGCCCGCCAGCGTCAAGCTCGATTTCCGCCCCGACTTCCATTAAACCTCCGGCTGAATGTTTGAATTACTGAAAACCGACGCATTCACCAAAGCGCGTCTCGGGCGATTAACCACGAAGCATGGCGTGATTGAAACGCCCGTGTACATGCCCGTCGGTACGCAAGGCAGCGTGAAGGCGATTGATCTGCGCGAGCTGAATGAGATGGGCACGCAGATCATCCTCGGTAACACCTATCATCTCAACATCCGGCCCGGCATGGACATTATTCGCGCGGCGGGCGGACTGCATAATTTTATCAATTGGCAAAAGCCGATTCTCACCGACAGCGGCGGTTTTCAGGTGTTCAGTCTGGCGAAGATTCGCAAAATCAAAACGCACGGTGTGGAATTTCGTTCGCATCTCGATGGTTCGAAGTTGTTTCTCGGACCGAAGGAAGCGATGGAAATTCAACGCACGCTCGGCTCGGACATCGCTATGGTGTTTGATGAATGTCCGCCCCATGATGCACCAGCACGGGAACAACGTCAGGCCGTGGAGCGCACCATCCGCTGGGCGAAGGAATGTCGCGAACAACCGCGCGCCGATGGCCAACTTGTTTTCGGCATCGTTCAAGGTGGCAGCAATCCGGAACTGCGCGAGCAATGTGCGAAGGCGCTCGTTGCAATGGAATTTGACGGTTACGCCATCGGCGGAGTGAGCGTCGGCGAACCCGAGCCTGAGATGATGCGCGCGGTGGAATTGGCCGAGCCGCATTTGCCGGCGCACAAGGCGCGTTATGCGATGGGACTCGGAACGCCGGCGCAAATGGTGGAATTGATTGCGCGGGGCGTGGACATGTTTGATTGCGTCTTGCCGACGCGGGTCGCGCGCAACGGGACGGCGTTTACGCACAAAGGTCAGTTCGGGTTGAAAGGCGGTGCATATAAGGCGGATTTTCGACCGATTGAAGAAGGCTGCGAATGTTTTGCCTGCAAACATTTCACGCGCGCGTATCTGCGTCATTTGTTGAACGTGAACGAGATTCTCGGCCTCCGCATGCTGAGTGTTCACAATTCCTATCTGTTCCTGAAAATCATGGCCGATGTCCGCGCGGCTTTGGCGGCCGGAACGTTCGAAGATTACTATCGTAACTTCATCAAGAACTACGTGCCGTCGCAGAAAGTCCTTTCACAACGCGAAGCAGCGAAGTTGGAGCGTTGATGGAAGAACTCGGCGGCGCTTTTGAGTGAGCGTTTGTCGTTTCAGCGTGTTGGCGGATAAAAAAGCCGTATCGCACTTCATTTGCCACCGCAGTCCAAAACATGACTCGGTTCTCTCGGTGACGCCGCTGTTGTCCGAATTATTTCGTCGCTTCAGTCGGACGCAGTTTGATCATGAGCACGATCACAACAGACAACAGCGCCACACCGGCGAAAGCGCCGAAAATCAGATTTAGCGCTACGTGGCGATCCTGGAGCGCGCCAAACGCCCAGTCGCCAAACCCGCCGCAACTGATGCTTACCAGATTCATGATGCCGTAGCCGGTGGCGCGCCATTCAGGACGCACGATCTGGCAAAGAATCGGCATGTTGTTGCAGTCGAAAAATCCCCAGCCGAGCCCGAACACAATGAGGCCCAGCACCGCGATCGTTAGAGTATCTGCGTTACCGACACTGAAGAGCGCGGGCAGAAACATGATCATCCCGATGGCGCTTGTGAAGATGCGACCGCGTTGATTTTTGCGCATCCAACGGTCCGCAATGACACCGCCAATCACCGCGCCGCAGAGTGAAGCGATTTGCACATAAACGATGGCTTTCACGCCTGCCTTGCCCTGACCCAGGCCGAATTTTTCCTGTAGAATGGCCGGCATCCAATCGCGCACAACCCATCCCGCGATGGCGGGCAAAGTGAAATACAGGACGAGCAAAATGAAATTACGATTGGTGAGCAGTTCACGAAAACCGCGTCGGGCGGAGGCGGTGTTGGTTTCAGTTGCCTGCGCCGCAGGTTTCATCGGATTACGCAACGCGGCCAGCAACGGCAGGGCGTAAATGACTCCAATCATTCCGCACGTCGTGAAAGCCCAACGCCAGCCGTGATCCGGCGAATCGGCCACATAGCCTGCATAACCACCCAGAATTTGTCCGATGTAAATGCCGACCTGGTGCGTGCCGATGGCGCGTGAGCGGGTAAGTCCAGGATGATAATCGGCAATTAACGCCAGCGCTGCCGGGATATAAAACGCTTCACTCACGCCCATGAGCGCGCGTGCGGCCATGAGCTCGTGAAAACTGGTGACGTGGCCCGTCCACCAGGTGACGCACGACCAGATAAAGAGGCTGCCGCAGATGACGTGTTTGCGACTGAAGCGGTCTGCGATGAATCCGCCGAATGGACTGAGCACGGCATAAGTCCATTTGAACACGCCGAGCACGAGCCCCCAATCGGCGCGATTGGCGATACTCGGAATGTCGCCGACCATGGATGATTTCATGGTCGCCAGCATCTGGCGATCGAGATAATTCAACAACGCCACCGGCACAAGCAGGGCGACAACAAACCAGGCGTAACCGCTGGCACGAGACGCGGGATTCATGGGCGCGCAGGCTAATTCATTGAGCGAGAGCGGACAATCTGTAGTTCCGGGTCTAAAGAAAATACCAGCAGTCGCCTTAACAAACTGAACGCCGTGCGCGTGCGCGTTGTCATTCTTGCCATCGCATTCGTTCTGCGGCTTAATGCGCGCCGCTCATGAGTTCTGAGAAGCGCAAAAAATCGTCGAATCAACCGGAATTGCCTATCGAAGGGGCGAAACCCGCCGCGGCGGCGGATAAGTCGCCGAAGAAAAAGGCGACCAACGGCAACGGCGAGCAACATGTCGTTGCGGAACAGGTCGAAGCCGTGGCGCATAAGCCGTTTGATCCGAAGAGCGTTGCCCCCGGTTTACACGATCGGGTGGATCGCGGGTTTCTCGACTACGCGAGCTATGTTATTCGCGATCGCGCGATTCCGAATCTCGCGGACGGTTTCAAGCCGGTGCAACGGCGCATCATGTGGGCGTTGCACGAGAAAGACACCGGCAAGTTCATCAAGGTGGCCAACATCGTCGGTCACACGATGCAATACCATCCGCATGGCGACGCTTCCATCAGCGACGCCATTGTGGTGTTGGCCAACAAGCGTTACCTGATCGAAGGCCAGGGAAATTTCGGTAATATCTTCACTGGTGATCCCGCGGCGGCGAATCGTTACATCGAATGCCGTCTCACCGATTTGGCGCGCGAAGAAGTTTTCAACGATTCGATCACTGAATTTGTCCCGAGCTACGACGGAACAAACAAAGAACCCGTCACGTTGCCGAGTAAATTGCCGTTGCTGCTGATGCTCGGAACGGAAGGCATCGCCGTCGGTCTGAGCGCGCGGATTCTGCCCCACAATTTTCCGGAACTGCTCGAAGCGCAGATCGCCATCCTGAAAAAGCAACCGTTCAAATGTCTGCCGGATTTTCAAACTGGCGGTTTGATGGATGCGCGTGATTATCAGGACGGCAAAGGCTCGGTCAAAGTTCGCGCGAAAATCAAGGTGAAGGACGATTCAACGGTCGTCATCAAAGAGATTCCGCCGGGTACGACCACCGAATCGCTCATCGCGTCCATCGAAGACGCCGTGCGCAAAGGCAAGCTGAAGGTGAAATCCATCAACGATTTCACCTCGGAAGATGTTGAGATCGAAATCAAGTGTCCATCCGGCGTCGATCCGGAGAAGCTGATTGACGCGCTCTATGCGTTCACTGGTTGTGAAGTGACGATTTCGAGTCGCATCATCGTCATCAAGGACAATCGCCCGGTGGAAATGACGGTGAGCGAAGTCTTGCGCGAGAACACCGATCAACTCGTCGCCATCCTCAAGCGTGAGTTGGAGTTGCGCGAGAAGAACCTGCTCGACGAACTGCATTATCGCACGTTGGAACGCATTTTCATCGAGGAGCGCATTTACAAAAAAATCGAGCAATGCAAAACGAATGAAGCGGTGTTCGCTGCGGTGTACGATGGTTTCAAGCCGTTCAAGAAAGAGTTGATTCGCGAGATTGTGGACGTGGATGTGGAGCGATTGCTACAAGTTCGCATCCGCCGGATTTCGTTGTTCGACATCAACAAGCATCGCGAAGAGATGGAGAAGACTAAGATTGATCTCGAAGCGACGCGTAAGAATCTCAAAAACCTCACGAAGTACGTCATCGGTCATCTCGAACGGTTGCTTGAAAAATACGGCAAACAGTATCCGCGATTGACGACGAAGTCCGCGCGCCACGAAGAAGTGGACGCGAAAGCGGTGGCGTTCAAAGCGTTCAAGGTGAGTTACGATCGCGAGACGGGTTACGTCGGTTACAAAGTGAACGGCGAGGAATTCAAACTCGAATGCACGAAGTTCGACAAGGTCCTGCTCGTGTTCAAAGACGGCACGTACAAGGTCACGGAATTGCCGGAGAAAATGTTTGTCGGCTCGGAGTTGTTCTACGCCGGCCTACCGGAGCGCGATCGGGTGTTCACCTGCGCTTACACGGATCGCAAGGCGAGTTATCTCAAGCGCTTCACGTTTGGCGGCACCATTCTGAACAAGGTGTATTCGTGCATTCCGGAGAAATCGCGCATCCTCTACTTCGCGCCGGATACGCCGAAGAAATTGTACGTTCGCTACAAGCCCGCGCCGCATCAGAAAATTAACCAACAGACCTGCGATCCATCGAAGATTGAAGTGAAGTCGCCGAAAACTCGCGGGCGGCAAATCTCGATTAAAGACATTTCCTCCGTCACGGCTGAACCAACGCGAGGCTGGGACGACAAGGCAACGACGACGGAAATCGTGTTTGTTTAAGTGCGCGTCGTTTCTCGGCACCGGAATAGTGGGGGTGATGCGTAGCGGAATTTGCGCCTGCCCGGGCGCTTGATTCTCTGCATTGGCTGCTTCATGCTGACCCGGCTGTGAATCTACCCGAGCATCGGAAGGCGATTGACAAAATCGACGCGCAAATCGTGCGGCTCATCAACGAGCGCACAAAGCATGTGCTGGCCATTGGCGAAATCAAACTCAAGGCCGGCGAGGAAATCTACGCCCCCCATCGGGAACGAGCGGTGTTGCAGCGCGTTTGCAAACTCAACGCCGGTCCGATCACCAACGATCAACTGCGCGCTATTTACCGCGAAGTGATGTCCAGCGCGTTGGCGTTGGAAAAAACGCTGACCATCGCGTATCTCGGACCGGAAGCCACATTCACGCATCAGGCGGCCATCAAACGTTTCGGCTCCAGTCTGCATTACGCGGCGCAGAAAACCATCGGCGACGTGTTCACCGAGGTGAGCAAAAATCGCGCGGATTATGGCGTAGTGCCGGTCGAGAATTCCACTGAAGGCGTCGTCACTCACACGCTGGATATGTTTGTGGACAGCGACCTGAAGATTGTTTCTCAGGTCGTGCTCAAGGTGCAGCAATGCCTGATGAGCAACACGCCGCGCAAACAAATCAAAAAACTTTACGTTCATCCGCAATCGCTCGCGCAGTGCCGTGGTTGGATTCAAAATCATCTGCCGCGGGTGGAATTAATTGAGACCTCGTCGAACGCGCGTTCCGCTGAATTGGCGGCGAAGGAAAAAGGCGCGGCGGCGATTGGCGGTATGTTGGCGGCCGAGAAATACAATCTCGAGGTGCTTGAGCAGGATATTCAGGACAATGCCGCCAATGCGACGCGTTTCCTCGTGCTCGGTCGTCAGTGCAGTCCGCCGACTGGCAGCGATCGCACGAGTCTGATGGTCAGCATGAGCGACAAGGTTGGCGCGTTGCATCACGCACTCGCAGCTTTCCGACGTTATCGCATCAATCTCACCAAAATCGAATCGCGTCCCAGCAAACGTAAAGCGTGGCAGTATCTGTTCTTCATTGATTGCGACGGTCACGTGCAGGATAAAAAAGTCGCCAAAGCCATTGCACTGCTTGAGCGCGAATGCAGTTACGTGAAGGTTCTCGGATCGTATCCGAACGCCGAGTAGGTGCGCTAAGTCCGGCTAAGAAGCGGTTGCCGGTTTCGCGGTCAGCATTTCCAGGCAACGGCTCGTTAGCGTGCGTAAATTTTCGCGATCAATTGTATTTAATCCCAGTGGATCGAAGCGATGGCGATAGTGCAGTTGTAACAGCTCTTCCAGTGGTTCGCGCAAATCTGCAAGTTCTGGCGTTGCCACAGCGCGACGTAACCAATCACCTAACGGTTCGGCTTCGCCTCGCGTGATACCGCGCGTGGCAATCTGTTTTTCCAATTGATAAAAATCCGAATCCAATCCGGGCCAGTTGGCGAAGAAGGCTTCATCCTGTTTGCGATAGCGGCGGCGTTTCCGGTCGCGCCGAAAAACAATTTGATATAGCAGCAGGCCGACACCCGGAATGACAATCCACAGGATATACTTCCGCAAATTGCTCTGGCCGTAGCGGAATTTCGCCAGCTCAAACTTGAAGTTCGACCACATGTCTCGGAACCATCGGCCGACGACTGTTCCGCGGCGTTCAGCTTCGATCCACGAGGCGGGCGTGGTATCGAAATCAATCCACGTCTGTTGCAGATTATCCCACACCAGCGCCCACGCGTGAGCGTCGCTGAAGCGTACGACGTAACCGTCACCTGACTCTTCATGCACCGCGAATCCCGTGGCGTAACGCGCCGGAATATTTAACTGCCGCAACAATAACACGGTGGCAGTGGCGAAGTATTCGCAATGACCGGTCCGGCTGGTGAGAAGAAAATGGCTCAACGGAGTTTCGCCCTCGCTGAGTTTTTGTCCGCGTTGCCAGGTGCTGTAACTGAATTTGTCGTTAAAAAATCCGGCGAGGCGATGCATCGCTTCACGCGGCGGCGTATTGGTGGTTAATCCCAATTCTTCGAGCACCATTTCGATGGCTGGCACTTCTTCGGGCGGCACATCGCGATCTTCGTCTTCAACATAGCGACGCCCCCAGCCGCGACCGCGGCGGTTCTCGTCGGAACCGGGTTGAAAGTTGGGGGGCGGACGAGGCGGTCCGAGCCGATTGGAATCTGGACGATTCGCGCGTCGCGTGTTGGTGCCGGGCGGCGAATCGTAAGTCGGCCCAGGCCCGTAGAGCGCGTCGAACACCAATAATCCCGGTCCTTGCGCAATCACAGCACCGGCGGTGTTCATCTTGAGACCGAAGGCCGGGGCGTTGGTCAGAAGTTTGGTGCCGCTGGGCAAAGGCAACAGACCGGCTGGAACGCCATTCTCTGAACCGTCGAGGTAACAACTGATTCGCACACTGGAACGCGCGGGGCGCTCGGGTACCAGTGGCCAGTAAGGTTGATTGGTAGCCGAGAGCGGAACTTCATTCACGCTGCTGAAATCGTCCCGCGAAGAACCGGCGAACCAAATGCGATTTTCATAACGGCGATAGGTTGCTTCCCGCAGATACTCTGGCACATCGTGCGGTTGATGCGGAGTGAGGCGAATCGCGATGGCGCTGGAATTTTTAATCTGGCCGACACGCCCGATTTGAGTGCGGCTTTGAAAGAAATCATCCGAGCGGCGCAGAAAACGCGCGAGCCACTGGGCATTCAGCGAAACGATATATCGCTGCACGTAAGTGATGCTGCGTTGTCCAAAATATCCGGCCACGGCTGCGACGATGATGATGCTGGCCCAGACCGCCAGCGAGTAGCGGCGCGATCGCAGCGTCCACAAGGCCCAACCGAGGAATCCGCAGAAGCCCCAGAAATAGGTGTTGTTTTCCGCTTCGTGAAAACTTGCTGACAGCAGCGTCATGCAGAAGTACGGAAAACCGACGTTGAACCCGCGTCCCGGCAGCGGATTTTCTCCGGCCTTGCGAGCGAGTTTCCAGCGGCGTTGCAGAATGTGACTGATTGTTGTGAGTGGAATGGAATCGCGCGTGCTGAATGTTTGCGCCATCAGAAATGGAAAGAACGCAATCGGCAGCCAGCGCAATAGATTCGATGCGGTGCGAGCGGTGGCAATCGCTGCGCCGCGTTGCGAATTCAGATCACGGTCGGTCAGGAAGTCACCAAAAATGGAGAGCCCGTCGTTTTGTGCGAACGCGAACAAGACCATCGCCAGCAGCAGCAGCGAGCACAGCGACCAGATTCGCTCGAAATCTTCGTCGGAAAAATCCCAACGCGCTTTGAATACCAGCGCCGATTCAACGAGGGCGCCCATGATCGCACCGAGCCACAGCAAATTCGCCTGCCAGCCCCAGAACAGGAGTACGGCACCGAGCAGTAATGGCGGCGGTTTCATGACAAGCGGGCGAGTTGTTCTTCAATCCGCCCGATTTCCAACGCGTGCAAATATTCCGGCGCATCACTCATTGGTCCGAGCGGTAGCGGCTGAGTTTCATCCGCCGACCGAAGGACCAACACGAGCAACGGCAGACCGATCAGTTTCAGCTTTTCGATAAATTTCCAGCGCGGTTCGTCCCAGGCCAACAGCACGCAAACGCAACCGCTGACTGAATTCGCGTGGTTGGTGACGAGATTTTCCAGCGTGGTGAACGGTTGTTCGCGACACGGTTGAACCGTGGCGAGAATTTCGAGCATCTGGTCGGCATGCGCCAGACCGCGACCCGCCGTGAAACAATAAGCTTCCGGACCGACGAATAGCAAATCCAGCAGCGATTCCTGCGTGAGCACCGTGCAGGCAAATGACGCGGCAACCGACACTGCTTCCTCGAACAATTCGCTGTATGGTCGCGGCGTGAAAGTATCCAGCACCAGCGCGTGCCGGACGAAAAATTCGTCCTCGAATTCTTTCACGATGGGTTTGCCGGTTTTCGCCCAACTGCGCCAATGAATGTGTCGAGGCGGGTCGCCACGACGATATTCGCGGAGAGAGACGAATTCTTCGCTTTGCCCGATGTGCGACGCCATGGCCACGCCGCCGTGCTGATATTTCATTCCGCCGGGCAAGGCAATCGGTGGCAACGGATAACGCTTCGGCAGGATCAACATTGATTGCGGCAGCGGAAACTTTCGTAAGGCGCGATAAATCCCTAGAGGATCGGGGCGCGCGACGGTTGCGCTTTCAAAGCGTACGTGACCCCGACGGAGCGGCGTCATTTCTATCGTCACTTCACCGCGTTCTCCCGGGCGCAACGATGGAATTTCATTTTCTTTCACCGTTGCTTTTTTGAACGGCGACCGAAAGCTGCGCCGCTGAAAGCGAAACGGACGAACGTGTTTGTCTTCATCCAGTTTGTAATCGCGCCATTCTTTAAAGCGCGGCCGTGGATCAGCGAGATCGTCAATGAGTGTGAGGCCGGTTTGTTTTTTGGCGGTGAGATTTTTAATCGCGACGCGGTACTGAAACGGATGACCTGCGGTGGCGATTCGCGGTAATTTTCGTTCCAGTTCGAACCTGGCGCGAAAGCGAATGCTGAAGACGATGGCGATCAACAGCACCGCACAAAGGGGAATGACGGATTGATAACCGACCGCGCCATCCACATCGAATGCCGTCGTCAGCGCCACCATCAGTCCGCCGAGAATTGCATTCCCGAGCACTGTGAATCGGCGTCGGCTCCAGTGCGTTAACCAGGTCGTGACCCGATACAGCAGATAAAAAATGCGGACGAACAATCGCATATTCCGCGACCGCGTGAAATCACGCCGGCACTTTGGTTTTTTGGACGATGTCTTCCACCACGCCGCGCGCTGTTAAACCGGAAAAGCGCGCCTGCGGTTGCATCACAATTCGATGCGCAATGACTGCCACGGCAAGTTCCTGAATCTGTTCCGGCGTGACGAATTCCTGTCCGTCGAACAACGCCAGCGCCTGGGCGCCTTTCATCAATGCGATGGAAGCGCGCGGGCTGGCGCCGAGTTGAACGCCGTTGGCAGTGCGGGTAGCGCCGACGAGGTCCACGATGTAGCGCTTGAGTTCTTCACTGATGCGAATGCTTTGCGCGGCCCGTTTGAGTGCGGTGACATCCGCCAACGTGACGCACGACGCGAGTTCCTCCAGCGGATGCGTTGTCACTTGCGCGGATAACACGGCAACTTCTTCCGTCGGTTGCACGTAACCGAGCGTGAATTGCATCGCGAACCTGTCCATCTGCGCTTCGGGCAACGGATACGTGCCGCGGAATTCGACCGGGTTCTGCGTCGCGATGACAAAGAACAAATCCGCAAGATCGCGGCGTTCGCCATCTACGCTCACCTGATTTTCGGCCATCGCTTCGAGCAGCGCTGATTGCGTGCGTGGCGACGCGCGATTGATTTCGTCCGCGAGCAGAATGTTCGTGAAGATCGGACCTTCGTGAAAATGAAACAGTTGATCGCGTTGGCTGAAAATTGAAACGCCGAGAATGTCCGACGGCAACAGGTCGGGCGTAAATTGCACGCGTTTGAAGCGCGCGTCCACGGAACGGGCGAGTGCTTTGGCCAAAGTGGTTTTGCCGGTGCCCGGAAAATCTTCAAGTAAAACGTGTCCGCCGCTGGCGAGAGCGGCGAGGAGTTTGCGCGTCGGTCCGGCCTGGCCTTGCATGACCCGACTGATGTTGGCGACGATTTTCTGGTAAACTTCCCGTGCGGCGGCTGGATTCATCGTGCTTCCTCAACTCATCAGACCGCGCCGCCCGAAAAACGTTGCGCGACAATGATATCACAACGCTTTGAAGCCGCCGACTGCTGGTTGAGCATGGGCGCACATTAACGTGTGACCGGTTGCGCTGCAATTCTTAGTGTCCCGCCGCGCTGCTTTTGCTTAACTGCGCGCCATGGAACTCATTATCCAACGCGACAAAAATGCCGCTGCTCTGCTGGTGGCGCGCATAGTGGCCAATGAGATTCGAGCGAATCCGCGGGCGGTGCTCGGATTGGCGACCGGCAGCACGATGGAAGCGGTGTATCAACATCTCGTGCGAATGCATCGCGAGGAGGGTTTGGATTTTTCCGGCGTGCGCACATTCAACCTCGATGAATACGTCGGCCTCGCTCCGGATGATCCGCATTCCTACCGCTATTTCATGAATGAGCACCTGTTCCGGCAGGTGAACATTGAGTTGGCCAATACGCATTTGCCTAATGGTCGAGCGGAGGATCTGGGCGCGGAATGTCGGCGCTACGAAGAATTAATTGCACGCGCGGGCGGGATTGATTTGCAACTGCTCGGAATCGGTAAGTCCGGTCACATCGGATTCAACGAACCTTTGTCCGCGCTCAAATCTCGAACGCGCGAGAAGGCACTGACGCCGACGACACTCAAGCAGAATGCACCGTTTTTCGGAGGAGAAGATAAAATGCCGCGTCGTGCATTAACGATGGGGGTGGGGACCATTCTCGATGCGCGGCGCTGCATCCTGCTCGCGACAGGCGAAGCCAAGGCCGACATCATTGCGCAGGCGGTCGAAGGGC
>CALAYC010000023.1 GCA_937894935.1 uncultured Verrucomicrobiota bacterium
GTTTGTGGTTGTGCCGGAAGGAAAGACGCTGGATATAAATTATATTCATAATCAGGCGGCCACGCGGACGGTGGGATTGCTCGACTCAGACGGATTTTTCCGCAATCAGGGCGTGGGGCCATGGGAAATTAACCTCGCGGCATTTCTGGCGGATTTAAATACGAATGTCTGGCACGAGCCGTTTACAACATTCCAGTACAATCGTGCCAATCCTCTCACGGGAATCGGGCCGACGGCTGCTGGGAATGTCGGGTTGGCATTCGACGATGCGCGCGCGATTCTTAATTATCGCTATGCGAATGATTACAATAGTCTTGCGCTCGGCTATTCTGCTTTTGACGGGAATCAGGTGGACGAGTACTCGGATGGACCGTGGTTGACGACACCTTATAATTTGGTCAATGAGTCTGGGTCTCCGCGTCGGTGGGCTGGTTCGGATAATACCAACCACTTTTTCTCGCTTCAAGATGTGTTCACCAAGGCAGGCGCTACATTTGCCGGGCGGCTCGCGCAATTGGGAACCAATGTTTCTACGTACGATCAAAACACGTACTACCGGATGCTGGCACAGCTCGGCACCGGCTCAGCGCCGGAAGATCCGGACAAGCTGAATCTGAATTACGTCAATGTGAATGGTTGTGCGGTGACGAATTACATTCTGTGGACGGATACCAATCGGATTCGTAGCTATTTTGGGGATAACAGTATCCAGCCACCGCTTTTCTTTTTCACCAACGCTGTAGATCGGTTGTTGCGCAAGTATTCACAGGAGTGGTTGGCTGCGGATCGGGTTATCTATACCAACCTGTTTCGGATGGAGCAGAGTTTCTCTCTGACGAACATTCCGGTCATCATCAGCAATCAATGGGTCTATTCGCCTGCAATTCATCGGCTGTTGCAGGTGGCAGCGAACCTTTGGGAGGCGAAGACTGGCACCAATGTTCTGCCGGCCGTTTTCCGGCCACGATTTGCGGCGGATACTGTGGGAACGAATGTTTATATTTACGGATTTGATGTTGAGGGCAACGTCAATGTGATGACTTCAAAACTTACTACGAATGGAATTATCGATTTTCTCTCTGTGTCAAATCCCGCTGAACTTGTTCCTCCGAATGGTGATGGTTTGGCTTTTGGAGTTCCATTGGTTATCGGTGCGAAAAAAGGATTGCCAAACTTTAACGAGTTCCAGTTTGAGACGAAGTTCATGCTGACGCGCAAATTGCAACTCGTAAAAAATCAATTTGGCCGGATCGAAAAAACCAATCAGTTCTTTACGATGTATCTTACGATGCCTTCGGCGGCAGAGTTCTGGAATTCTTATCAGGCTGATTACGGTGTACCCGTCGATATCTATATCACGAACTACGTTTCAATGTTGCTCACAAACGATTGTGAAGTTGTTTGGCCGACCAACTTGATTACCGGTGATCGCTTATCCATCCCAGCGAATGGCTGGCGTGGTTTTAAATCCGGGACTGGACAGTCATTCATTTCGTTGATGAGGACAAATGTTTCGCTGCGACCGTTGACTGGGTATTTGCCCAATATTCTCGGCAATGCGGGTTTCATCAGCCATACAAACACTCGCATGTTCGATGACACGCAAGAGTTTCGGTTTCCGCGCTGGGGATGCGCGATCAGTAATCGCGTTCACGCAATGATTGTAGAGCAGGGCACGCGCCGAGTGATAGATTATGTGCTGCTTGATGGACTGGCCTACGTGACAAACCTCACAGATGTTATTGCAAATGAAAGCGCGTGGAATGAGGTTGCCGGTGCGCCGCAGAGTTATGCGCAGCGGGCATTCCGCCAACTTTGGACGACGAATGTTCTTTCCGGCGGCCAGCTTAGCCGGCTTAGTGGCCGGTTCGGAGTCCTTCAGCAGATTGCCATTTCGCGCGGAGCGGAGATGGGAATGCATCCAGATACTTTCGGAGAAAACTGGAGGTCGTTTGGCAAGTTTAACCCGAGTTCAGTCGAAAGTGCGATTGCCGGGTTCAATAATTTCTTCCGAAGCGGCACCTCAGGTCCACGTGAGATCGAAGTTCCTTTCACGCCGACGGTAGAAGTCAGCATCCCGATGATTTATCAGGCAAATGATCCGCTGGTGCATTACATGGCGCAGGATTTGTTTTACATCGAGAAGTCTGGCGAGCCGATGATTCTGGGATTTGAGAAAACTGAGTCAGAAGCCTTGGAAAATATCGGCAAGCTGAACGATCGCTATTTGCCGTGGGGGCGACACGACGCGGCGACAGACCCTGATACAACGAATCCAGCAATAAAGGATCCGTTAGTGACACGCTCGGATGCATGGCAGTTCCCGACGAATACGCTTCCGAATGTGGGATGGATCGGGCGCGTTCATCGCGGCACTCCGTGGCAAACGATTTATCTGAAAGCCGGGAATATTGATACGGATTTGACCAATATTGTTTTCTCACCGACGGAATGGGTTTCTCCGCTTTATCGTGCCAAGGCCGAAAAATGGGCGAAATGGACAGGTAACCGGACGTTGGAAGAAGGATTCTATACGCGTCCAGTGGCGGACCGAATGTTGTTTGATGTGTTTACCACAACGTTAAATGACAATGCGGGACGGGGACGGTTGAATATCAATCAGACCAATCTGGCGGCATGGTCGGCCGTACTGAGTGGAGTTGCTGTCCTGACGAATTCTTCGACTGCTGCCGATTTGCTGGCGAATCGTCCTCCGGCTTACACCAGTGTGTTGATTGAACCGGCTGGTGCTTATGATGCCTTGGATGCTACGACTTGGACACCGGTGGTGCGAATTGTCAATGGCATCAACGCGATGCGTTCAAATCCGAACTTTTTCCGCACCGGTCATTTCCGCAGTCTCGGAGATATTCTGGCGGTTCCGGAGTTGACGGATGCTTCACCGTTTCTAAATCAAGGTAGCGTGATGGCGCAGACGCGCGGCATCAGCGACGCAGTGTATGAGTGGTTGCCGCAGCAGATCATGTCGTTGTTGCACCTGGAAGAATCGCCGCGATTCTCGATTTACGCTTACGGGCAGACATTACAGCCCGCACCAGATTCAATTTTGCTGGGAGGGCCGTTTGCCGGAATGTGCACCAATTATGCGATTACGGCGGAAACGGCGGCACGAGTGGTCTTTCGAGTGGAAGGGAGTGTGGATCCGACGCAGACGGGTAACCACTTGCCGCGATCGCAACGTTATCCGCCGCA
>CALAYC010000024.1 GCA_937894935.1 uncultured Verrucomicrobiota bacterium
CCGTGTTTTCGGATTTCTTTGTCTTTGAATCGTTGTTGGGGTTGGAACATCCGCATCTGGACACGCGGGCGCACGAATATCTGGTGACGCTGAACCTGGAGCGAAAGGTCAAGGTGCGTGACGGTGCGTTCTCAACGACGGCGCTGTCGCAAGGGCAGCGCAAGCGGCTCGCGTTGCTGACGGCGTATCTGGAAGATCGTCCGTTTTATCTGTTCGATGAATGGGCGTCGGATCAGGACCCACAGTTCAAAGACTTTTTCTACACGCGCTTGCTGCCGGATTTGCGGCGCCATGGCAAGACCGTGGTGGTCATTACGCACGATGACAAATATTTCCACCTGGCAGATCGGCTTATCAAACTGGATTACGGTCAACTGGCGAACGAAAACGCAAATGGCAATGGGAACGGCCACGCGACGTTGGCGACGTTGGCACATTGAAAATGTTATGGCGGCAAAACGTGCGAACGACTGGTCGGTAGATTTCCACTGGCAGGAAGCGCCGCCGAAATTTGTATTGCCCGGCGGATGTGTTCATGTGCTGTTGGTGAATCTGGATCTGCCGGAGAAACGATTGGCGGGATTGCATCGTCATCTGGCGACCAACGAGCAACGGCGCGCGGCGCGATTTCTATTTCAGCGCGATCAACGTCGCTACATCGCCTGTCGCGGGTTGTTGCGGGAAATTCTCGGACGTTACCTGGACGTCGCGCCGCCGCGGATTGAGTTGGCGTACTCGGCGAATGGTAAACCGCGATTAGCCGGGGCGCTGGCGGGGGCGTTGCAGTTCAACGTCGCGCACTCCGGCGATGAAGTGGTGTTTGCGCTGAGTCGCGATGGTGAGGTGGGGGTGGATCTGGAAATGATTCGCTTGTTGCCGGATCTGCCGCAGCTCACGGCGGCGGTGTTAGCGCCCGAGGAAAAAGTAGAATGGCAACGGCTCGCGCCTCCTGAGCGACCCCGTGCGTTTTTCGATTGCTGGACGCGCAAAGAAGCATTTCTAAAAGGCACGGCACAAGGGTTGAGCAAACAACCACAGGAAATTGAAGTTTCGTTGCGTCGTTCCGGACCGGAAGATTTATTGCCGATTCGCGAGAGTGGTCAGCCCGTGCCGGATTGGGCGCTCTGGTCGATTCGCGAAGAAAATTTTGCGCTGGCGGTGGCGCTTAAGGAGTCGGCGACTCAGGTGCGGGGTTGGCGGTGGAATTCGGCGGCGTAATATTCGTGAAATTTTGAAACGCTGAAACGCCGGCGCGACATTCCAGATGTCGACCTTTCCAGAGCGGCGAGTGACAGATTTCTGAAACGATTGCGAAATGCGGAAAACGCGATTGGCGCATGATCTGATTGAGTTGTCGTCTCGTTAATCCAAAGAACGGCGTGTGACCTTCGCGTTGATCGAGAGCGCGACGAGCTTTCGGCGGCAAAGCGTGATAAAGCATTTTGCGAAGTTGCCATTTCAAGCGGCGCGAAAGGCAAACACCGCGCACGTCCACGGTGTCGAAGTAAAGTTGTCCGCCGGGCGCGAGCCACGAATAAAATTTGTTGCAGACATCAACGGTCACCGGACAGCCGTGGCCAAACATGCCGAAGGAGTAAATCAGATCGAACGATTGCGGTTCGAATGATGCGAAGAATGCGTTGCCTTGAATCAGTTGCACGGTGCGCGCCGTAATTTTTTCGCGATACACCGGTTGTTCGGCGGCCAATAACATTTCGGGAGAAATATCCATACCGACGAGGCGATCGACATTGCGCAGGCAATAGAAAAAGCGGCCGGTGCCGCAGCCGACATCAAGCACCGAGATGCGCCGGCCGAACGAAGAGGAAATCGCGGCGAGATTGCCGGCGAGACGTTGATGGTGTGGCGTCTGGACTTCGATTTCATCGTCGTAACGATATTGCGCGGCGTTGGCGCGGTAGCTGTTTTGCAGGGCGGCTTCAGCCTGATGAAGATCAATGTCCATAAGCGAGAGGTTCGTTGCGTTTTCCGACGGGCACAGAAAGAGCCTGGTGCAATGGTGCACCAGGCTGATGAGTCGCTTACTTAGTTGGCCAAGTCAGCGTGGAGTGGTGCCGGGTGTCGAGCCGGGAGTGCTGGGCGTTGTTCCGGGGCTTGTGCCTTGATTGCCGCGAGTGCCGGAGCCGGGCAGATAATCACGCTGTTGATCACGTTGATCACGTTGATCACGTTGCTGGTGTTGTGAACCGGGGCTTTCCTGCCAGAACGGTTGCGCTCCGAAAGCAGGGCTGGTTGGGCTCGGCCAATTTTCCTTGGTGAAGCCTTCGGCCGAAGCCATTTTCTGTTTGTCCGCGTTGAGTGTCAGGCTTTCGCCGTCAGCTCCGGGTTGAAAAGCGCGCAGCGGAACCGCATGCAAACGTTCGGCGGAGAAAGCTCCAGGGTCGGAACTCAACACGACGTAACCGACTTTGTCGCTGCTGAAATCAATGACGATATCTTTGATTTCGCCGAGTTCTTCGCCTTGGGCGTTTTTGACAGTGAGCCCGATGAGTTCGCTGGCTTTATTGATTTTCTGGGTTTGGCCCATGCTGCGTTGTCCGGTCAATCCGATCGAGGTTTGACCGCTGGCCTGACCGCTTTGGCGTTGTTGTTGCGAGCCGGGAGCGCCTTGAGCGTCGGTATCCTGGGCTTGCGCAGTCAGCAGACCGGCGGTTGCCAGTCCACAGACAGCGAAGAGCGCGGCGCGTTTTGAGATGGTTTGGTTGTTCATAGCTATTTTTGCATCCGTTGATGGTTAACCGTCAGTTGTTTTACGACCCTTTCGTGTGACAGAGACCACTCGGCCTCTATACGTTAGTGCGAAGCTTCGGCGGCATGACCAACGCTCTCAATGGGGCGGCAACCTGCTTGTGGCAGGCAGAAGGACCCACTGGAGCGGAAGCGGAATCAATCGAGGTCAGAATGAGCCGGCCGCTGGGCGATACGGGATTCAGCGCGAACGGGGCGAAACCGCCACCGCCGGAAAAGGCTGTTGCTGTTCCTCCGCCGAACCATCGGTAATTGGAATGAAAGAACATAAATCAGAAATTTCTGCGCCCGCTGAAGTTCGCAGGGCTGGTTCAACCGGCTCTAATCCACAACTGTCCGTTGCGGAGAACGCATGAAAGAATCGTAATGGGCCGGAGGAATCGCGCGCATCGTTGGGACGAGAAATTGCTCGGTTAAAATCAATATGCGCCGCAGTGAAACGGATGCGAGTCAGATGGGCGGCAGTGCGAGGCATTTTTAAATTGTTTGGGTTTTGTTGTGGTGAGGTGTGTTTGAAGACCGGGGTCGGCTGGCGAATTCGATTCAGACGAATCGAAAGGCGTTCGCCGACCCCGGTCCTGGGTTAGAACGAGATGGTTACGCCTGCACCTGCGGTCCCCACCCCGCCTGGATCGAGTTTGACGGATTGTCCGCCAACCGAGAGCGTGTGATCTCCGACATATTGAAAGCCGCCGGAAACATAGATGCCGACATTGGGCGCGACGGCGATAGTCAGCTTGAGTTCCGCATAACCGCCGAACAACCAATCGGTGTCCGAGATCGAGCCGGAATTCGCGCCGCCCGTGCTGAGCGATTCGGAGAATTTGTATTCCAAATCCGAGAGCACGGCGGAGAATCCGCCCCGCACTTGAAGCGCAAACGCACGGTTCAGCGGAATTTCCACAAACGGACCGATGTTGAATCCATACAACGTACCGTCGAGTTTGCCGTACTCGGTGGCCGTGGTAGGCGTTGTGGTGGTGGTCCGATCGAAAGGCGTATCGGGCAACAACAACGGCAACGGTCCGCCGGGCGTCGGAGTACCGCCGTAATAGGGTGCGCTGGGAATAATCGGCAGCCCACTCAGATCGTAGGAATCAACCGTGGTTATCGCATCGCCGGCGAAGGCAGCGGAGTTTTCGATGTTCAGCCACGTCATGTTGAACGCGGTGTCGAGTCCCACGAGCACGCCGCGACCTTCTTCATCGGTCGAACGGAACAATACGCGTCCGTAACCGACCTCGAAGCCATAATGCGGATCGTCTTTTTGCGAATTGCTGACCCCTTGCGCAGGTGAAGTCGTGCTGCTCAGTTCAAGCGTGGTGCCGTTGACGGTGGGCGGTTGACCGGGCAAATCCCAGAAGCCCCAGTTCCACGTCATGCCGCCAGCGTTACCGCTGTCGTCAATCAACACGTAGCCGTTGTCGTAAGTGCGGTTTTCCGGGTCGACGCCAGGAAACGAACCCGGCGCAGTGCTGGTGCCGTAGGAAAAGTCCGCTTTCAGATTGAAGACCGCACGCCCGCCGCCCCAGACGCGGTTATCGCGCATGAAGGGCGAATCGGATTCTTCCAGATAGATTCGGTCGCGCGGCTGTGCCTCGGCGACGAGGACCGTGCCGATTGAGACCGTTGCCGCGACTGTTTGCCATTTCCACATTTGTGTTTTCATTCTTGTTCTTTGGTTAAAGGTCCACGTCGAGAGTTATTGCGCCAGGAACGCGCGATAGAACCGTTGCGTTTCGTCCTCGGGACGGCTGGGAGTTTTTGGGGGGCCATTATCCACCCAGATGATGGAGCCGCCGTTGCCGGTGACCGCCGGCAGCGTGGTGTTCCAATTCACCATGTCGTCCGAGTATTGAACGTAGTAAGTCCGCCCCGGCAACGACGGGAACTTCAGATAGACCGCGCCATTGGCGAAGGTCATGTCCTCCATCGGAATCGAAATCGGCGTGCCGGCCAAGGTGGGTGGTTGTGCCACGGCCACTTCTTCCACCTGATACGTCGGCGATGGAATCGTGGTGCGATCGAGGACGATGAATTGGATCGTCACGGGAATCGTGCCGGCGGCCAGCGGTCCGCTGACTTGCAGGTAAGGAATTCCATTTTGACTGCCGTTGGCGTTATAGACCTGAATCGGGCGACCGCGTGAATCCACTCCGAGATTGGAAATCAGGATTCGCAAGGCGCGATCAGCCGGCAGGCCGCCGGCCGGAACGGCGAGAGTGAAATCCTCTTCAAACAATCCCGTGCCCGAACTGATCGCCGGCGCCGGGAGGGCTTCGCCATCAATCAGAATTTCACCCATGCTCGGTGCAAACGGCACCGGTTCATCGCCGACACGATAAATCTGCGTAGGCGTGCCTTGGGTCAGCAGCACGACCGCTGGCCCAGGTGGTTCTTCAACGACCTGGAATTGCAGGCGAACGAGATCCCGTTCACCACTGGCGAAGACGCTGTCGTTGTCCAGTTGCAGATCGATTTGCACCTGGCCGCTTTCCGGAGTGGACCAGCTCAACGAGGCATCTGCCGCATCGGCGCCGAGCACCACGTCCGAAACGCTGACGAGTGTTTCATCAAAGAGAACCGTCAGGATGACGCGGTTTTCATCACCGGCACTGAGCAATCGCACGGGAACTTCAACGATGACCCCGGGTGCCGCTTGCGTGCTGCCGATGAAGATAGCGCGATTCACGACGGTGAGCGCGACTGCTTCGCTTTCGACCGCGCCGCAAGGATTGGTCACGCGAATAACATACGTGCCGCTGTTGTTGGTTGTGACGTTGGACAGAATCAGATTCGGCAACGAACCGCCGGGAATTGCATTGCCGTCGCGAATCCATTGATAGGTGAACGGACTGCCGCCAGCGGCGATGACGTTGAATTCAGCGGTCGAGCCTGGAACGACCGTGAGGTCGCGTGGCGGAACACTGATGGTGGGAGGAGAGTTCACCACCAGTGTCGCCACCGAACTGGTGACCGAACCTTGCGAGTTCGCCACCACGACGCTGTAAGCACCGGCAATTTCCGGTTGCGTATCGGCGAGATTCAAAGTGCTGCTGGTTTCGCCCTCGAGATCTTCGCCATTGAAGCGCCATTGATATTCCAGCGCTTCGGAAGAACTCGCGATGACCTGCAGACTGGCGGCTTCACCGATACAGACGGTTTGATTTTGCGGTTGAGCCGTAATGATCGGAATGCCGATGGGGCCGGACGAAGCCGTGGCGCTGATCGAGACGTTACCGGTTTCACCGGTGCCGCCAACCAGGATCCAGTAAGTCGTGCCCGCGACCCCGTTGAACGTGACGCTGGCTTGTAATCCGGCGCAACCTGGGCCGTCGTCGTCATTGCAGATCAGTGGAGTGAACGTTCCGCAAGTGCCCGTGAACACGGCAACCACGGTGTCAAAATCACTGCCGCAAGTGCTGATGGTCACCGCGCCACTGGCAACAGGAGTAAACGTGTACCAGATGCCACCGGTGAATTCTTCATTACAATCCGGGGTGGGATCGTTGTCATCGGTGGCTTCTTCGGTGTTGGCGGTGTAAGTCGTGCCCGCCGTCATGGGGATGGCTTGACCGCATTCGTCGTTGAATCCGACCGGTTGATTGGTGCCGCTGACGGAAATTGTCAGATTGCCGGTGGCGCCGCTGAATCCGCTGACGACAAACCAATAGAGCGTTCCCGCCGTGGCATTGAAAGTCAGGCTGGCCTGTTCACCGGCACACGCCGGTCCGTTGTCGTCGTTACACGCGCCGGCAACGGGAGTAATTGTTCCGCAAGGACCGCTGTAAACGCTGAGCACGGTGTCGAATTCACTGCCGCAAGTGCTGACGGTGACCGGCCCGGTCGCGGTGGGCGTGAAGCTGTACCACACCGCAGCGCCAGAGTCCGGCTGACAGCTCGGTGTTGGATCGCCGGTTGAAGTCGCGCCAGTGGTATCGGTCGTCACCGTGCTGCCGGCGCTAACGAGAATTGCTCCGAGACAATTGTCGTTGACCGGGCCGTCGGGTGGATTGGTGGTGGGATTAACCGTTACCGTCAGCGTGCCGGTAGCGCCGGAGTAACCGGCGATTAAAATTCGATAAACCGTCCCGGCGACGCCGTTAAATGTGATACTCGCCTGTTCGCCATCGCACGATGGACCGTTGTCGTCATTACAACCGTTGACCAGCGGTTGCAACGCGCCGCAAAGTCCGGTGTAAACGGAAATCACCGTATCGAAACTGCTGCCGCAAGTGCTGATTGTGACCGGGCCCGTCGTTGTCGGGGTGTAGGTGTACCAGACGCCGGCGCCGACATCGGTTTGGCAGGCGGGTGTGGGATCGTTAAGGGCGGTGGCCGCCACCGTGTTGAGGTTCACCGGAGTTCCGGCGACCAGTGGAGTCGCCCCGGCGCATTGATCGTTGACGGGTTGAGCTTGAACGGTGGAGATGCTTCCCACCGCGCAGAGCAGCAAGGCCAACACTATTCCTGGGACGCGTCGCTTACTTAATGCTTCAATGTTCGTTTTCTGTTTCATGGTTTTGGTTCTTTCCGGTTTCATCGCACTTGACTGATTGGGCATCGCTGAATCGGGAGTTACAGATCGCGCTGGAGATACCGCAATGCGCGCGACGGAACTGACTCCGGCGCGAAGCGGCGTTGGCGGACGATCCAAAGGAGAAAAAGTGATCGGCCCGAGGCGATGACCCGCGGCCTGCGCGCCTGAAATATTCCCGGCGCCGGTGATGAAAAAGAATCGCTGACTGAGCTGGAACGCGATCAAATTACGAAAGGAGGAATGCCGGCCCATAGGAATAGCCTCGGTGAAGGGTTGAAATGAATAACGGTCGCTGCACGGTTGGCACTTTAAGCGCCGCCTTCCTCGTCGCAATCGGCACCGTTGCTGAAATCCCCGTGAGGCGACTGGCGGAGGAATGACAAAGAATTTTTCTGAGCCAAAAACAAAGTCAGTTACGCAACGCGAGCGAAGCAGCGCGATGACAAGAAAAGCAGTTAGGTGAAAGAATCGCGAAATTTACGCGGAAATCGCAGGAATTTGTGCACGACACTCGGAGTAAAAGTAGGTGCTCAACCCATTCGTGTTGGACTGAATTTTCCCGGGTGCGCCAGCGGATTTCTGAAGCGACGCTCAGAAAACTTCGTAAGGCAACGAGCGAACTTCAGGAAGAAACATCGCGTTTCACTTACAGAGAAAAAGAATGTCGATGGATGCGGGGTGAGCGATCATGGACTGATTTGTTTCGTTTCATCCGTAGCAACGTTGCGTTGTTTCGCGATGAACGGATCGTGGATGAGATTGGAAAACAGAACGCGAAGAAGTATTGCAAAATGCAATGACTCGGGTCGCATCGTTGCAAAGTGCAATCGAAGCGTGGGTGTTCTTGATCGCAGGAATAAGAATGAGCAGACGGCGAAGGTTGAAAAGATTCGCAGTTACTGCCGTTATCGAATGGCGCGTCTTTTTCCGAGCGAAGG
>CALAYC010000025.1 GCA_937894935.1 uncultured Verrucomicrobiota bacterium
GAGCGGGCCGAGCGTGTAGAACGGCGCTTCGCCGCACCACTCAAGTTGTTTCGCCATGTTTTCCTCAATCATGTGCATGGGCACGTGGCGGCAACGTGGTTCAACTTGGGCAAAACTTTTCAAATTCAACTCGCGTAAAAATTTCTCGGTGAACTCGGTCAAAGCGATTAAATCAAATGGCGCGTGCTCGCTCAATGAAAACAAGCCATTCAACCAAGATAAAAATCACCGTTGACAGCAAGATAGCAATCTGGCAAAAGTTGTCTTGACTAAATCGGTCAAGACAATGAACGACAAAACATCCAGCTTCGGCGAGTTCATTCGGAAGATGCGCCAAGAGAGAGAAGAACCGCTTCGTGTTGTTGCCGCCGCCGTTGGGATTGATTCAACGCTCCTGAGCAAGCTGGAACACGGCGACCGATTTCCGACCGACGCGCAAATTTCGAAGTTCGCAAAGGTTTTCAAAGTGCCGGAGGGAGAACTGAAGGGGAGGGTTATTGCAGACCGGGTTACTTCCGAATACGGCGATCAGGACGCAGCCTTGCACGCCGCCCATATCCTAAAAGAACGCGCCACACCTTACAAAACCAATTCATCCAAATGACAAAGACATCACAAATTCTGGACTGCGAAATTCCCACTCTTGCCGACGGGGACATCATTCACGCGGACAGCATCGAAGCCATCAAAGACGTTCCGAGCAAAAGCGTTCATCTGATTCTCAGCGATATCCCCTACGGCATCGCAGCCGCCGAATGGGACGTGCTCCACGACAACACGAATTCTGCACTTCTTGGCACAAGCCCCGCCCAACAAAAGGCAGGAGCGATTTTCAAATCCAGAGGGAAGCCCATTAATGGATGGTCGGAAGCTGACAGAGCAATTCCGAAGGAGTATTACGAATGGTGCTCAAAGTGGGCCGGGGACTGGTTGCGCGTCCTCAAGCCCGGTGGTTCTGCGATTGTGTTTGCTGGCCGACGGCTCGCGCATCGGTGCGTCTGTGCGATGGAGGACGCGGGCTTCAGCTACAAGGATACACTTGCGTGGCTGAGGGAACGCGCACCGCATCGCGCGCAACGCTTGAGCGTTGTGTTTGAACGGCGAGGCGACCAAAAGATGGCGGAAAAATGGGAAGGGTGGAGAATTGGAAATTTACGACCCACATTCGAGCCGATTCTGTGGTTTGTGAAGCCCTATAAAATCGGGGCAACGATTGCTGACAACGTGCTGTCGGAATCTTTGGGCGCATTCAACGAACCAGCTTTCACGAAATATGCAGCATACCCGGACAACGTAATTCGCTGCGGGTTTTCTCCCGGTGAGGTCGGCCTTCATCCCACTCAAAAACCAGTCAAGTTGATGCAGGCGTTGATCGAACTGACGACACAAAAAGGACAGGTTGTGTTAGATCCGTTTTGTGGCAGCGGCACGACATTGGTAGCGGCTCGAAATGTCGAGAGGCGCTATTTGGGGATTGAGAATAACGCGGAGTTCGTCGAAGCGGCACGGAAACGCTTGGAGGAGGATTTGTTCGGCGCAATCAAACTAGGCTCATGATTCCGTTGTCCTCAACCCGGTTGATGACCGCTATTCTGTTTTCGATGTTGTGTTCGCGTATCAGTTCTTTAATCGCTTCTTCCCTCGACATCTGAGAAATTCTGGTCCGTTCAGTCGCCAAGTGAGTGAGGGCTTCATCTTTTGCGACCTGAATTGATTCGAGTGCGGCCACTTTTTCCGTTTTCCACAAGTCGGCAATCTCTTTCGAGAATTCCAACATTTTCCGGTTCAGCGGAAGCCAGTAAGCCGTTGCGTCTTTCGAGGGCTGAAGGGCTTGGACGGTTTTGAAAAGGTCGTGCAAAAGGGCTTGAGCTTTCGCGGCGCTGGTGGCTTTGGAATACACAAGGAGCAAGCATAAGTGCGAATACGTGAAAATGCAAACATTGCGGGCGGACGCCTGTTGGTAAATTTGGCTGGTGCGTGCGGGGAGTTGGTAAATCGGGCAGACGACCATCGCAAAGGGTCGTCCTCGCTTCCAGCCGTCCATCGCCTGAATTTTGAAATCCTTCTGATTCTTCGCCGTTCGGCTCAACCGAAAAGCCTTGGCGTCGCCCACAAAACAAAATCCTTTTTCACCGCTACACTCGACATCGGCGGAGTCCGCGCGTTCGGTCAAGACGAGGCTGGTCAGCCCAATGAACTTAAACGCTTCTGCCAAGAGCGTGTCAGTGTATTTCGAGTAGAGCTTTTCTTCGCTCGAATCATGGCCGTAGCTTTCTGGAATCGCACCACACAAGCGCAAATGGTCGAGCAGAGTCGCCAGTCCGTCGGTCTTGAGTTCCTTTTCGAGGGCGGCATTCATGCGGAGAGTGTCATCTCCGAAATTCCCGCTTATCTGCTGAATCTCCTCAACCCACCGAGCACGCCGCTCCAAGGTTGTTTTTGTCAGAACAGTTAGTTTCGCAGTGGGTTGGTTAAGCATCGTTGTGGCTATTTTCTCGCTTTCAGCTTCTGGAATTGCTTTGGCCACGATGACGGCGGAAGCAGACAGATGTTCGTCTTGTTCGCAAACGCGCATTTGCCGGTGATTCCGTTGTTTGCGCAAATATCCGGGTTTGTATGCCGACACCCATAGGTCTGCTTTTCCGTGTCCAGCGGATGCAGCGGCAGGTTTGGCGCATCAGGATTTCGTTTCATTTGATAACTTTCAACGAGCGAGTCTAGCTTCCAGCATCACTGGCAACAATCTCAAACGTTAATTGCCTGCAATCTTACGCCTTCGCGTAAAGCTCGCTTCCTTGCTCGGTGAACTCGCGACTTTTTTCGTCCAGGCCTTTTTGCAACGCAGCTTCGTCAGAGATTCCTTGTTCCGCAGCATATTTCCGCACGTCTTCCGTTATCTTCATGCTGCAAAAGTGTGGCCCGCACATGGAACAGAAGTGAGCCGTCTTCGCTCCTTCTTGCGGCAATGTCTCGTCGTGAAATTCTCTGGCTGTCACCGGGTCAAGCGACAGGTTGAATTGATCTTCCCAGCGGAATTCAAAGCGCGCCTTGCTCAACGCGTTGTCACGGTATTGCGCGCCGGGATGGCCTTTCGCCAGGTCGGCGGCGTGCGCGGCGATTTTGTAGGCGATGACGCCGTCTTTCACGTCTTTCTTGTTCGGCAGGCCGAGGTGTT
>CALAYC010000026.1 GCA_937894935.1 uncultured Verrucomicrobiota bacterium
CGGGAACGGCGCGGAGTTTCAGCTATGACGCCAACGGGAATTGCACGGCCAAGGGGAACGTGACGTATGAATGGGATGCAGAAGATCGGTTGGTGGCAATCAATAGTGGTACCTTACGGAGTGAGTTTACCTATGACGGTTTTGGGCGGCGGGTGAAGATTGTGGAGAAGAACAACGGGACGGTGACGAGCACGAAGCACTTTATCTGGAAAGGCACGGAAATGGCAGAGGAGCGGGACGAAAACAATGCCGTTCGCAAACGCTTTTTCGGAGATGGCTACATTACATACAACCCTTTCCCAACGACATATTATTACGGCCGCGACCACTTGGGTAGCATCCGGGAGGTGACGAGAAGCAGCGGCGCGGTGCTGGCGCGGTATGATTATGATCCGTATGGGCGGCGGACGCTGGTATCGGGGACGGACCTGGCGGACTTTGGGTACACGGGGCATTATGTGCATAAACCGAGCGGGCTGCATCTGGCGTTGTACCGGGCGTATGACGCGGACCTGGGCCGGTGGTTGAATCGGGATCCGATTGGGGAGGCGGGTGGGATCAATTTGTATGGGTATGTGGGGAATAATCCTGTAGATGGCTACGACCCGCTAGGACTATGCGACCCCAATGCATTACAGGAGGCATTGCGCAAGGCGACCGCTAGCCTAAAATCCGCAACGGAAGCGGTTGCAACCCTTACGAAAGATATTCGCACACTTGCCCGATTAATGCACGACGTCCTGGAACCCGATTCTCATAATTATGAAGTAGCCGAAGCTCTTATGAGAGATCTCAACATGGCACGTGCAAGAGCACAGGACTCGGTTCAAAAAGCGGCGGCGGCGTACATTCAAGCGAAGAATGCTTATTACGCCTGTCTTAAAGAAATTGAAAACAATCGAAGGTGGAACAAGGTCTGTAGAGCAGCTAAACGGGTTGGCGAGGGTGCCTTGATAATTGGTGGTTCCTTAATTGGTGCAGTTGGTGCGTTAGGAGGACTCTGGATGATGCCCGGACAAGATCCGACGGGAGGGAATGGAACTTGATGCTGTAGCGACGATAAGTATGCGAGCACCAAATCGCTATAATAGTCCGTATGCTGTTATGCTGACATGGCAAATCATTGTTTGTGAGTATTCAAATGAGAACCACACCACAATGTAGTCAGGCAATCGAGCATGCATATAAGGCGGCATTGGTGTTTGGGCATCCTTCAATCTCAAGTGCTCACCTACTCTTAGGGATCTTAACGGTAGGCAGAGGCGTTGCTAAAGTGCTCTGCAACGTTGGGTTAACTCGCGAGGTGATAGAACATTGGCTAGGAACTCAGTCGTTACCGATGGAAGAAACCAAAGCGATTGAGAGCATGATCTTCGGTAGCTCGGCATTGGCAGCACTAAGTCGAGCAGAGCAGCTACGAGACTCAGGAGGACATCACGAAAAATTTATTGGGACGGACCATCTTCTATTAGCGATTTCTTACGAAGACGAGGGGGTTGCTAAAGTATTCTTGGATGCACACCATGTGGACCGCAATAAAATGCGTCAGCTTTTGCTTGCTAGGTTAAATAACCCTTATCCTGCAGGCGTGAAAGAGCTTATGGATAATATCGATAGACACCTGAATGAATTTGGTGAATAACGAGAATTGAACTCGACACGCCAGCCAATGCACCAGAAGTGAGCTGTACGCGACCAACCAATGCACCAAGCGTGCCGCAGCATTTTGCACTGGCGCAGCGTCTCGGTTTCTGAACCCTCTCCAGCGAGGAAAACTCCACCTACATCAAACTGAACATCCCAACCGCTTGCCCACCTCCTCCTTCGCCAAGGCTATGGGGGACAGGTCGGAGGGCTGTCCCGGTTTACCAAGTGTGGCTTCGGAGTTCTTCACTCTCACCACACAGTTCGCTTTCGGTCAAGGGATGCGACCGCGCCAGTTATGTTCCGCTCAGTTTCCCGCAATCCTTACCTGCTGGCAAATGCGGTGATTCCGCAGGCGCGAGCGTGCATGGCAGAGGAAAAGGGGCAGGGTCAATAAAATAGACAGCGACGACAAGGCGTTGTCTATGTCTTAGTTACCCACTAGTGGGTATTCCATAATCTTTGGTATAATATTGGAGTATGGTTTCTATCGTAATTCTTCATTAAAGCCGGTTTTTTGCGCGTGGCACGAGCGTAGCTAAGGGTTGGCTTGCGGTCGGGAATCTGGCAATGGCCTACTCTGGGAGTACGGTTCGGAATTTCGTCGTGACCGCCTCAAGTCAGTTAGTTCAACAATCAGTTGGAGTAAATCGTTATGGCGATATATCAAATCCATAAGGGTTTTGCTGAGTTCCCGGATTCAAAACTCAGCGACTTCGGAAAGACGGTCTCCACTAAGTTGGAGAATAACCCCAGTTACCCCACGCCGATCCGGTGTCGCACATGGCGACGTGACCGAAGTGGAGAAGGGGAAACAAAAAGCCCGTCACCTTGGCCCTCTCCCCATCGGATGGGGCGAGGGGGCGAGTTGATAGTGAATGCAAAGCGGCGTGGTTTCAGAGCCACGCCGCTCTTTAATTGAGAGGGAAGTATGTGCGTCCACCTCCATGGGGTCATACCGAGGGCGATTGGCTCGCCCACGCTTTCATCAGATTCAATCGCCGTTGCGCGCTGAACGCCTGTGGGGTGCCGGGAAATTCAGTGACGATTCGTTCCAAGGTTTTTCGCCCCGCCGCTTCGTCGTGTAGCAACCGCAATTGCCAACCGGCAATCAGCGTCAACCATTCCACACGTTTTACGTCAGGTTGCGAAGTTACATTGAGCAACACCTCGATCTGTTCGACGGCCGCCGCCACATCGCCTAATGGTTCAGCGAGCAACCGCGCGAGGCGTTCGCGATCTGAAATGTTGTTCGGCTCGCGCGTCAGTGCTTCGGTCAATTGCTTGACCTTCTCTTTCGGATCGGTTGTTAGCGACGGTGAATTCGGAGCTGGTGCGATATCTACCGGCGGTGGCGCGGTCGTGGGAGTTGGTGCGCCGGGATCGGGAATAACGCTGGGCATCACGGGCAGGGGAATCGGGCGAGTCTCGCGTTGTTGCTTGAACTCCTCGTTGCTCGGCAGACGCGAGCGGCGCAATTCGGCCATGCGGGCCAGATGCGTTCCGGGTAAGCGATCCGAGATCAGTTTCAAGGTGCGTTTGGCGGCCTCGGGGTCGCTGGCGAGATTGATCTGCCAATCCGCGAGTTTGTGCAGCGCCACGGAAATCTGCGATGGCGTCACGTCGTTTTGCAAACAGAGGTCGATGATGACTTTTTCGGCTTCGGCGATTTCGTTGAAACGCGTGGCGTGCAGTTCTGCCAACATCATCCAGCCGTCGAAATCATTCTCGGCTTTTTCGAGTTGCGACAGAATTTCCTGCTCGGCGTCGGAATAATTACCGCGTTTGATGCGAGCGATGGCGCGCGAATACATCGGTTTCACTTTGGGCCGATCGAAGACCCACGCACCGTAGCCGACCATCGGTAGCGTCAGCATCAGGATGACGAAGCCAATGCTCAACCAACCCGTCCACCAGAACAACGCGAACGCGGGCAGGAACAGAACTCCCACGCTGCTGAATGCGACGGTGCGGAATTCCTGACGCGCCTCCGCTTCCATTTTGTGATACGCGAGCCAGAGTCGTTCCACCACCGTTATCGCCACCCACGCGGAAGCGGCGATGACCCAACCGCTGGTCACGACGCGGGCGAATTCCGGAATCCAATTGCCACCGGAGTATTGTACGTTCTGGATGGATGGCATCAGCGCATGAAAATCAAACGAGAATCCGACGTTGAAAAACATCCACACCAACGTGGGGGCGACGAAGCCTTTGGCGAACCAGGGCCATTCCGCTTGCCAGATGGCGAAACCGGACTGTGCGGGCGCCAGTTTTCGGAACATCCAGGCCGCCACTCCAAGGAGCGCCAGAGTCACCAGCAGACAGAATAGCGATTGAAACCACATGCGGCGGTTGATTGCGGCTCGTTTAAAAGTTTGTTCGGATTGGGCTCAAGGGATTCTTGCCATTTCAAGGGCGGATGAACAGGCGGAATCAAAGTTCTCGCCGCGGACGTTGGCGTTGCGCTTCCGCATTTTACATTTGGCAGATTTCATTTCTAATTAGAGCGTGATTGCTTTGCTTGATTACGGTTCGGGCAACCTGCGCAGCGTGCATAAAGCGCTGTTGAAGGTGGGAGCGGACGTGCGAATTGCCCGGCGACCGCAGGAAATTGACGGCGCGGCGGCGATGGTGTTGCCGGGTGTCGGTGCATTTGATGATTGCATCAACGCGCTGCGCAAACAGGAATTGCTCGCTGCGGCGCGGGATTTCATCAAAACCGGAAAACCGTTTCTCGGCATCTGCGTCGGCTATCAGGCGCTGTTTGAACGGAGCGAAGAATTCAACAGTTGCGCTGCGGGCCTCGGCATTTTCGGCGGTAGCGTCGTGCGCTTCACCGAAAAGCCCGGGCTGAAAATTCCGCAAATTGCATGGAATCAGATCGAAATTACGCGACCCGATTGTCCGCTGTATCGCGGCGTGGCAAATGGCAGTTACGTTTATTTCGTACATAGCTTTTTCCCCAAGCCGACCGACCCGACGATTGTTGCGACGCGCACTGAGTACGGCGAAACGTTCGCCTCGTCCGTATGGAAAGACAATGTGTTCGCCACTCAGTTTCACCCGGAAAAAAGTCAAAAGGTGGGATTGCAGTTGTTGGGGAATTTCGTGGCGCTGGCGAAGTAGCGGAAAAAATACGAAACTCCAACGCAGTGATCTTCGCCTGAGTTTGATTGAAATTTGGCGTTTCTCGGAAGATTGGAGGTTGGAATCTGGCGCTTTCCGACGTTGGGACTTGGCAATTTATCATCCTCTGCTACGTTCAGTTACGTTTGTCTGAAGTGCTGTTAACTTGAACCATTAACACAGAAAAATTATGCCACACGAATTACCCAATCTTCCGTACGACAAGGCGGCGCTCGAACCTCATATCGACGCGCTGACCATGGAAATCCACCACGGCCGCCATCACAAAGCCTACGTGGACAACCTCAACAAAGCCATCGCCGGCAACGCTGCGCTCGAAGCAAAGTCCCTCGAGCAGATCGTCAAAGATCTTGCTTCCGTGCCGGATGCGATTCGTGGCGCTGTCCGCAACAACGGCGGCGGTCATTGGAATCACTCCTTCTTCTGGAAAATTCTCGGCCCGAACGCCGGCGGTGCGCCGACCGGTAAACTGGCTGACGACATCAAAGCGACGTTCGGCAGCTTCGACGATTTCAAAGCGAAGTTTGAAGCCGCGGGCGTGGGTCGCTTCGGCAGCGGCTGGGCGTGGTTGGTTTCCAACAACGGCAAACTGGAAATCGTCTCCACGGCCAACCAGGACAATCCGCTCATGGGCAAGGCGATCGCCGGTTGCGAAGGCAAACCGTTACTCGGCGTGGACGTCTGGGAGCACGCATACTATCTGAAATATCAGAACAAACGCGCTGATTACCTCAAAGCGTTCTGGAACGTCGTCAACTGGAACGAAGTCGCGAAGAATTATTAATCGCGAATCCGATTGAATTCAGCCGCGCGGGAGAATCTTCCGCGCGGTTTTTTTGTTTTTGCAGTCCAAGTCCAGCGAAATGAACGGCGTCAGCGTGGAAACGATTAGCTAGGGAAATTTTTGAAAAGTGGCGGGAGCGGCGGGGCTCGAACCCGTAACAAATCCAATGTTTGCACGGGTGAAACGGGCCTGCCCTCACAAATAGAATCACAAACGACAGGCGCTGTTTGCAACTGTGGCGTGTGTCAAATTGAACAAGGCTCCTTGTAGAATTCTTATGCGCTGAAGCCTTTGTTCACTCCCTCGCCACCACTGTGTCGTAAAGACCGTAGTGCGTCAGCCCCTCGTGACTCTCGATTCCGGTGTACCGGAGAGAGGCATCTTCATAGCGGCGGAAAGCAAAGACGGCCTGATTCATCTGTTCGGTATTGAATACCTTGAGCCTCACGAGCAGGTGGAAATCTTTCACCGTCAGACCTGTCACTGTCTCGAACAAGTCTGGCTCAATCTTGGTGATCACGTCTTGCAGTGTGTTCTCGCGGAAATCGGTCAGATACATGAAGGCCGGGATGCGGGTGGCGAACTTGATGAGTTTTTCCTGGACCAGTTTGCGCTTGGACTTGAATTCCTTCTCCTCCTCCGTGAGTTGCTTCAGCTCTTTCTTCGACAGGCCCTTTTCCTTTGCCTTGTTCTTCAGATCCTTCACCAC
>CALAYC010000027.1 GCA_937894935.1 uncultured Verrucomicrobiota bacterium
CCCGCTTCAAGACACCTGCCAAGCGGTTTCCAATGATTTAGGCGCACTTCACGCTGGTGAACTTTATGCTGCTGCTTCAGCCATGAACGCGACCGCGACTCTGGAAGAATTACGCCGCGAATTGGCAAAGCTGAAAATCGAACACGAAGTGCTGGAAAAATCTCATCGCCGTCTGGTCAGCAAAGTTTTGACCGACCGCGCAACCGCCGAACATTTCCTCGGTCAATCCTCGGTTGACCGCATGATGTTGACGCCGACCTGGCTCAAAACTTCATGACTCACCGCAACCGTTCGACGCGATAAAACTTCGGCGCATCCGTCGCGCTACCCGTCCAGGACATCTGATTTGACGTAGTGCTCACGCTCGCGGCAGCGGTTGTCCACGTCGCGAGATTCGTGCTCATCCAGATCGCATAATCGCGTCCTGCCAACGTCGGCCAATTCAACGTCACCGTTCCGTCGCTCACCTTGATTGCGGTTCGCAATGGCGGATCGGGATAGTTGAAAACCATCTGCACCGGCAGATGATCCGACGCAACGATGCTGTCATTACTGTTCAAATTCAGCGGCAGGGGCGGCGGTAGCAAATCCGTCCGAAACACCTGCGCCGCGACAATGTTTGAGAACAATAGCCCGCCCGGAATCACGTAATCAAACCGCGCGTCCATCGTGCCTTGAATCGAATGCGTGAAGCGCGACAGCGTAAACGGATTGAGCGGTGTCACGAGTTTTAATCCCGTCGCCTCCCCTGTCAGCCGTTGAATGGGCGCGAGATTCTGATTCATCGGAATCGCCGCGTCTTCGTTCAAATCGCCCGTCAGCAAATAAGGTCGACCGCTGTTCGTCGGCAAAAACACCGTGACCAGAAAATTCGAGATGGCACTGCATTGCGCCGCGCGCTGTTGCTGACTCGTCGCATCGCTGCCGGATTTCAAATGCGTGACGAAAACATGCACCGGCTCTGATGCGCCTGGAACGCCAATCTCTGCTTCAAACAAATCCCGCAAAAACGTGCCGTCATAACCAAAGTTCGTGAGACTGGAATTCAACAGCCATGATTGCGTTCGCACGATCGGAAACCGACTGATCACGCCGCTGCGCAATACGCCGTCTGTGCCCGGACTCACGGCGAGTTGATGCTCCGGAAAGAATGCCGTCATCCAGTTTGTCATTTCGGAACGCAATCCGTTCGGAATTTCATTCAACGTGATGATGTCCGGATTCAGATAAAGTAACTTCCGCGCGATGGCCTGCACCTGCGGCGCATTCGTCGTCCAATCCGATGCAAAATTGCCTTTGACGTTGTAATGCACGACCGAAAGCGTGCCGCTCGCATTGGGCACAAGCACCGTGAGCGTTGCCGCGTCGCTGGTCACAACCGCCGCCGCGTTGGAAACCGTCAGCGTGTAAGTTCCGGCGTCGTTCGTCGTCACCGTCGTCAGCGTCAACGTGGCGTTGGTCGCATCGGAAACAGGAATGCCGTTATGATGCCATTGATAACTCAACGGCGCCGTTCCGGAAGCCGCAGCCACAAAAACCGCCGTGCCGCCTTCAACTGTCGAAGTGCTTAGCGGATGTTGGGTGATCACCGGCGGAATCGTATTCGGACCGGTGTAAACATCAGCGAACGTCGTCCCGATACGAAGATCGTCCACCGCCAGCACGCCGATGGCCGAATCTTGTCGCAGGGCAAACGCCGTGATGATCTGACTACTGGTAGCGTCGTTCGCGACAATTGCCGGCGACGTTTCATAATCCGGATTCACCCACAGCTTCGTCGTTCCAGTTGCGACTTCGTAACGAAGATAAATTCGCTGATCGGTATTTAACGCGAGGCTGACGCTGTTGGTCACGTCCGCTTGATTCGCGCTGTTCGCCAGGCCGATGCGATATTGCCCCGGTGTCGCGCCGCTGGTCAGGGCGAAGACTTTCGCACGAAAACTGTTTCCGGCGTTTTTGAAATGCGCGAAGTAATTTCCGCCCGCAGTCGGCAATGCAGAAAAATTCACGGTGAATCCTACGTAAAGCACCACCGGAGAATTCGCCGGATACGGTTGCCCCGGCAGCAACACACTCACGTCTTCGCTGTTCGAGCCACGAAGTTCGGCGCGCCCGGAAATCACCTCCACCTGACCGGTCGTTCCGCTATGCGTGCCCCACAACCCATCGCTGACACTCACCAGCGGACCGTCGGGATAAGAGAAATTTTCTGACAGCAGAACTTCCGCGCGAGTTTGAAAACAAAAAACCGCAGCGAGGAAGAACAACATTCTTCCCCCTGCTACAGCAAAACGACAAATGAACGACAAACGCAACGACTGAGTCGCGGGACGTAATCTGGTTCTGAACAGGTTTCGCGCGACCTCGCCCGGCCCCGAACTTCAGTCCGGCGGAAACCTCCCTCCATTAGCACCCGTGTTGCCACGAGTTTACATCACGTGCCCCTGACGCGACTACGCTACGCATTTAGCGCGATGATACCAACACACAAATATGTAAACCACCGAGGAAAACGCTGGTGTTGCGGCATCGCACCGACGCTCCCCCAATCGGCTCGACGCCACGTCACTTCATCTGCATCATCGGCATCAGGTTATGACTCCCCCGGATGTGCCGATTCAACATCTGCTCACGCTACCGCCGCGCATGGCGTCCGAGTTTGAAACGCTGACCCAGCGGCCTCGGCCAGAATGGTTCGCCTGCTCCGACTCCGCCGGAACACCACTCGGTTCAGGCGGCGGCACAGCGAATCTGTTGGTGCAAGCGTGGCAAGCCACCGGCTCGAAACAAAATTTTTCCGCGTGGTTGCAAGCAAGTCGCAAACTTCTGCTTCATTCGGGCGGCCAAAGCCGACGCCTTCCTGCTTACGCTCCAACGGGAAAAATTCTATTGCCCGTGCCTGTGTTCCGTTGGTCACGCGGGCAGCGACTCGATCAAACTCTTCTCGATCTCGCCTTACCGGATTATTCACGTGTCCTCGCCCACGGCGGTCCGAAAACCGTCGCGATGCTCGTCAGCGGCGACACGTTGATTCGCGTGCCGGCGAAACTACCGAAATTTCCAGACGTTGACGTGATCGGCCTCGGCATGTGGGGCACGCCGGAAAAAGCAAAAGACTTCGGCTGCTTTTTCACACCACGCAGCAAACCGAATGAGATTGTTTTCTTCTTACAAAAACCCGCACCGGCGCGAACCCGCGAACTCGCACAGCAACATCTGTTCATGTTCGACACCGGCATGTGGCTGTTGAGCGAACGCGCTGTCAACGTGCTGTTACAACGCTGCGGTTGGGATGAGCGCACAGGAGAATTTTCCAGCGGACGCGCCGCGAACTACGAATTTTACTCCCGCTTCGCGCTCGCTCTCGGCACTCATCCGACCGAACCCGATCCGCTGATCGCGTCGCTGTCATGCGCAGTTGTGCCGTTGAATGATACGGAATTTTATCACTTCGGCACGAGCGCGCAGATGATTGAATCCGTCAGTGCATTGCAAAATCTGGTTCTCGACGAAACCCGGCTTGGCCCTTTCGCCGGTTTTCGGCATCCGGATCAATATCTGCAAAACACCGCCTTCGCCTGCCCGCCGCATCGCGAAGAAAATCACACGCTCTGGGTGGAAAACAGCGTCATTCCGGCGACGTGGAAATTGGCGTACGAACACGTGCTCACTGGCGTTCCGGAAAACAATTGGCAACTCCAGCTCGAGCCCGGCGTGTGCCTCGATTTTGTTCCGGTCGGCGAAGCGGATTTTGCCATCCGCGCGTATGGATTCCGCGACAGCTTCAGCGGCAAACTTGGCAGTACTAATACTTGCTGGTTCGGTCACCCCGCACGCGACTGGTACACTGCGCGAAAACTGAATCCCGTCGATTGCGGCGTTGATTTCGAAACCGATATTCAACTGTGTCCGCTCTTCCCTGCCCTGCCTGTGGAGAAAATCAGCGGCGCGTTTCTCGAATGGCTGTTTGCGCGCGAGCCGGTTGCGAATGCTGAATTCGCCACGCTTTGGCAAAGTGCAAAACGCTGGTCCGCACAACAGCTCTGTGAGAGCGCCAACGTAAATCGTCTTTATAAACAACGCGCCGAACTCGGTCGCAGCACATTACTGCCGTTGATGAAAAATTTTCGGGCGAGCATCTTCTATCGGCTCGATC
>CALAYC010000028.1 GCA_937894935.1 uncultured Verrucomicrobiota bacterium
CGTAACTCAGATGCACAGAACGCGCCGCGCGCGGTGGCGTGACAGTTTGTGCCGTCGCCAAACTGGTTGCGAAAAAACTCGCAACTAAAACCCAACGCGCGGCTGTTACGAACTGAATCATCCCAACAAACTCTTTGCCTTCGCCAGCGCTTCATCCAGTTTGCTCGCGTCTTTGCCACCGCCGCGGGCGTTATCCGGTTTGCCGCCGCCTTTGCCGCCGACGATAGGCGCGATCTGTTGAATGATTTTGCCGGCTTGAACTTTTGCCGTGTAATCAGCGGAGACCGACGCCACTAATGCCACCGCACTGTTGACCGCGCCGCCGAGAACGACCACGCCTTTGAATTGCGATTTCAACGCGTCCACGACGGATTGGAGGAAATCGCCCGTCACACCGCCGACGTTGTGAATGATAGCGGGCGTGCCGTTCACCGTCTGAACGCGTTCGAGCAACTCACTCGCGGCGTTCGAGGCTTCGCGTTGTTGTGCGGCTTTGAGCTGCTTCTCGAGTTCCTTCTGATGCGCGAGCAACGCTTCGATTTTCTTTTCCAGTTCGCCGAGCGGCGAATTGATTTTGCCGGCGACAGTTTTGAGCAGTTGCGATTGTTGATTTGCCAGTTCATACGCGTTCAAACCGGCTACGGCTTCGATGCGGCGCACTCCAGCGGCGACCGCGGCTTCACTAATAATGCGGAACAGACCGATCTCGCCCGTGGCGCGGGTGTGCGTGCCGCCGCAAAGTTCCATCGAGTAACCGTTCAATTGTCCGGCCTCGCCTCCGATCTGCACGACGCGCACCGTGTCGCCGTATTTATCGCCGAAGAACTGCATCACGTCCTTGCGCGATTTCACGTCGTTGTAGAGGACTTCCGTCCACGAAACGCCGGCGTTTTCGACGATGCGTTCGTTGACGAGCTTCTCGATGTCGGCGACCTGCTGCGGCGTGAGCGGCGCGCTGTTAAAGTCAAACGTCAACTTATCCGGGCCGACGAATGAACCTTTCTGCGTCGCATCTTTGCTGACGACTTCGTGCAACGCCCAGTGCAACAAATGCGTGACCGTGTGATGACGTTGAATGGCATTGCGGCGCGATGAATCGACGCGGAGAACCACGGAATCGCCGGGTGCGGGAAGGTTTTCGCCGCTGACGAAATGCAGGAAGGTGTTACCGGATTTTTGCGTGTTGATGACTTGTAGCCGCTGACCTGAGGAAGCGGATTCAAGTTCTCCCGTGTCGCCGACCTGACCGCCCATTTCGGCGTAGCAGGCGCTGGTGTCGAGGATGACGGCGGTTTTGTCCTTCAGTGAAACGACTTCCAACACTTTCGCCTCAACCGTGAGATTGTCGTAACCGACGAACTTGGTGGGTGTGGTGGTCTCGATTTGTGAGAGCGAAATGACTTCTTTCTTTTGCGCGGCGCGAGCGCGATTGCGCTGCTCCTCCATCAACTTCTCGAAACCTTCCTTGTCCACGGTCAAACCGCGTTCACGCGCCATCAACTCGGTGAGGTCGAGCGGGAAGCCGTAGGTGTCGTAGAGTTCAAACGCAGCCTCACCTGAAATATTTCTTAACTCTGAATCTGGTCGGACAACCCCGCCCCAATCCGGCAAATTAAAATCCGCTTTTCTCCCACCGAGAAAAACTCCTTCCGGTGAAATCGTTATTCCCTTTCCGCGAATAATTGTCCCAACACCAGTAATTACTGGCCCAAATTTCTTGTCACCGATATTGAGGCTTCCACCAATAATCAAATCGTCCGGTTGGGCGATGGCTCTCAAGAAAACCTGCATACCATTGCTCAAAGTTTTATTAAACGCCTCTTCCTCGATGCGGATAACTTCCTGCACGTGGTTCTGCTTGGCGCGGATTTCCGGGAAGATGTCGCCCATCGTGACGGCGAGCACGTCCACGAGTTTGTAGAAGAACGGTTCGTGGAAACCGAGCGTGCGGCCATAGCGCACCGCGCGGCGGAGGATGCGGCGGAGGACGTAGTTGCGGTCGGTGTTGCCGGGCTGGATGCCGTCGGCAATCGCGAAGCTCAGCGTGCGGATGTGGTCGGCGATGACGCGGAATGCCACGTCAATTTTCTCCTGTTCAGTGTCGCCGGTGCTGCCGGTTTTCGGCAGCGTCGATCCGTAGCGTTTGCCGCTGAGTTTTTCGATGGCATCGAAAATCGGGCGGAAGATGTCGGTTTCGTAATTGGAAATTTTCGCGTTCTTGAAATCGGTGAACCCTTTCGTGCCCTGGATGATGCTGGTGACGCGTTCGAAGCCCATGCCGGTGTCCACGTGTTTGGCGGGCAGGGGAACGAATGAGCCGTCCGGGTTCGCATTGAACTGAATGAAGACGAGATTCCAGATTTCAATGCAGCGCGCGTCGCCTTTGTTGACGAGCGAACCGTGGGTGTTGCCGTCGGGCGTGAGGTCCACGTGAATTTCGGTGCAGGGACCGCACGGGCCGGTTTCGCCCATCATCCAGAAGTTATCTTTCTTGTTGCCGGGGATGATGTGGATTTTGGGATCGCACTGCGCGGTGGTGAATTTTTTCGCCCAATAAAATGCGGCTTCCTGGTCGGCGACTTCGAACGGTGACGCGTTGGGATTCGGTGGAATGAATTCCAACGAGGTCATGGACAGCGCGATGACCTGTTCGAGTTCGATGGCCCATTTCTGTTCCCAACCGGGTTCGCCGAGATACGGACAGAAAACGGTGGCGTAGAGGCGTTGCGCCGGGAATTTCCAGACTTTGGCGACGAGTTCCCACGCCCAGTCGATGGCTTCGCGCTTGAAGTAGTCGCCGAAGGACCAGTTGCCGAGCATCTCGAAGAACGTGTGGTGATAGGTGTCGAGGCCGACGTCATCGAGGTCGTTATGTTTGCCGCCGGCGCGAATGCACTTTTGGGTGTCGGCGGCGCGGGTGTCGCTACCGGGAATCGCGCCCGCCCATTTGCTGACGTCGGCCTTTTTCTGGCCGAGGAAGATGGGGACGAACTGGTTCATGCCGGCGTTGGTGAACAGCAGGTTGGGGCTGTCCGGCATGAGGCTGGATGAGGGCACGATGGTGTGTTGCTTGGACTTGAAGAAGTTCAAGAACGATTGGCGGATCTGCGTTGAGGTCATCTTAAAAAGTCACGGGTTGAAAGTTGAAGGTTGAAAGTTAAGGAACGCGCATGGCGGCGGCGAACCGGCAACTTGCAATCTTCAACCTGCAATCGGTCAAAAATCAGGCGGGCAGAATAGCGGAATCAGAACGCGAGGCGAGTCGAAGTTTTTCCACCGAAATGAGGGCAACGGCCCGTTGGCATCGGGAACGAGTGAAGGCTGAAGAAAGTTGAAAAAAGTTCCTTAAGTCGCGTCGCGTTTCTGCCGATAAAGACGAGTTGTGAAACCGTCCGGTAGCGGAAAAAAGTCACGGGTCGTCCGAGATCCCGATTATTTGAATCCGAATTCGCTCACTTTTCAGGTGGGCCGGTTGTTATTTCCAGAGTTGATCAATCGCGGTCGAGCGATGCGGTTTCGCATGAAGCTGATTTTTGGCTTGGCGATGTTGGTTTTGACGGTGGGCACGGCAACGGTGATGTTCAAACAGAGCGGAGCGGCAGTCGTTTTTGCGCGCGAAAAGCAACCGCTTGCGCCGTTGAAATAGGTTTATTCCCTGCGGGACGGCGCGGTTCTTTCCTTCCTTCGCACCTTCGCAAACTTCCGCGCGATGGTTATTTCGTCGTCTTATTGGACTTTTTCGATCCGAATTTAAGCTGGCACAAAATTCCCACGCTATGCGCGCCTTCGTCGCCATCGCGTTCGGCGTTGAATCCATAGCCGTAGCGCAAAATGACGCGCCAGGCTTCGCTCGGTGAAGTGTAAGTCAGTTCCGGTCCGGCGCCGGTGTGCCAATGACCGGTCTGGCCGACGCCCGGGACGTAATCCACGTAAGCACTCGCGACGGTTAATCGCATTTGCCAGCAGAG
>CALAYC010000029.1 GCA_937894935.1 uncultured Verrucomicrobiota bacterium
CGTACCTCCAGACATTTCCCTCACTACAGGTAGCATTTGAATTCCTTGACGGATCGCTGTTCGATATGTATTCGGTGGACCTGACCGAGTTTGGCCTTGGTGATCCGCCCACGACGGTGCGGTTTCTCGGTTATCGGCCTGACGGTTCATTCATTGCCACGGAATTCATCACCGCCGGTATTAGAGACGACAACGGGCGGCCTGCCTTCCAAACTTTCCATTTCGGCCCCGAGTTCACGGGTTTGAGTCGCGTTGAGATTCCAGGTGTGGACAGTGGCTATTCGCTGGACAATCTGGTTATTATTGTTCCGGAACCCAGTACGGGAGCGTTGTTGTTGCTCGGTGCCGCTTTGGTAAACCAGCGCTTCTTATTTCGAAGGCGGCAATGAATCAATTCCTAAATCTAACCAGCAGGGTTTTGAGGCAAACAGCAGCGAGCCTATTGCTGGCTTCCGGCTTCTTTCTATCAGCATTGGATGGCCAAGGGCAAGAGATGTTAACCATCACGTTTGAGGGACCGCCTTCAGTGCCACCTGCCACAGGAATTGGCGCACCCGAGTACATCGAATCAGGAGTGCGATTTTAGAAGCTGGGGACCGATAATATCTTGCGAGTAAATAGCGGCTATTGGGCCGAGCCTGATAACGGGAGCACTTATTTAGTGGGTGGTTTAGGAGGATATTCAAACACACTTGCCTTTACTTTTATAGACAGCTCGAACTTCGACCTGCGGTCTGTTGATCTGGCCGAAAATTCGTTTTCCACCGAGCCAGCCACAGTACAATTTGTCGGCTATCGGCCCGATGGTTCGTTCATCACCACGGAATTTACGACGGACGGCATCAACGACATGACCGGTCCACTGGCGGATTTCCAGACTTTTTACTTCGGCCCGGAGTTCAGCGGCCTGACGCGCGTGGAAATCCCCACCTTTGGCTGGTCGTTGGACAATCTCGTCATCGCCATTCCCGAACCCGGCGGCGGGGTGTTGCTGTTGCTCGGGGCCGGACTGGTGGGACGGCGGTGGTTTTCTGGAAAGCAACGATGAACCGGCTCGGCTCAATGGCGGATGCCTGCGGGATTCCGCCTCGGGCGCGGGAAAAGTCGCGAATGACGCCACTCACTCCACAAACTTCAATACACGCGACTTCTCCGCGCGTTTGCGCTGGTTCTCGTCGAGAATCTTTTTGCGCAGGCGCAAATTCTTCGGCGTCGCCTCCACATACTCGTCCACGTCAATGTATTCCAACGCGCGTTCCAACGAGAGCTTGAGCGGCGGTGCGAGTTGAATGCCTTTGCCGTCGCCCTGCGACCGCATGTTGGTGAGTTTCTTTTCCTTCACCGGATTCACGGGGATGTCATTCTCACGCGCGTTTTCGCCAACGATCATTCCGGCGTAAACACTGTCGCCCGGCTCGACCATCAAACGTCCGCGTTCCTGAATCATGTTCAACGCGTAACTGGTCGCCTCACCGTTATCCATGCTGACGAGCGAACCGTTTTTGCGTGCGGCAATTTCGCCACGATCCGGTCCGTACTCATGGAACAAATGACTCATCACGCCCATGCCTTTGGTCATGTTCACCAGATCGGTTTCAAATCCAATCAATCCACGCATCGGCACCAACGCTTCAATCGTCACCTGATTGCCGTGATGATTCATGTTCGTGATTTCGCCTTTGCGGAACGAAAGATTTTCCATGATCGCGCCCATGTTCTCCTGAGGGATTTCCACGAACACTTTTTCGATCGGCTCCAGCGGATTGCCGGAGGCGTCTTTCTTCCACAACACTTCCGGACGCGACACCAACACTTCATAACCTTCGCGCCGCATCTGCTCGACGAGGATGGCAATCTGCATTTCGCCACGACCGCTCACCGCGAAGATTTTCGGATCGCTGGTTTGGGCAATGCGCAACGCGACGTTGGTGCGAATTTCTTTCACCAATCGATCCCAGATATGCCGCGCGGTCACGAGCTTGCCATCCTGACCGGCCAACGGCCCGTCGTTCACGGCGAACTCCATCTGAATCGTCGGCGGATCAATCGGAATGTACGGCAACGCCGGACGCGCTTCGCTATCGCAAATCGTTTCTCCAATGAACACATCCTCAAAACCCGTGATGCCCACGATGTCACCCGCGTGCGCCTCCTGAATCTCGATGCGCTTCATACCCTCGAAGTGATACAGCATCGTCACTTTACCTTTGGAAATCCGACCGTCACCGTGACGACAGATCGCCGCATCGCCCACTTTGATTTTACCTTCGTAAATTTTTCCGAACGCAATTCGCCCGAGGTAATCCGAATAATCCAGATTCGCCACCAACACCTGGAAACCATCACCGGCGTGAGCGCGTGGCGGCGGAATGTGTTTCACGATCGCTTCGAACAACGGCTCCATCGTGCCGCTCGCGTGATCGAGTTCAACCTTGGCAAACCCCTGTTTCGCGGAACAGTAAATGAACGGAAAGTCCAACTGCTCATCCGTCGCGTTGAGCGACATGAACAACTCGAACACCTGATCGAGCACTTTTTTCGGATTCGCATTCTCGCGGTCAATTTTGTTGATAACCACGATCGGCTTGGCGCCGGCTTCCAACGCTTTGCGCAGCACGAAGCGCGTTTGCGCCTGCGGACCTTCGGCGGAATCCACCACGAGCAGCACCCCGTCGATCATGTTCATGATGCGCTCCACCTCGCCGCCAAAGTCGGCGTGGCCGGGAGTATCCACGATGTTGATGTGGTAATTCTTGTATTTGAACGCCGCGTTCTTCGCGCGAATCGTAATGCCCTTCTCCTTTTCCAGATCCATGGAATCCATCAGCCGTTCCACCTGGGTTTCGGCCTGATTGGAGCGGAACGTGCCGGATTGCTTGAGGAGACAGTCCACCAGCGTGGTCTTGCCGTGATCAACGTGCGCGATGATCGCGATGTTTCGAATATGCTGCATATCGTAAATGATCGGCTGCGCCACCTCGCAATAATATCAGTCGCGCGAACTTACTGCGACCGGGAATCGTTGACTGAAAAGCCAGCGGTTTTAAGGCGACGACGGATTTGCCGGGCTGCGTAGGATGCGGATTTGCCGCCAAAGGTCAAGGCGGCGTTTGGAGTGTTTTTAATACACACCAATGGCCCGACTTAACCTTTTTCTTGATCGCCGGAGTCCTAAATCAAAGCCAATTGCTTCAACCGCGTCGCAGCTTTGAAATAATTCCCGCCAGCAGTAAGGAAATTCCCAAGGCGCACACCACCGCCGCGCCAGTAGGCAAATCGTTGTGAAACGACCAATACAATCCCACCACGCTACCTACCGAAGCCACCAGCCAGCCCACCAGTAATTGCGCTGTCAACGACCGCACCAAAAACACCGCACTCGCCGCCGGCACAATCAAGTAGGAAAAGACCATCAACACCCCGCCCACTTGCACGAAACTGGTGACGATCAATCCAAACAATGCGTAAAACATAAAGTCCCACAATCGCACGTTCAACCCACCTTCTGCCGCGTGATCATGATCAAAGGACAGTTTGATAAACTGTTTGCGGAAGATGAAATGCACCACGCCAATGACCACATAGAGCACCGCCGTTTTACCGATTTGCCCCGGCGTCACCGTGAGCAAATCGCCCACGAGCGTGCGTTGCAACTCCTCCTTACCGTGTGGACTTTTGCTCAGTAAGAGAATGCCCGCCGCTGCCGCCACTACGTAAATAATCCCGATGAGTGCTTCCTGTGGCACTCGTGCCGTTTTACTGGGGCGCGTAAATGTGAACAACAACGCGCCCGCCAACGTGAAACCGAGCGAATAGAAAAAATTGTGAATGTCTTCCGCCTCATGCCCGAGCCAAAGACAAACACACGTTCCCAACGTCGCCACCTGCGCCAGCGCCAAGTCCACGAAGATGACTTCGCGCCGGATGATGTGCAGGCCGTAATAAACCAGAATGCCCGGCAACAACAGACACGCCAGCAACGGCCATTTCATGACCGCCATGACCTGCGACCACGTTAAAGCATCAGAGCCATCCATATCACTTCTCCGTCCCTAAAGCCGCAGCCAGCGAGTTCACGAGATAATCCATCAACGCAACGTAACCTCCCTCCGTCCCTTTCACGCCACCTGGAAATTGCGTGACTGACACAACCTTCGCACCCGTCGCGCGCGCTACCGTGTCCGCCGTCTTGCGATTCAAATACGGATCAACAATAACCACCCGCGCGTTCAACTCCTTCATCTTTGCAATCACCGTCGTGAGATGTTGCGGCGACGGCGGGATGCCCGGTTTCGGTTCGAGGAACAATTCAATCTTCAGCCCGAAACGATTCGCGAAATATAACCAGGAGTTGTGATACGCGACCAGGTGTTGACCTTTGAACGAAACGAGCTTTTCCTGCCATTCCACCAGCTTGCGTTCAAGCGTCGCATTAAACTGTTTCTCGCGCTCCAGATAAAACTCCCGATTCGCCGCATCCAGAGTCGCGAACGTGTCGGCGATGTGATGCGCGACAATCTTCGCATTCTCAGGGTCCACGAGGAAATGCGGATTGCCTGCCGCGTGAATGTCACCGCCGGACCGATCCAACTTCTCCGGCACTTCGAGCATCTGCACACCTTCACAACAACGCACTTCCCCTTTCGCCGCGCCGACGATCTTTGCATTACGCGCCTGTTCAACCAATCGCGGCAACCAACCAACTTCCAGATCTGCGCCGCCGTGAATGAGCACATCCGCCCGATTCAACTTCACAATGAAGCTCGGTTTCGGATCAACGAAATGCGGATCTTCTGTCGGTCGCGCGAGAATCGTCAGATCAATTTTCTCGCCACCGATTTCGCGCGCGATGGCGCCGATGTCCGGCGTCGTCGCAACAACGTTCAACTTCGCGTGCGCGTTAACAACCGCGAGCCACCAAACGCCAATCATCAGAACGACACTGACTCCAACGTTCCAAACTCCACGCTGAACTCCAGTCACGCTTTGACGTTTGGAGCTTGGATGTTCTCCGGTTGTTGATGCGTTTAATTTGAAGTTCTCCGCCGCGACCAGACTTATTCGAGTCATCATACGAAATCCTTTCGCTTAAAACTTGTGCGCCGCATGTGCTCCCAGCAAAAACTCAAACTGCAACCACACGGAATGATCCGTGCCCAGACTCCGCCGATCATCGAAGTTGTATTGCAAGCGCACTTTGGAAAACTCCGTCGGATACCACGTCAGATTCGGCGACAGCCGCCAACGTTGTGCGCGTCGTGGATCACGCCCCAACAAATCGCCTCCGCCGGCATTGTCCGCAACCAGCAATCCGGCGCGCTCAAAATCTGCCGCGCGACCGCCAACGTAGTCGTAACGCAGCCCCGCTACCCAGCCTTTTCGAAAACCGTAAAGCAGTTCGGAATAAAATCCGTAATCCGTCACGCGCTCCGGATTCAGTACCGCTGGTAACAAACCGGTCGCATCGGCTACAATGCCTTCATCCACGAATCCGTTGCCATCACCATCACCGAGATTCCCATCTTCATCCCAATCGAACGCGCCCAATTCATAACGCCGCAACATCGCTTCACTTTGAAAACTCACGAACGGAAATCCGCCGTGCGCTTCCGCCGGTTTCCATTTCCAATAAAGATCAATCCCGTAAATCTGCGTCACCGTGTCGCCACTGCTGCCGCTGGAGTTCGGTCCAAACGCCGCTGAGGCACCGAGCAACAATGTTTGCGAATCCGTCAGATCAAACGACACCGTATAGCGTGGTGCGAACAACATATCACCAACTCCTCGCACGCCGCGATCATTGTCCGCATGGCGATAACCGAATGGGAGCTCCGTCGCTGCCGCACCGTGATCGTGGCCGGAATGACGAAAGCCCGCAGCGTTTTCTCCATGACTGTCCTGCACGGTCAGCAGGAGTTCGGAATAAAACGGCGTCGGCGCAAGCCAACTGAGTCGCGCGCCCGGATTACGCAGTCCATCCGGCCCTAGAAATCGCGCACTCACCAGCGGTGCATCCACGAAGCCCCACGAATGCGGATGCTGCGTGTTGATGCGACCAAACTCCGTCATGAGTTGACCAGCGCGAAGTTGCAAATTACCCGGCAACGCGACGGTTTCCACCCACGCTTCTTCCAGTTCAACAAACGTCTCCCCATCGGAATCGATGGAGAAAAGAACATTCGCCTTACCGCGCAAATAAGGATCCACCGCCCCCTGAAGACTCAATTCCATCCCTTGCAGCGTGAAGCCGCGCTGGTTCGGATCGTGCCCACCCAACTGCGTTCCACCTTCGATATCGCGCGCCGTCGATCCACCCGCCGCAAACGTCGCTACCAGACCGATATCAGCATACGCGCTCCCCTTTCCCACTTGAATCGGATCGGCCAACGACCACGACTTCTCAGCCGCAGCCAGCGATGCAACATCAGTTGTTCTTGCGCGCTCCGGCAATTCCGTGCGAGCTGCCGCCGCATTCCGTTCCACCTGTTCTAACTTCTGTTCCAGCGCACGCATTTGCTCGCGCATCTGAAACAACTCACGTCGCAATTGTTCCATCTCGTTGGTTTCCTGACCAACCACCGAACCCGTCATCAGACCGATTCCTAACATCACACCGCTCCAGCGAATAAAATTCTGTTTCATAATTTTTTCTTCCAAAATCTCCCGCCGCGCCAAGATCCGGCACGACGAAAGGACTCTCAAAAGGGACTCAAGTTACCCTGCGACTCGAGCAGGATCACCGTTGATTCAAGCCTGGGAAGAAATGGAAGCAGGCGGGCCACGACCGGGGGCCGTCGCAAGATCCAGCGATTTTACGATGGAGCAGTCAGGTCGGGTCTGTGTCCAAGCGACAGACAGCGCCGCAAAAACTTCTGACACACCGCCCGGCGGAGCGTCCACCTGCCCTTGCGCCACGGCACACACCGCACACGGAAGATGATTCGCTTCGGCGTCAGCTCCGACATGCAGCGTGCCATGCAGTTTTTCACTGGCACTAAGCAGCGTTACCGCGAAAAACAACGTCGCCATCAAACCGGCGAGAACCGGTCGGGCGCGTTGTTTAAATTCCGCGAAGGAACGCATCGGAGGGATTCTGAGCAATGCGGATGCCGCCGCACAAGATTTTTACCGGCCTATTTATGTCGTTCAACGGTACGGCCTTTTCCTTGCTGATGCGGTGAGCCAAACGTAAGCTGCGCCCGCCTAATACATGAGTGAAGTCCTTGTCATCGGCCATCGTAATCCTGATACCGACGCCATTTGTTCCGCGATTGGTTACGCGGAATTCAAACGCCGCACCGGCATGCCGGAAGCCGTCGCCGCGCGCTGCGGCGATACCAACGATCGGATTGATTTCGTCCTGAATACTTTTGGCGTACCTGCGCCAAAATTCGTCGCCGACGTTTCGCCCAAAGTACGCGACGTGATGCAAACCCGCATCATGAGCGTCACACCCGAAACCACCGCCGCCGAGGCATTGGGGCTGATGGACGAACGTGGCATCCGCATTTTGCCGGTGCTGGATGAAAGCCGCCGTTGCTGCGGCCTGCTTTCGTTGTTCAAGCTCAGCAAATTTCTCTTTCCCACCGCCAATCGGCTCGTCGATTCCCGTCGCATCCTTTCTTCGCTTTCAAATCTCGCTAAAACGCTGCACGGCGAAGTGCTCGTCGCGCGGAATCCAGACGAAGAGGAAGATCTCACCCTGATGATTGGAGCGATGGGATTGGAATCGTTCGCTCAACGCCTCGAAACGTTCGAACCGACGAAACTCGCCATCCTCGTCGGCGACCGCTGGGACATTCAAAATCTTGCCATTCGCGAAGGCGTGCGCGTGCTCGTGGTAACCGGTGGTTTGGAAATCGAAGCCAAAACCATCGAAGCAGCGCAGAAAAACGGCGTGAGTCTCATCACCTCTCCGCACGACACCGCGACTACTGCGGCACTCTGTCGCGCGGCGGTCGCCGTTCGCCACGTGTTGAATGAGGAATTCATGTGCTTCCGCGAACACGCACCGCTCACGGTCGTACGCGACGAAGCCACAAGTTCCGGTTATCAGATTTTCCCGGTTTTAGATCAACGCGGCCAAACCGTCGGCATCATTTCCAAAACCGACTTTCTCAAAACGGTGAACCGCAAATTGATCCTCGTGGATCACAATGAAATCTCCCAGGCGGTTCAGGGCGCGGACGAAGTCGAAATCATCGAGATCATCGATCACCATCGCATCGGCGCGCTCACCACAGATCAACCCATTCTCTTTCGCAACGAGCCGGTCGGTTCAACCAGCACGATTGTGGCAGATTGTTTCTTCCGGCATGACGTGGAATTACCGAAACCGATCGCCGGTTTACTTCTCGCCGGTTTAGTCTCCGACACGCTGAATCTCACCTCGCCCACCACCACGGCGCGTGACGCAGAAGTGTTGCGGCGATTGGAGAAAATCACTGAAGTCAACGCGAAGCTGTTCACCGAAAAACTGTTCGCCTCCGGCTCGCTGCTGACTTTGCACACCGCGCCGAAAGCGATTACGACCGACTGCAAAGAATACACCGAAAGCGGTCGCTCGTTCAGCGTGGCACAAATCGAGGAAATCGGCTTCGATCAATTCTGGAAACGCAAACAGGAGTTACTCACGGCGCTGAAGGAATATTGCGCTGAACACAAATATCTTTTCTCCGCCCTGCTCGTCACCGACGTCACAACGCAGAACTCACTGTTGGTCGTTGCCGGAGACGAATCATTCCTCGCGCAGATTGATTATCCCAAACTGGAGCCCGGAATTTTTGAACTTCTGGAAGTGGTCTCGCGCAAGAAGCAGTTGCTCCCCTACCTCACGCATTGCCTGAAACGCATGCGCGCCGAAGGCTGAGCCAAAAACGTGACGCCTGTTCCGTTACGGAGCAACGAGCGATTGCAATTCAGGTGACGTCAACAGTTGTCCCAAAAATGCGTCGCTCTTCGCAGCGGAAACGAGATCAATCGCGCCAGGATTGGTTTGGCGCTGCGCCTTGTTAATCGTAAGCGCATTTGACAACGCTGTCACAGCTCCCGGCCGCTTCCCCGTACTCATTCGCACCATCGCCAAATCGTACCAGGCTTCGGGAGTATCCGGATGAACCTCCGTCAACCGCTGCATCGCCGACTCCAATCGCGGCATGTCTTTGAGTTGACGATAGGCATCAATGATGGACGCCAATTCCACCATCGTGACTTTCGGATGCTTTACAATCCGATCCAGCAATGGATGCGCGCGTTCGAACTGCTGTGATTGCATGTAAACGTAAGCGAGATTCAACGCCGCCTTCAAATCATCCGGATTCGCATTCACCTGCGTTTCCAATTGGCCGATGTTACCAATCATCCCCATCCGGCGCTGATGGTCTTCAAGACTGCTAATCAGATAATTGATCTGTCCGTTATAGGGATCCAGTTTCAACGCCGTACGCGCCAGTTTCAATGCATCATCCAATCGCGGCGCAATCGGCCCTGGCGGTTGAACGAGTAACTGCACATAGCGGAACAACGCTTCCGGGCTGTAAGGACAGAAGGCAAACGCCTGTTTGAACGTAAAGTCCGCCTCTTTATAGAAGCGTCGCACTTCGTCTTCGTTCTTCGGGCGATATTCCGGCGGACATGCGGTCCCGATGCGCCATGCATAAACCCCACCGATCGAACTGCGGAGTTTGGAGAATGCTTTTTGCGCGTTGTCATCGCGCGCGAATTTCCGTTGGCCCTCGTTCAGCCCGCTCCAGTTGTGACGTAGATAGACCTTCTCGACAAACTTAACGATTTCATCAATCGAAGTGTCGTACGTAATCCAGTTTCCAATCAGGCGTTCGGAGTATTGCGACCAGAATTCGTGATCGCGCTCAAAGATATCTTCCGTGAACGTCGGCAACGGCTGCCGATTGATCTTCATGATGATGCCGAACGGGGTCAAATGCGGATACATCCAGTCCAGCGGGAAGCTTTCTTCGACATAGAATTCGTGATTCGGATTCTTGTCGAACATCACCTTGGTCAACAATCCATTGATCGCCATGACCGCGACCTGACCGGACACCTGCACTTTGCCGCCAACGATTTTGACGTCTTCACCAGGCTTAAGTTGACCGGCCTGCAAACGGCGTTGCGCTTCGCTGATATATTCGCTGAAGCAATTTTGTGAATCCAACGGCGAAGCAATCTGGATTTCGCGATCCGGGTAAACGCCACCAGGACTGATGGCAATCACGCCCGGAAAAGCCGCTTCAATCAATTGCCGTTGCAATCGAATGCGCGTGAAACTTTGCGGCGCTTCATAAATAAACGCCTTCAGATGCGGCGTTAATGCGACTCCAGCCGCCGTCAATTTTTCCTGCACCGCTGCCGCAAGCTGCTCGCGATCGCGGCGATTGGCTTCCAACGCCTGACGCACCGATGCCTCCTCGCCGATAACCGCCTGATAAAACTGCGGACTTGCCTTCATCGCAATCAACTGCTGCATTCCGAGCTGCCCCATGCGGTGTTGCGCCTGCAACTGCTCGATCCGCTGGCGCTCGGCCACCAATGCTTCGTATTTGAACAACAACTGCCAGCCATTCGACCAGTTGGTCGCCAGTGCACTGTCGTCATACAACCCTTGTTCCAGCACCACATTTAAGTCGTTAATCAGCGCTTTCGTCAGCGCGTCAGTATCATTCCCGGTCAACAACGCGCGCGTTTCCGGTGTCAGTTTTTCCGCCAGCGTCTTCGCAAACTCATTCGTCGGTTGTCGCAACTGCGCCGCAAACGCCGGCAAATCGAGGAAATCCTTTTTCGTGAAGAACGAACTGCCTGCACGACGACGTTTCTCAATCGATTCGCCGAGCTTCAGCACAAGCTTGTCCAAGCCGAGAGCCGCACGTGCAATCGCGTTGGTGCGCCGATTCTCCTGACGTTCAGCCGTCGAGCGGAATACGTCCTGGAAGAACGGCAGATCGAGACCACGCATCTTTTGCGCGCTGCGATTGTAATGCGCACGGATGTAATTCAGATACGTGCCGTCCGCGAGCGCATTTTGCGTGATGATATAAACATCGCGCCGATCGTAATTCGGATCTGCTTTGTCTTCCGGATCAGTGAAGCTGTCGCAGAAAATCGTGTACGTCGGACAGAACCGACCCGGGTCCGTGCCACCGTACAACACCGCGTCGCGCGCCATTTCCGGATAAATCGGTTGACCGTCTTTACCTTTGAACGGCGGCGTGAACATGTCGTGACCGAACCAATGCCCGAACATGTGACCGCGTTGTTCGTTCTCCGCCCAATGCGCCATGTACGATTGCAAGGGCATCACGGCGAACACGACGAGAATCAGCGTCAGCGGCGCGCGGTCTTTCCGGATTAACAACCCGACCAGAAATACCAGCGTCAATCCAAACATCAGCACGCTCGCCAGCACCGGCATCGCAAATTGTCCCGGTTCAAAAATCATGAACAGCGTGCTGAAGAACGTTCCAATTCCGGTGAACGAAATCCGGTCGCCCATCACAATGACCAGCGTCAATCCGAACGAGAACAACATCACGCCACCGGCAATGCCCCGGAACACCGGCCGATCAGCCACCTGTTTTTGGTTGTTTGAGAACGAAATGCATATCGCTCCGATGAGCACCGCCAACACCTTCGCAATGGCCAACATCGCCGCTGCGTCAGTTCCGATATCCGCATCTGTGCGAATAAGCGCCAACAGGCGTGAGAATCCTGTGAGCTTGTCATCCACTCCTGCCGCCGCGCCACGGAACAGCACATACGAAATCAGCATGTTCACGAATCCAAGACCAGCGATCGCAAAGACCGATTTAAACGTCGTATTGTTGGATTCAGAACTGCGCATCATCTGGAAGATGGCCACGACGAAGCAAACCGCGGTCAACAACAGGTAGGTGATTTTCACCAGCCCGTTCATGAAGAGATTCTGTCCGGCCACTTCCGGATCTGTGAACAACGAGTAAGTATCCACCGCCAGCGCGTACAACGCCAAGTCCGCCGCCACGATACCGAGCACAATACCCACGCGTCGCCAGATTTGATAATGCGTTGCTAATAGCGCCGTCAGCAAAGCGATGCCGTAGCCGACTCCGATTGAAACCACGACGTGCGACGCCGTGAAGAACACGCGCACCAGATCACGCGCCTGCCGATCCGGCGGTGGCGCGAGCAGGAACACCAACAGCGGCCCGAGACAGATGAAAATTCCCACCAATCCGACAATCCATTTCCGCTCACGCGATTGCATCGTGCGATAAAACAGGAACACGCCGATGGCAATCAGAACGCAGACGAGATTGAACTCATTGTCCAATCCGTCCAGATACATCAACAATTGCTTCGAATAGGTGAAGACGAAGCTGGTAAACCATTCCAATCCTTCACCCGTTCCATCCGTGGGTCTGATTTTTTCGTATTGGCCGCGCGTGAACGCGTGAATGAAACCTTCGAGCGTTCGGGGATAGCCCCATTGCATCGGTGGATTGCTCGCCCCGGCAATCGGCATGTAGAGATAGAACGCCATGCCGATGAGAAACGCCACGCCGGAACCGATCGCAATCGCCCAATGCCGGGAACGTCGCAGTTTGTTGAGGAAGAGCGAGTCAATCGCGGCCGCGATTCGCAACCCCGCAAACAAAATCGCTCCCAGGAGCGGCAGCCACCGGATTTTCGCCAATTGTTCCGCCGCGCGGGTGACTTCGAAGTCATTGGTCGGCGTCTTGATTCCCATTTTCATGAGCAGGAACAGAACCGCCGTAATCACCACCACGCCGCAACCGATCCAACCGCTGGTCTCGCGTTTCTCTTTAATCGAAATCCACGTCCAGCCGGCGATTGATCCCAGGCCGACAATGTTGAAGAACAGATAAACCATCTTGTTCCCCGCCAACAGCGACGGTCCCATCCAGAGCAAGGCCAGATAGACGAAGACGTTCCAGAACAGGAATTCGCGCCCCAATCGTGGCTTCACCGCCACAATCAAAACTTCCAGCCCAATCGCAATCGGCAGCAACGATTGGTGATTGTTAACGCAAATGCCGTACATGAAGAACGCCCATAGCAGATACCGGTTCTGATGCGGCGCATACGTCCAGCGCAACAGGAAGATAAGGGTGGCAATCAACGACAACACGCTGAAGGAATAAACCTCCACGATGATGGATTGACTCCACATGTAGCCGTTGAAGCCCAGCAACAACGCGGCAACAAAGCCGGTGACGAAACAAATCGCGTTTTCCCATTTGCCGGCGATTTCTTTCAGTTGCGCGATGCCTTCCATCAACATGCTGCCACCGCGCGATACCATGAGGCCCAGCAAACCGCACGCAATCGCGCCTGCCGTCGCTTCGCCCAACGCCACGCGCCAGGCGATGTTTCCGACCGGCAGCCAGTTCGCCCAGAAATAGGTGTAAATCGTCCAGACTGGATAACCCGGCGGATGCGGAATGCCGCCATAAAGCGACGCCACCGCCAGTTCACCCGAATCTTCCAAACCCAGATCCGGCGATAACGTCCAGTAGTAACCGAACCAGACGAACAGTGTGGAAACGAAAAAGGTCAACCAGTCGATGCGCCGAAACAGTGGTGGCGTAACGGCGGGAATGGTTTCAACCCCAGTGGGCGTTTCCGGCGGAGTGGCCGGCGTTTGTTTGGCTTTGGCCGGCGCAGACTTCGTTTTATCCATGCTCATTCTAAATCAGTTGCCTGTAATGGGCGTAAAGGAACGCACACTAGACTGGGAATACCCCCTGTTTGTCCATTCAAAAGTATCCCAACGATTGGCCGCAGATTGCAGATTTCCCGCCAGATACGGCGCATAACTCTGATTGCTCATGCTCATCGCCACCAGCTCCGGCCGCAAATTCTCCACCGCGAGCATCGGCCCTTGGAATTGTTTCCAACTGGCCAGCGTCAAGACCAGACACGCCGCCACCGGCGCAAACATGCCCGCCAGGCGCGACCACGCCAGCACCGCTGCGTCCGGAGCGAACAATCGTTTCTCAAGTTTCCGGGAGGGACGGCGCAGCGTCCAGGAACGCAATTGTTCCTCCAATTGATTCATCTCGTCCACACGACTCTCCTTTCAAACAGGCTCGCAGTTTTTGCAAACCATATCGATACCGCCCCGCCGCGGTGTGCGGCGAGACTTCCAGCAATTCGCCAATTTCTTCAAACGTGTATTCGTGCCAGAGCTTCAACACGATGACCTCGCGATGCGCCACGGGCAGCTCCGCCAGACAACGCATCGCCGCCCGTTCCGCCGCCGATTCATCGCTCGACCGTTCAAACCACCGATGCGACTCAAACTCCCGCGCCACCCGCCGCCAGAACGAACGCCGATAATTCAACGCGCGATTCCGAAAACTCCGCACACAGTAGCGCTCCGATTGTTCCGGCTCTTCCGCCAACGCCAACAACGCAACGAACGTCTCGTGCAAAACGTCTTCCGCTTCGACATGCGATAACCCCAGCGCGCGACCGTAGAGAATCAGCTCGCTCGCTTTAGCTCGGTAAAGACGTTCGCACCAACGCGGTGTTTGCCCGGCATTCACTCACCCCATAGACACCGTCCCCGCCGGATTTGTATAAAAATTTTGAAGAAATTCCCTTCCGAATCCCCTGGCTTAGCAGGACTAAGAAGAACCGCCTGCCCTAATCCCGTTCAAACCAGACTCAAAATCGCTTCCGCCGCCCGTTCCGGCGCGCCCGGCGCGCCCAATGATTCAATCACTCGCGCCAGTTTCCCCTGCACTTCCGCGCGCCGGTTCGAATCTCGCAATAACTCCAATGCCGCTCGCGCGATATTTTCCGGCGTTGCCATCTGTTGGACGAATTCCGGATAAATCGCCTCATCCGCAATCAGGTTCGGCATCGCGAGATATTTTACCGTCACGATCTGTTTCCCGATGAAATAAGTCGGCCACGACGTCTTGTAAAACACCACCGCCGGCACGCCGTGTAACGCACATTCCATCGTCACCGTACCGGATTTCGTGATGGCCAGGTCCGCTTTCGCCAGCACCTCGCTCAGATTCCCCACCTCACACCGAATGCCAGGATGTTTTTCCAAATCAAATTCTGCTTCCGAAAGCTCCCGAAAAACATTCACTTGCGCCACGCCAGCAGCCTCTGCCGCCAACTCGTGATTGGGCAAAACCATCAGGAAACGTGTCCTTACGGTTGCCTGGATCATCCGGGCCGCTTCAACCAGCAAAGGCAAATGCCTTCGCACTTCATCCCGTCGACTCCCCGGTAACAACACCACATTCGGAATTTCAGATTTCGAATTTCTGTTTTCAGATTTCGGATTTCGAATTTCAGATTTCAAATTCCGCCCCACCATCGGGTGTCCCACAAATTCCACACGCAACCCCGGCACGCGCTGCGCATACCACGCTTTTTCGAACGGGAAAATGCTCAGTAATAAATCGTGATTCTCCGCCAACGTAAATGCCCGACTCGCCCGCGATGCCCACACCTGCGGCGACACAAATTGCACGATCTTCGGATTCCAATTGCCGAACAACTTTCGCCGTCGCCGCGCTTCCGCTCGAATCGCTTTCGCGAAACGCAAATTGAACCCGCCGTAATCCACGCCGATGATGACATCCGGCTGCCGTTCCAGCGCCACCCGCAGCAGTTGCTTGAACAGCCGTTTGAACTTCCCGAGATTCTTCAACACTTCCGCAAATCCAATCACCGAATGCTGCGTCAGATCGAACACTTGCTCCACTCCCGCCGCCGCCATCTTCGGTCCACCTGCGCCAAAAAATTTCGGCGCGAGCGCTGTTTGCAACGGTTGCACATCAGCAGAATTGTGAATCGTCCGCGCCACCACTTTTGCACGCAAAGCAGCCACCAATTCCGCTGCGAGCAAATCGCCGCTCGGATCTCCCGCAATGAGCATGAAAGAAAGCGGTTTCATTCTGACTCTCCCACCTCGCTTAGTGCTCTCAGGTAAAGTTTGCGTTCCAATCGAAAGCGATGCGTATTGATCAATTCGTCAAGCAACGGTTTCAACTGAACAGCTAAATTCTCCTTTCGAGCGTGCATGACAACACCAACTGTTCCCATAAAATAGTAAAGCAGGCCGGTTTCACGTAAAATAATACCGCGTTAAATGAAAGAAGACCGGCGCGGCGAAGCAAATCGAATCAATCCGATCCATCACGCCGCCGTGACCTTCAATCAACGTCCCGTAATCTTTCACCCCGCGATCGCGCTTGATGGCCGACATCACCAACCCGCCTGCATACCCCATCAAAGTAATCGCCAACGACATTCCTGCCGATTGCAGTGGCGTGAACGGCGTCGCCCACCACAAGCCCGCACCAATCGCGACCGCCGTCGCTATTCCACCAATAAATCCTTCCCACGTTTTGTTCGGACTCACCGTCGGCGCAATTTTATGTCGGCCCAACGTTTTCCCCCACACGTATTGCAACACATCGCTGATCTGCACGATGCAAATGAAGTAAAACAGTAATTTCCCGTTCTCACCTTCGTAGCCGGGAATGTTCAGGAACAGCAACGCCGGCGCGTGGCTCACACAATACACGCATACCATCAGCCCCCATTGAATCTTCGCAGTGCGTTCCAGAAACTTTTCGCAATCGCCCGCCACCGCACTGCGCAATGGCACGAACAAAAACGCATAGACCGGAATCAGAATGATGAACAACTCATACCAGTCGTACCACAACAGCACGTATTGCAACGGTGTGATGACGAAGAACACCCAGAACAACGTGCGGTGATCACCCAATCGCGTCGGCGTCAGCGTGATGAATTCCCGCAACGCCAAAAACGAAATCAGCCCGAACAAAATTACCGTCCCGCCCCGCCCTGCCACCATCGCCAACGCAAAGACCGCCACCATGAACCACCACGCCTTGGTCCGCGCATTAAGATTCTGAATCGTCTTCTGGCCGCTATCGCTTTTCACACGATACCGCAGCCACTGACCGATCACCGTCGCCACTAGCAACAGCGTAAAAACGCCGCCGCCGAGCCATAAAATTTCCTGGTCGAATTTAAGGTTCACAAATCGTGCAATCGCATTACTTCCGCCCGGGCGCGTTCCAGAAACGCCTGTTTGCTTTCATCCGGCAACAATTTCATTGGCGGACCAAACGTCACATGCCCGATCAACGGCACTGGCAACACTTCGCCTTTCGGCAAAATGCGATTCAGGTTGTCCATCAACACCGGGATAAGTTCCGCGTCCGGACATTTCTGCGCGAGATGATACAAACCGCTTTTGAATTCCGTCGGCGCGTCGCCAGTCTGCCGTCCGCCTTCGGGAAAAATGATGATGGATTTATCGTTCCCCATTGCGGTCAGAATCTGCTCAATCGGATTATCGCGCGCCGTCGGTTTTTTCCGCTCAATCAGAATGGCGTGAAAAATTTTATTCGCGATGTAACGACGAATTCCTGTGCTCCAGTAATCGCGCGCGGCGACCGGTCGCGTCAGTGCCCGAATCTCCGCCGGCAACACCGCCCACAAAACCAGCGCATCGAGATTACTGGTGTGATTGGCAAAATAAATCCGCTGTCGCCGCTCCGGCACCGAACCCACCCAACGGGCACTTGCGCCGCTGATCAGCTTCGCCAGAAACACCATGAATCCCTTCATCATAGCGAGCCGTCCTCTGATTGCCGGAAATGATATAACGAATCTCGATCTGAAATCATTTCGCCTCCAGCTCCTGCACAATGCGAATCACCCGGCGCGCAATCGTCACCAGACAACCCGCGCAAATCACCAACAGCGCAATC
>CALAYC010000030.1 GCA_937894935.1 uncultured Verrucomicrobiota bacterium
AGCCGCGAACAGGCCATCAACGACGCGAAGTCCGGTCGCCTCGGCGGCCTCGCGGAACGTCCGGGCAACGAAAGCAAATTCAAACTCGACCTCATCCAACAGATTCCCGAAGGCGAACCAATCTCCTACTACAAGAATGGAGATTTCATCGACCTCTGCGCCGGACCGCACGTGATGCGCACCGGCAACATCGGCGCGTTCAAACTCATGAGCGTGGCCGCCGCGTATTACAAGGGCAACGAAAAAGGCCCGCAGCTTCAGCGCATCTACGGCACGGCGTTCAAGAACAAGACTCAGCTCGAAGAATACCTGAAGATGATCGAGGAAGCGAAGAAGCGCGATCATCGCAAAATCGGCGCGGAGATGGGCCTGTTCGCGATTGACACCGAATACGTCGGGCCGGGCATGCCGTTGTGGCTGCCCAAGGGCACGGTGCTCGTCGAGGAACTGGAAAAGCTGGCGAAGGAAACGGAATTCGCCGCTGGCTACGTCCGCGTCCGCACACCGCATCTGGCCCGTGAAAAAATGTATACAACTTCGGGACATCTTCCTTACTACGCGGAGTCAATGTTTCCGAAAATGGAAATGGACGAACACCGCGAGCAACGGGAGAAACTCGCCGCCCGCATCGCCGAACTGGAAAGACAACTGGCCGATTACGCGAAGAAAAAGGCGTGACCTTCTCCGCCTCGAACGGGGGAGAAGGCACAAAACCGAGTGACGCACCGTATTGCCACAAAAGAATGCAAGACTCGCGAGCGGTTTAACCGTACTTGAGCCGTTTGGGAAACGGCGAAAGGGATTTAGCGAAGCCGAAGCCCCGTGAAAGCCGCGCTATCTTCCGCCACCTGGAAAACGCGGGACGGGTGCAGCGCTTCACAAACGGAAGCGCGAAGAAGTCATTTTGACATTGGTAAAGGAGTAATTCTGTACCTGTAATTTCGCCTTCGCATCTTTGCGGAAAAGTTCCAATTCGGTTATCATCCCCGTGGCCTGTCACCCTGAAAGTGGTCTCCACGGCGTCGCAGGGTATTCCGCTCAAGTGAATGGTGCGGGCCAAAAGCCCCGCTTGACGCGGCGGCTACGTTGGCCGATTATCTTCGCGTGGGCTGGCGACTGCGTAGCGGGCGCTGGCCTCAATCTTTTTTGGGAAGCACCACCAGTCCGTAGCCTTCGAATTCTCCCTTCTGGTTGCGCCGGAATTTGGATTTCACGATTTCAAAGTCTTCTTTGATGATTTTGCCGAGAACGTAGCGGCCAATCGGTGTGACGACGAGGTCAGCCAGTTGCAAGGCGGCGAGGTTTTCGGTCTTGTCGCGCAAGTTCAAGCCAAAGACGCGGCGCTCAATCGCCTTGGCCTGCATGAAGCGCGTGCCTTGCACTTTGAGATTCAACCACGCGAGTTCAAGCTGGTGATCAAGTGTCGGGCCGCGTCGCTCGGCCACGATGATTCCACCACCTGCCACGTCGCCAATTTCCATGCAGAACCGTTCCACCAACACGTCGAGACTTAGCAGATACGGATCAAGTGCGGCGACACCATAAGCGCGGAGATGTTCGTCCTTTCGGATGACACACGCCACAACCTGATATTGCAGTCGTCGCATAAGGACATTCAGCTTTTGGTAAAACTGTTCGCGGAAGTCCGGCTCTATCATTCGCTCGAAGCCGAGTCGGTTGCGCGTGATGTCGGCGGTATGGAGGATGATGTCTTCGCGGCCAAAGAGTTCACGTTTGAACGCGCGGACTTCGCGTTCCATTTCGCCTTCGGCGTACTCTTGATCAACGACGATGCCTCCGAGGACGAACAGCGGATACTGCGGGTCAATGACCGACAGGTTGTGGTCGCCCGATTCGTCGAGGTAAAGGACTTTCATGCCCAAGTTGGACTTTGTCAGCAGAGTAACTGAGTGCACTGTTGAAGCAAAGGCATGAGTTGCAACTGACCTGTCAGAAAGTTTGAGATTTCATTGGCTTCCGCGGACGGCTATTTTCCTTGCCATGTCTGCCATTTTGAAAGACGAAGATTTTTCGGCCATCGAGCAGGCTGTCAAGAACAGCACCGCACCGGCGGAGATTGTTGCCGCGTTCAATGAGTTGGCCGCGTTGCGGGCGCAGTTAAACCGGC
>CALAYC010000031.1 GCA_937894935.1 uncultured Verrucomicrobiota bacterium
GAGCTGCTCAAATGGGACAGCACGTTGGGCAAAATTTTTCCCGACCTCGCACCGGAAATGCACGCGGACTTTCGCGCTGTGACCGTCACGCAATTGCTCGCACATCGTGCCGGTTTACCGCCGAATCTTGAGCTGAAAAAATTTGTCGGCGACGATGTGCGCGCCTTACGCCTGCGCGCCGTGCGCGAGGAACTCGCCAAAAAACCGCAATCGCCGCCCGGCAGCAAAGCGGTTTACTCAAATCTCGGTTACATCATCGCCGGGGCGATTGTGGAAAAAATCACCGACCGTTCCTGGGAAGAGGCAATTCAGGCCGAACTCTTCACGCCGTTGCACATGACTTCCGCTGGCTTCGGCGGCACGGGCACGCCAGGCAAGATTGACCAACCCTGGCCGCACACTGAAGACGGCGAACCCACGAAGCTCAATGGTCCGACCATGGACAATCTTCCCGTCATGGGCCCGGCTGGCCGCGTGCATTGTACGATGACGGATTGGGCGAAGTTCATTCAGGACCAACTTCGCGGGGCGCGCGGTGAAAAAGCGCTTCTGCAATCTGCCAGTTATAAAACACTCCACACCGCGCCATTTGACGATCAATACGCGCTCGGCTGGTTGACCGCAGAACGCAGTTGGGGCGGCGGCAAAGTGCTCAATCACGCTGGCGATAACACCATGAACTTCGCGGTCGTCTGGGTCGCGCCGAAGCGCGACTTCGCCATCCTCGTCTGCGTCAATCAGAGCGGTGATACTGCGTTCAAAGCCGCGGATACCGCAATCGGAGCGCTGATAAAGCTGCACGCAGCCCGCTCAACTGGAAAATAACCAACCGCGCTTCAGCGCTGTTACTTCGCAGCGACGTGTTCGCCGGCATCCCATCCGCCACCGAGCGCTTTGATTAATTGCACGACGGCATTCAAGCGTTGCCCGGCCAGTTGCAGATTGGCGCGATGCGTTTGCAACGCGGCACGGTCGGCATCAATCACATCAAGATAATCCGTGATGCCGACGGTGAAACTCTCGCGGGCCAGTTCATGCGCTCGACTCGCGCTTTCCACCGCGCGTTGTTGCGCCGCAGCCTGTTCTTCCAGCAGACGAATGCCCGCCAACGCATTCTCCACTTCACCGAAGGCGACGAGCACGCGCTGCCGATAACGCGCGACCGATTCGTCATAACGATCTCGCGCGCGTTGCAAATTTGCAGCGTTACGACCGCCTGCAAAAATCGGCAACGAAACGCTCGGCCCGAACGACCACACGCGACTTTCCCAATTAAACAGGTCTTCTGCTTCGGCACTGAGATAACCGCCCGAGGCCGTCAGTCGCACAACCGGAAAGAATGCCGCTTTCGCAACGCCGATGCGCGCGTTGTCCGCGGCGAGTTGTCGCTCAGCTTCAGCAATATCCGGACGCCGTTCCAACAACTCCGAAGGCAATCCGGCGGGAACAATCGGCGGTTTGATTTTCCACTGCGCATCCACGTGAGCTTGCGACGCGAGTTTGAAGGTGGATGGCGATTCGCCGACCAGAATCGCCAACGCATTCTCCAATTCCGCGCGCCGCCGCAACAGCGCCGCAACGTCGCCTTCTGCTGTGGCGAGTTCCGTTTCCGCGCGCGCGACGTCGAGTTGCGAGCCCAAACCGGAATCGAATCGACTGCGCACGATGTCCACCTGTTCACGGCGTAACGCAAGTGTGCGTTGCACGACCACAATCTCTTCATCCATTGCGCGCAGACTGAAATAATTCTGCGCTACATCCGCCTGCAATGTGAGCAGGATATTGTGCAACGCGGCGGCGCTCGCGGCCGCTTCCGCCCGCGCACTTTCAAAACTGCGCCGCACGCGTCCCCACAAATCCACTTCGTAACTCAAATCCAACGGCATCTGAAACGTGTTTGCTGTGATGCTGCCGAAACTGGGTTCTTGATTCGGCGAAAACCGTTCGCGCCGGAATCCCGGATTCGCATCGAGCGTCGGAAGGAATTCGCTCCGCGCAGTTCGCGCTGTCGCTCGCGCCTGATTCATCGCCGCGAACGCCGCTTTCAATTCCTGATTCGCGGCGAGCGCTTTCGCTTCGAGAGCATCGAGCGTTTCGTCGCCAAACACTTTCCACCATTCGCCTTTCGGCAGATGATCGAGCGGTTGCCCTTCCTTCCAATTCCCGAGCTGCGCGGCTTTGAATTCCGTCGGCGCTTCCGTGGTCGGCTTTTCGTAATCCGGCCCGACCGACGCGCAACCTGCGACAACGAGCGGAAGAAACGCGGTCGCGAAAACCGTCCGCAGCGATGAAACAATTTTCGTTACGGAAATCTCGCTCACCCGATTTTTCTTCGTCCGCTCAATTGTCCAGTCTCGGCCACTCTGCCGAAGCGTCGAACGGAGCGATGAGTTCCGAGGCGTGGTGAATGATTTACGAACCATGCTGCCGAAAGAGTTTTGATTCATATCGAGTCCTTTCCTTATTTGTTGCTCACTTCATTCACACTGCCGCGACCGGTGCGACCGCCGGGGTTGCCGATTCGATTCCCTCTTCTTCGACCTCCGCTACTTTCTGATGGTTTGCCGCAATCAACGAATAAAACACCGGCACAACGAACAGCGTGAACACACTGCCCACGATCATGCCCGTCACCAGGACGATGCCGATGCTGTTACGCGCTTCGGCGCCCGGACCGGACACCAACACCAGCGGAAAATGTCCGAACACCGTCGCCGCCGATGTCATCAACACCGGACGCAAGCGCGTTAGACTGGCTTCGCGCAACGCGGCCATTTTGCTCAGCCCGCGTTCCTGCAACGTGTTCGCGAATTCCACAATCAAAATGCCGTTCTTCGCGATCAATCCGACCAGCGTAATCAACCCGACCTGCGAATAGATGTTGATCGTCGTCAGATCGAGGAAGCTGAAAATCAGCGCGCCGGAAATCGCCAACGGCACCGAACCGAGCAACACAATCAACGGATCGCGGAAGCTGCGGAACTGCGCCGCGAGCACGAGATAAATCAGCACCACCGCAAATCCGAGCGTCACCGTCAACGCCGCGCCTTCGCGCCGGATTTGCCGCGATTCCCCGGCGTAATCGATTTCCACACTCGGACCTTTCGCTGCCATCGCAGCGTTTTCCAACACGCGCAAACCTTCTTCCTTTGTCACGCCCGGTTGCACGCCGCCAAAAATGCGCACCGCATTCCGCTGTTGAAACCGATTCAGCGAGCGCGGCGCCGTGCTGGTTTCGATCTGCGTAAACGCAGACACCGGCACGAGTTCACCACTGCGGGATTTGATTTTCAAATCGAGCAACGGACCAACCGTCGCGCGATTTTCATCGCCGATTTGCGGAATAACTTTGTAACTGCGATCAAAGTAATTGAAGCGGTTCACATACGCGCCACCGAGCACCGTCCCGAGTTCCTGCCCGGCCGTGGCGAGATCCAGACCGAGATCCGCGAGACGTTCGCGATCCAACACCACCCGCGCTTCGGGTTGATCAATCTTCAGGTCTGTGTCCACGTAAAGAAACTTGCCGCTCGCCCAACCGGCGCCGACGACCGTTTGCGCGAGGTCGAGCAATTCCTCCAACGGCAAATCACTTTGCAACACAAGTTCGACGTCGTATTGGCCCGGCGTCGGCAACGGCGGATCAAGTCGCGGGAACACGCGCAATCCCGGCACTTGCGACACCGCGCCGTACACTTCGCCATACATTGCTTCGGTCGAACGTTCGCGGTCTTTCCAATACTTCGTCACCATGCCGCCGAACCCGCCCCAATGCGTGGTGAGCGACCACATGAATTTCGCTTCCGGAAAACTCTGCGCGATGCGCACAGCTTCGAGCGATTGTTGATGCGTCGCCGTGAGCGTCGAATCCGGCGCGGCTTCCATGAAGAAACTGATGTGGCTTTGATCTTCCACCGGCGCGAGTTCCCGCCGCGAATGCGAATACAACGGCCAGGCCGCAACCATAACTAACAATGCCGCGACGACCACCGCCCACCGCATTGCCAACGCGCCATCAAGCAATCGCGCATAAACGCCGCGCAACCAATCGAAGCCGCGATTCACCAGCGTGGTCAACCTGCCTTCCTTGCCGTGCGGATGCACAAATCGCGAACTCATCACCGGCGACAACGTGATCGCTACGAAGCCCGACAGCACTACTGCCGCCGCGAGCGTGATGGCGAATTCAAGGAACAGCGTGCCGGTTAATCCGCCTTGAAAACCAATCGGCGTGTAAACCGCCGCAAGCGTAATCGTCATCGCCACCACCGGGCCTAACAATTCGCGCGCCCCGATCAACGCCGCCTGAATACGCGTTTTTCCTTCGCGCACGTGTCGTTCGACGTTTTCTACCACCACGATGGCGTCGTCCACGACCAATCCCACCGACAGCACAATCGCGAGAATTGTCAGCAGATTGAAGCTGAAGCCGAACGCCAACATCACGACTGCCGCGCCGAGCAGCGACACCGGCATCGCCACGAGCGGCACCATCGCCGTACGCACCGAACCCATGAACAGGAACACCACCACCGCGACGATGAGCATCGTTTCCACCAGTGTTTTGCTGATTTCCTTCAGCGCGTCGCGCATGAACACCGTCGCGTCATAGGCGAGTTCCATTTGAATGTCCGCCGGCAGCGTCGGACGAATCCGCTCCATCTCCGCGAGCAAGCGATTGCCTACTTCGATTTCATTCGACCCCGGCAACGGCCAGACACCGAGATAAACCGCCTTCTGCTCGCCGTAATTTGCAATCCACTCGGCTTCTTCCGCGCCGAGTTCCACCGTGGCAACATCCGACAACCGCACAATCGCGCCGTCGCGTTCGGTCACAATCAGGTCCTGAAAATCTTCCACCGTGCGGAGGTCCGTATTCGCGAGCAGATTCACCTGAACGAGATTGCCTTTCGTCTGACCGACCGCGGCGAGGTAATTGTTGCGCCGCAACGCCGCGTGAACATCGCCCGGTGACAGGTTTTGCGCGGAGAGTTTGTCGGTATCAATCCACACGCGCATCGCGATCGGGCGCGCCCCTTCAAAACTGACGCGCTGCACGCCGGCCAGCGTGGCGAGTTGCGGCTGCAACGTCCGCGTCAACCAATCGGTAATCGCGGGCACATCACGTTGGTCCGATGAGAAGCTGATGTAGAACGATGCGTAAGGCCGATCCGCGCGTTGTACTTCAACGATGGGCGGCTCGGCCTCGGCGGGCAATTCCGAGCGCACCTGTTGCAAGCGCGCGGTGATTTCCGCCAACGCATCCGTGCTGTTGTGATTCAACTTCAATCGCACCGTCACGATGCTCACGCCGGCGCGACTGGTGGACTCGATGTAATCCACTCCGCTGATGGCTGAGACGACACGCTCAATCGGCGTCGTCAGAAACCCGCGCACCGTTTCCGCACTCGCGCCGGTGTAAACCGTCGTAATCAGCACCGATGAACTTTCGATGCTCGGATATTGCTGAATCGGCAACGTGGTCAACGCACGCCAGCCAATCAGCACAATGATGAGGTTGACCACGATAGCCAACACGGGGTGTTTGATGAAAACATCAGTAATCGAGCGCATGAGAATGCCCTTTCTACGTTTTTGGAGTTGGGGATATGAGGCTGTGTGAGAGCGATGGTTACTTCATCGCTACACGGTTCGTTTCCTGCACGGACACGAGGACGTTATCGCGCAGTTTGAACGAACCATGCGCCGCCACCTGTTCGCCCGGCTTCGCGCCGGAGAGCAATAACACTTCGTCACCGAGAACCGGTCCGGCCTGAGTGACACGGGATTGCGCCCGAAGCTGTCCTTTTTCGTCAGCTTTGATAACGAAGATATGATCGCCGCTCGGACCTTTGCGCAATGCGCTGACCGGAACACTCACCGCAACCATCGGCGCACTGGCTGGAACGCGAACGCGAACCGAAGCGCCCGGCGCCGGAACTTTTTCGGCATCCGCCACACGCGCCCGTACGGTCGTGCTGCGCGTCACCGGATTAACTTTCGCGTCCAAGGCGACAACTTCCGCAGCAATGACCGGTCGGTCTGCACCGGCAAGAATTTCCACCGTCTCACCGACCTGTAATTGTTCGGCTACCTGTTGCGGAATCGCGAAGTCCACGTGCGCTGCGTCATCCACACCTTGCAACGTGGTGAGCAATGTTCCTTCGTTGAGATACTGACCGAGGTGAACATCGCTGATGCCAACCCGAGCGCGGAACGGCGCGCGAATTGTCTTACGCGCGATGACCGCTTTGATGCGGGCTATATGCGCGAGTGCGACGTCGAGTTGAGCGCGCGCGCGGTCCACTTCGATTTGCGACGTCGCCTTGCTTTCCACCGCTCGTTCCAACCGCGCGAGCAGATTTTTTGCGAGCGCGGCTTCGGCTTCCTGCGCTTTCAACTCCGCTTCTTCCACGGAGACGTCCAACGCCACGAGCAGCGTCCCTGCTTCAACAATCTGACCAGGTGTCAACGCCACTTCGCGTACCGTGCCGGGCAATTCATTGCGCAATGTCACCGATCGCAACGCCACCACAGTGCCGATCGCCGTCGTCGTGCGCCGATGTTGTTTTTCTTTCGCAACTGCCACCGTGATGACTTCCATCGGCTCCGGTTGATTCTCCGCAGCGGCGTTGGATTTTTGCATCGCATCAACCTTCCACGCGGCCAGCGAGCCGCCGACCAATCCGAGCACAATCAAGAGCACGATGGGCGCGACCCAGTTGGGTTTCGTCAGTGAGTTCGGTTCGCAGCCCGAGGCGACCGCAGGCTGATTCTCTGTTTCATTCTGACGTGACGACTCCGAATTCGTTTTCATAGTTCAATGTCGAGGTTTCAGGGGTTCAGGGGACAATCGCGGCACGAATCCATTACCGACTCGCAACAGGCAACCGACACAGCCGTTTTGATTTCGCACCACGATTCATGGTTGCAGACAATAGTTGACTAACTAGACAAGTTTCCGGGCAAAAAAATTTTCAGGCGGCAGCCACAGGAGTGTTCACTCCCAGAATATCCAGAATGCCGCGTTCCATTTCTTTCAAAATCTCTACATCGTCCTTAATCCGCGCTTGCGTCAGCAATCCTTCCACATACGCATAAACCGCTTTGGACTTCAGCACCGCATCCGGTGCGTAAATCAATTTCGCCGCATGCGCGTCGCGGATCGTCGTTTCAAAATATCGCCGCGACTGGTCCATAATCTCGTCCACCATCCGACGCAAACGGGTCTCCAGCGTCGAAATTTCCGATCCCAGCGTGCAGAGCGGACAACCCAGCACATGCCCGTGCTCCTGCTTGATCTTCACCTGTTCGCGATACTCAAACTCGCAATACCGGTGAATCCGTTCCAACGGCGGCACCGCCGGAGAAAAGATTGCATCCAGGTTTACCCGATGCTTTTCCCATTCCGTCCGCACCGCTTCCTCCGCCAGCGCAGCTTTGGACTCGAAGAAGTGGTAAAACGAACCTTTCTTCACCCCCGCGCGCTCACAAATCTGGTCAATCGTCGTGCTGCCAAACGAGCCCGTCCAGATCAACTCGGTCAGGCTGGTCATCAATCTTTCTTTGGCATCACTTACTCGGCCCATGATTCAATCTTGGCTCTTTTACTACCCCTGCCACCGGCAAGGTCAGGTTGAGCCTCGACGAACTAGACCGTTTAGTCAACAAAAATTATTTCAGGAATCTACCTTTATCTCAATGGGCCTTTTGGCCCAGTTCCGTGGTTATTTCCCCTCGGCCGCCAATTTCAGCGCCTTAATGTCCAGCTTCACCATTTGCATCATCGCAGTCATGTAACGTTGCCTCTTCACGGGATTTTTACCGGTGACCCACTTGCGCCAGTCCGCCGGCACGATTTGCCAGCAAACCCCGAATCGGTCTTTCAGCCAACCACACTGAATCTCCTCTCCGCCCGCGCTCAGTTTCTTCCAGTAATAATCCAGTTCTGCCTGCGTCTTGCAGTTCACCATGAAAGAAATGGATTCGTTAAACCGAAAGTCGCAGCCGCCGTTCAACGCGACAAAAGGTTGTCCCTCGATCTCGAACTCAATCGTCATCACCGAGCCGGCCTTTTGTCCCGTCGCTTTGGCTGTGGCAGCATCGTATCGCGCCACCTTGCCAACTTTCATCTTCTTGAAGACGGATTTGTAAAACTTCACCGCCGCTTCGGCGTTGCCGTCAAACCACAAACAGGTCGTCAGTTTTTTCATAACCTCAACGGCGTAACGGAATCAAAGCTCGCAAGCGTGAGTCGCGAAGAAAAAGCGCTGCCCAGATCACCACGCCAATCAGCACCGGCATAATGAATGGATCGCCAACGCGCAGATGCGCGAACGTCGCTCCGCCGAGATAGCCCGTCAGCAGAATGGCGCCCAACACTGCAGTGCGCGGAATCACAAACAGCACCGTGCAGATCAATTCCGTGATGCCGAGTCCCATGGCGTATTTCTCAGCCAATCCCAGGTGTTCGAATCCTTCGACCGCTGATGCCGGCTTGGCGAACTTCATCGCCGCACTCATGAGCAGTAACGCGACCGGCAGAATCGTCAGAATCCAACCGACGATACTCGCTACTTTTCCTGCGGCTTGTGCTTTAGTCGTCATGGAAGAGATGATTATTTTTGTTCTGGCGGAACGACGTTAATCATCCAGCCGACGCCAAATTTATCTTCCAGCATACCGAAGCGCGGCGACCAAAACGTTTTGTTCAACGGCATCACAACTTTGCCGCCAACAGCCAACGCGTTAAAATACCGGTCCGCATCCGCTTCCGTGAATACCGCCAACGTCAGCGAAAAACCCTGAAACTTCGTCGGCTCCGTGCCACAGCCGTCGGATGCCATCACCGTCGTCTGGCCGATGCGGAAACTGGTGTGCATCACTTTATTTTCATAACCGGGCGCGAGCTGTCCGGGCGGCGGCGCTTCCGGACTGTCTTTGAAGCGCATCAGCGTTTCCACTTCCGCGCCGAGTGCCTGGCGATAAAACTCAACGGCTTCTTCGCAATTGCCGTTAAAACACAGGTAAGCCTGAACAACAGGTTTCGGGGTCGAACTCATATTGGGGTCAGTTGATTGTGGTTGGATTATTGTTGCGACGAATGAAGCGAGGAATTGTTTGCCATCTCGCGATTTCGTCGCGTTTTTTCAGTTTTAAATTCAGATTTCCACAATGGCCTTAAATCCGCCGTACATCATTCGTTTGCAATCAAACGGCATATCCTTCGGATCACACATTTCATTGATGCGCGGATCTTTCATCACTTTCGCATTCACCTGATCGCGATGCTTACGCGACTTATAAACGATGTAGGCAAACACAATCGTCTCATTGGGTTTGCTTTTAATGCCCTTCGGAAACGGCGTCACCATCTTCACGTTGAGGTCGTCACCGACGCATTCTTTGTAATCCAACGCGCCGTGTTCTTTCCAAATCTTGCTCGCCTTCTTCGCGATACGCGTGTACGCGGCGATGTTCTTTTTCGGAATGGGAATTACAAATCCGTCAATGTAGGTAGCCATAATCAGTTTGAGTTGGGTTGAGTATTGAGCGATAATTTATGCCGATGCCAGTTGGGCTCTTTCGGCGACTTCCTGCACCAGCGGACATTCTGCGGCCACCGGCCGCACTTCGACGCGAATGCCATACGGCAAACCCGGACATTCCTGCGCAATCTGCACGGCGGCATCGAGCGTGTTCACCTTCAGTAGAAAATAACCGCCAATTGTTTCTTTCGATTCCACGAACGGCCCGTCTGAAACGACGCGATTCTTTCCGACAATTTTCCCCGCTGGCTCGAGCGGATTGCCGGCGATGGCCGTGCCTTCGTTTTTCAGGCGATTGAACCACGCCATCCAGTTGTCGGCGACCTGTTGCATTTGTTCCGGCGAAAGACCTTTGTACCAGTCAGTGCCTCGAAAAATCAGCATGTATCCGTTGTTATTTGTAGCGCTCATTGTGTTTGTCGGTTGTTGTTTGATAATACGACGACTGAGGTTTCGCAAATCGGACAATTATTTTGCCCTGCTCAATTCATCTCATAAGTGTCATTTTGCGACGCGACCGCATCGCGCCGCCAACTTTACAACGAACCGAACCGCTCATTTGGGACACGAAATGGTAATTTTCTAAAAAATTTTCATCCGACTACCAGGCGGGACTTTGTTCGACGGCCACGACGCAACCACCCAACTCGACAACCGCGCGCTCGCCTCAATTGCCGCCAATCACGACGTTCAACTTTCATGTGCACGACTTTAAAACCGCCCACTGACAACCCTATGTCAGGAGTGTTTTAAGAATCGTCGAAGAAAGATCGCGATCGCGAAAACCAATCGAAATTTTCGAACTGCTTTGTTGAAAATTCAGCTCTGCCGTCAGGCGTTGCAGGATTGATTCAATTGTCGCAACACCTCGCTGAGCGCGCTCAATCGCGGCACTGCTACACCCGCCGCTTGTGCCTGGCGTAGTGGTGTGAAAAACAAACTTTCCAACTCCAGCGGGCGGCCGAATTCAAAATCCAGAACCGTTGAAGCTTTGTAAGCGCCCATCGTCCGCGTGCGCTCAATCATTTTATCCGCTAACGCCACGTCCAATCCGTGCCCCAACGCATTTGCTGCTCCGATCACTTCGTTCATCAGCTCCCGCACCAACGCTTCCCATTTGCCACTATCAAGCAGGCGATCCGTCGTCAGACATTTTTCGCGCGCTGACGACGCTTTTTCAGGCGATAACAACGCGTCATATCCCGCTGCACTGGCAACCCCCAGGCCATTGAACGGGATATTCCAAACCAGTTTTTCCCAATGCGCCCGCGCCAGATTGTCAGCCACTTTGCAAACCACCCCTGCGTGTCGAAACATGCTGGCGATATCGTGCGTGCGCGGTTCGGGCCAACGCTGAAACTCCCCGAGCATAATCATCCCGTGATCGAGATGTTGAATCACCCCGGGCGCAATGCGGTTCAAACACACGAAACATAATCCACCGAGGATTTGTTCCACCGGAAAAAGCTCTGCCAACGCCTCTTCATTCCCGAGGCCGTTTTGCAACGTCAACACGGCCGTGTGTTTTCCGACCAACGGCGGCAGAAATTTTGCAAACTGATCGTTCGCGGTCGTTTTCAGTCCGATCAACACGAGATCGCACGGACCGATTTCCTCCGGCGTTCGCGCCGCATGCGGACGAGCGTTGAAATCGCCTTTCGGACTGCGGATGCTCACGCCATTGCGCCGCACCGCTTCGTAATCCGACCGCAACAGGAAATGCACGTCCTGCCCGTCGCGACTCAACATCGCGCCGTAATAACTTCCCACCGCGCCACAACCGACGACCGCAATTTTCATTTCGCTCAGGAAACCGACCGCTCTCGACCACAGCAATGCAAATCTTCGCGCCGTGCTTTAGGCAGATTTTTTCTATCGCCCGGCGAGCCTCGCATTTAGCCTCAAATCATGGACGAGCCGATCATTGATCTGCAAAGCGATCACTATTTCATGGGCGAAGCGCTGCGACAGGCCATGCGAGCCTACGAAGCGGAGGAAGTTCCCATCGGCGCTGTGGTCGTGCGCGAGAGCCGCATCATCGCGCGAGCGTTCAATCAGGTTGAACTGCTCAAAGACGCCACCGCGCACGCAGAAATGATCGCCATCACACAGGCCGAAGAAGCGGTAGGCGATTGGCGATTGAACGATTGCACGCTCTACGTCACCAAAGAACCTTGCCCCATGTGCGCGGGCGCAATCGTCCATGTGCGATTCAAACGGGTGGTCTTCGGCGTCGGCGATCCCAAAGCCGGCGCCGCAGGAGGTGCGATGAATCTGTTGCAATTTCCGACGTTGAATCATCGCTGCGACGTTACGCGCGGTGTGCGCGAAGAAGAATGTCGCACGTTGTTACAAACGTTTTTTGCTGAACAGCGCGCGAAAAACGAACAGGCGCGCAAGCAATCGCAAGCGAATTAAATTCAGCGCCGCTCCGCTTCCGCAACTGCTGCCGACGAAGCCCGAGCGTCATTCCAAAGCGGACATCGCACCCAGCGCCGCGATTCCACTTCCAACAATGCGGGCGCGGTCGCTTTACACGACTCAATCGCTCGCGCACAGCGTGGCGCGAATCGGCAGCCGGGAGGAAATTGGCCGATACGCGGCACGTTACCAGGAATGGCATTCAAGCGTTTCGCATCTCCGCTTAATCGCGGCACGCTCGCCATCAATGCCTGCGTGTAGGGATGCCGTGGCCGTTTCAGCAAATCGCGCGCCGGTGCGAGTTCCACAATCTGTCCCGCATACATCACCGCAACGCGATCCGCGATGTCGCCGACGATGCCAAGATTGTGCGTAATCAACAAAATTGCCATGCCGAGGCGCTGCTTGAGGTCGCGCAACAAATCCATGATTTGTGCCTGAATCGTCACATCGAGCGCAGTAGTCGGTTCATCAGCCACCAGTAATTTCGGTTCACTCGCCAACGCCATCGCAATCATGACGCGTTGCAACATCCCGCCGGACATTTCATACGGATAATTTTTCAGTCGCGCTTGCGGCGCCGGAATGCCCACCAGTTTCAACAGGCGAATCACTTCGGCATCGGTGGCTTTGTGCGGTTGATGCAGCTTCAACGCTTCTTTGATTTGCGCGCCGACGCGGAAGACCGGATTCAGCGACGCGCCCGGCTCTTGAAAAATGTAACTCACTACGCCGCCGCGAATGGACTGCAGTTCCTTCGGCGACATTTTCAAAACATCGCGACCGTTCAACAAAATCTCGCCACCAACATAATCTGCGGGCGGAGTCGGGACCAATCGGGCGATAGATTGCGCGGTCACGCTTTTGCCGCAGCCGCTTTCTCCGACGAGACAAACCGTTTCACCCGCTTCGAGCGAGAGTGATACGCCGTCCACGGCCCGGGCGCGACCTTCGGCGGTGACAAAGTCGAGTTGCAGATTTTTGATTTCGAGTAATGGCATCAGCGCGCGACGCCGCAGTGTCGGAAGTTGCGCGGACGCTGTCACGTTTGGAGTTTTAGTCGCCCGCCGCACAAGCATGTGGGTGAAGAACCGTTTTGCCTCGTTCTTGTGGCCGTCCTCAGTCATCCAAGGCGAAGAACAACAAGTCCAAATGGCTTGCTGGCCATGGGCGGCGCAGCTAGTGTGCGGCCTATGTACGGTCAACGCATTTGCTGGTCTGTCCTCGTTGCTCTTATGGTTGCCTCCTGCTCCACCCCTACTGAATATTCTTCTCGTTCCATTGAACCCTCCGCCGCGCCCGAGAAATCTCTCGCTGATTTTCAGCGGGCCGGAACGGAGTTCAAAAATCGCCTCGCGCTACCGGTGTTTGAAACGACACCGGCAGAAATCGCGGCCACGGCTGACAAAACGATGGCCGAGGCCAATGCCGCGTTGGATCGCATCGGCGCGTTGCAACCGAATCAGGTGACTTTCGCCAACACCATTCGCGCGCTGGATGACAATGGCGCGCAAGTCAGCCTCGCGTTCAATCGCATATATCTCATCAAGGAAACCAGTCCCGACGCCGCCTTGCGCGACGCAGCAACGGAAGCCGTGAAGCGATTGCAGGAATGGGCCGTCAGTCTGGAGTATCGCGAAGACGTGTATCGCGCCGTCAAAGCATTCGCCGATACGAATCCGAAGTTGACGGGTGAAGACGCGAAGTTATTGGAAGAAATGCTGCGCGATTATCGCCGCGCTGGCCTCAGTTTGCCGAAACCGCAACGCGACGAAGTGGAAAAGCTGCGCAAAGAACTTTCCGCCGTCAGCACCGATTTCGACAGCAATATCACCAAAGCGCAAAAGCGCATTTCGTTCACTCGCGCTGAGCTTGACGGAGCGCCGGAGAGTTTATTGACCGCGCCCGGCGTCAAAGTCGGCGACGACGAATACAGCATTCAACTGAACGTCACCTGGCAATATCTCGCCGTGCTGGAACATGTGAAGAGCGAAGCGGTGCGGCAGCGTTGCCTGCTGGAACACGATACCCTCGCCAAAGAAGCAAACACGCCGCTCGTCGAGAAGATGCTCGCGTTGCGTCATCAGATTGCGACCAAACTCGGTTATGCGAATTGGGCGGATTATCAGTTGGAAGTGAAGATGGCGAAGAATGGCGCGACAGCGATTGATTTTGAGGAACGGCTGCGGGACGGATTGCAACCGAAGATGGAGGCCGAACTCGAGGAGTTTCGAAAACTCAAAGTTGCCGAAACCGGCGATCCCAACGCAAAGATCCACATCTGGGATTGGCGCTATTACGCCGAGCAACTCAAGAAAACCAAATACAACGTGGACAGCGAGCAGTTGCGCAATTTCTTTCCGCTCGACCGCACGTTGAACGGCATGTTCGCCATTTATCAGCGCATCTTCGGACTGAAGTTTGAGCGCGTTACAGCGCCATTCAAATGGGTGGACGATCTGCAATTGTGGGCCGTGAGCGACGCCAAAACTTCCGAGCCGCTCGGCTTTTTCTATCTCGACCTGTTCCCGCGCGAAGGAAAATACCATCACTTCGCCATGTTTCCGTTGATTGATGGCAAACGCCTCGCCGATGGAACGTATCAACGTCCGGTGGTCGCGCTCGTGTGCAATTTCACCCCACCAACAGCGGACAAACCTTCGCTACTGGATCATGATTCCGTTGAAACCTTGTTTCACGAATTCGGTCATGCGATGCACGGCCTGTTGACGCGCGCCCATCACGCGCGCTTTTCCGGCACGAGTGTGCCGCGCGATTTCGTCGAAGCGCCGTCGCAGATGTTAGAGAACTGGGTGTGGGATAAAGCAGTGTTGGACAGCTTTGCTGCGGATTATCGCGATCCTTCCAAGAAAATTCCGCCGGAAATTCTCGATCAACTCAAAGCCTCGAAATACGCCATCTACGGCTGTCATTATCGCCGGCAAATTTCCTTCGGCCTGATGGACCTGCTTTTGCACACCACCATCACTGATGCCAATGCAAATCAGGCGTTGCCGCTTTCTCAGCGCGTATTGAGCGAAACGTTTTTGCCGCTGCCGGAAGGAACGGCCTTCCTCTGCTACTTCGGTCACTTCAGCGGTTACGACGCCGGTTATTACGGTTACGCGTGGGCGGACGCCATCGCGGCCGATCTGGCCACGGTGTTTGAACAGTCGCCGGATGGTTACTTCGATGTGAAAGTCGGTTTGCGGATGCGCCAAGAAATTTATGCGCCCGGCGATTCTCGCGATGTGAACGAAAGCATTGAGAAATTTTTAGGCCGCCCGCGCTCCATCGAACCGTTTCTCGAAAAAATTGGCGCGAAAGCAGGCCGATAAATTTTGTTCGTACGCATGAAGGAGTTACCGCATACGCACTCTTGCTTTGTCTGTGGCGAATCGAATCCGCACGGTCTCAAGCTTCGCTTTCAAACTGACGGCAACGTGGTGACAACCCGCTTTACGCCGCGACCGGAACACATCGGTTTCAAAGGCGTTGTGCATGGCGGCGTCACCGCAACTGTGCTGGACGAGATCATGGTCTGGGCGTGCGCAGTGGCGACACAACGGTTCGCCTACTGCGCTGAATTGACCGTGCGATATCTCCAGCCGTTGTCTCCCGGTCAGGAAGTCATCGTGACCAGCAAACTGGTGACCAATCGCAAAAACCGCATCCTCGATGCGAAAGGCGAAGTCCAATCTCTCGCCGGCGCAAAACTCGTCGAAGCCACCGGCAAATACATTCCCATCAAGTCCGAAGCAGTCGCCGAAATGGCCACGGATTTCATCGGGAAACTGGATTGGCTCTAACGAGTTTCAAAATTCTGCCCTGCTGTAGCCGCTAACGTAAGGAGGCGGAAACTCCCGAACTTCACCCACGCATCCGCCTCGTTACCTCGGCGGCTACGAATTTTGAAACCGCTTCCACGTAATTTTACAAAACCTTAGGTAGCTAAAGCGGTTTTCTCCTTTTGCGCGCGAAGCTTCGTTGGCACAGTGCCGGAGTGGGTATCACCCTGCAGCAATTCAATGAAATGTCCGCGCGCGTGAACGGGCGCAAATCGCGCTCCGCCACGCCCGCGCCAGCCTCCGCTGCAGCATCGCGACCTGCCACCCACCGCGTGATTCTCGGTCTTGATCCGTCGCTCCGCGGCACGGGTTTCGGCGTCATTGAAGTGACCAAGCCGGACCTGGTCGCCCGCGCGCATGGAACGATTTCCTGTCCCAAGGACTGGCCACACTCACGTTGCTTAGCGCATATCGCCCAAACGTTGCGTGATGTGGTGCGTCAATTCCAACCGACCATCTGCGCGGTGGAGGGTCTTTTCTTTGCCCAGAATCTGAAAACCGCCATCGTGATGGGGGAAGCGCGTGGCGCGGCATTGGCGGTGTTAGGCGAAGCGGGTTTGGACATTTACGAAATCGCGCCCCGCAAAGTGAAACAGGCGATTGTCGGTTACGGCGCGGCGCAAAAACTGGCGGTGGCGAAAATGGTGCAACGAATGTTGCGCTTGCCGGAATTACCGGCGGCCGACGCTGCCGATGCGCTGGCGCTCGCATTGGCTCAGGCGCAGAATTTTGAACGCAGCCGCTTCAGCCTGACGAAGCAAAAGACGATTTAACGACGCGGCAACTAATATGATTTCGTTTCTTCACGGTAAATTGGTGGACGCGTTGCCGACGCAAGTAACGGTCGATGTCAATGGCGTCGGTTACGACGTGCTGATTCCGTTGTCGTCCTTCGACAAACTCCCACAACCGGGCGGCGAGGTGAAATTACTCACGCATCTCGCGGTACGCGAAGACGCGCATGTGCTCTACGGTTTTATGACGGCAGCGGAGCGAGAGTTGTTCCGTTTGCTGATCAACACTGTGAGCGGCATCGGACCGAAGATTGCGCTGAATGTTTTGAGCGGGATGAATCCGGTGGCCTTCCGCGGCGCGGTAGCCAACGGCGATGTTAAATCGCTCTCGCAGATTTCTGGCGTAGGAAAAAAAACCGCTGAGCGCATCGTTGTAGAATTGCGCGATAAAATCGGCGAAGCGGGCGCATGGGAGGCATCAAGTGCGGCGCGCACATTATCGACGTCCGATCAAAAAGTGAACGACGCCGTGCTCGCGTTAATGGCGCTAGGCTTCAAGCAACCGGAAGCACACGAATCCGTTCGGGCCGCGCAAGCGATGCTAGGCGACACAGCGAGCGTGGAAGAATTGGTGCGGGCCGCATTGAAAAAGGGATGAAAATGGCCGCGCCCGAGCAAACTCCATCACCCTTGCATAGCGATTCGTCCATCAACACCGCTGCCGCCAGCGTGAATGATTCCACCGCTCGTCCGACGGCCAAACCGAAATCCGGCGTGGTCATTCCGCATCGTGCCAAATGGCATCAACGCATCGTCGCACGGCTGGTCTGGCTGATCGTTCGCAGCATCGGCGCCACGATTCGTTATCGCCTCGATGATCGTTCCGGCTTTTTCGGCGGCGCGCCCAAAGAAACCATCATTTTCGCGACGTGGCACAATCGCCTCGGCCTTGCGCTCATGTTGTATGAAAAGTTTGTGCGTCGGTATCAGCCGGAGCGCAAACTCGCCGGTCTCGTCAGCGCCAGCAAAGACGGCGGATTACTCGCGCGCATTCTGGAATTGTTTAACGTTGAACCCGTGCGCGGTTCTTCGTCGCGACGCGGCGCGCAGGCGTTGCGTGAACTCGTCACCTGGGGCGAGCGCGGTTTCGATCTCGCGATTACGCCGGACGGACCGCGCGGTCCGTGCTACACAGTACGCGACGGGGTCATTGCCACCGCGCAACTGACCGGTCTCACCATCGTGCCGGTGTCATATCACCTGCGCTGGAAAATTAAGCTCAAGAGCTGGGATCGCTTTCAAATCCCGTTGCCGTTTACGCGCTGCGACATTGTGACCGGTAAAGTCGTTCGCGTGCCGCGCGAAGCCTCAGAAACCGAGCGCGAACAATTCCGCCAACAACTCGAAGCAGAGTTGCGCGCCATTACGAAGGATTGACCATGCGCGCGCTGGTGGTCGGATGTGGTTACGTCGGTCTGCCGCTGGCGCTGGAATTGGCGCGCCATCGACATGAGGTATTCGGCTTACGCCGCTCAGCCACCGCTGACGCCCAACTCAAAGCCGCTGGCGTTACTCCGCTTCACGCGGATTTAACTCAACCCGATTCACTTCAGAATTTGCCACGCGACTTTGACTGGGTCGTTAACTGCGTCGCTTCCGGAGGCGGAGACGTCACGAATTACCGACGGCTCTATTTCGAAGGAATGCAGAACCTCATCGCGTGGCTCACCCCCAAGCGAAGTAGTGATGGAAAATTTCCTCGCATAGTTTACACCAGCAGCACGGGCGTTTATGGACAGAACGATGGTTCGCTGGTGGACGAAACCAGCCCCGCCGAGCCTGTCACCGAAACAGCTCAAGTTCTGGTTGAAACGGAAAAACTGTTGCTGACGGCAGGGCGCGAGAAAAATTTTGCCGCGAGCGTTCTCCGCGTCGCCGGCATCTACGGTCCGGACCGTGGTTATCTGCTGAAACAATTTCTGCGCGGTGAAGCGCGCATTGAGGGAGCTGGCGCGCGATTCTTGAATATGATTCATCGTGATGATCTCGTTCGGGCAATCATTACGACTTTGGAACGCGGACGCGCCGGTGAAATTTACAATGTCGCAGATAACGAACCCGTGCGGCAGTTGGACTTTTTTGAGTGGCTGGCCGCAACGCTGAAGCGGCCCCTGCCGCCGGTTATCTCTGAAGCGGAAGCCGCGCCGCGGAAACGCGGGTTGACCAATAAACGAGTGACGAATCGCAAACTGCGCGCGGAACTTGATTTTCAGCTTATCTACCCTGATTTTCGCTGCGGATATCGGGCGGAGATGCAGCGGCTCGATTTATTGCCACCATAAAGCACATCGTTGCGTCTGCATTGGGTTTTTAGCCGGTCCGCACCAAGCGATGAAACAGCGACGGCAATTATCAGGTTTGAATTTACTTGTGCGACGCGCCCGGATTCCGCAAATCACCACGCGGGCGACCTCAGTCCCGACACCAAATTCATGAGAAAAACCAAAATTGTAGCCACGCTCGGTCCTGCCACCAGTTCCCCTGAAATGATTGGTTCGTTGATCGACGCGGGCGTAAACATCTTCCGGTTGAACATGTCCCATGCGCCGCACGACTGGGTGCGCGGTGTGGTTGCGGCGATTCGACAAAATTCGGCGCAACGACAAAAACACATCGGCATTCTCATGGATACGCAAGGACCGGCGATTCGCACCGGCGACCTTTCCGTACCGATGGATCTGAAGCCGGGCCAGAAGTTCACGCTCACCGTACGCGGCGAACGCAGCGAAGAAGAACACTCCGTGGACGTGAATTACGCCAACTTCATCAACGACATCAACGTGGGCGACGTTGTCCTCGTGGACAATGGCGCGATTGAAATGAAGGTGCTTTCCAAGTCCGGCAATCGCGTCGGTTGCGAAGTTCTCACCGCCGGCACCCTTGGCAGTCGTCGCCATATCAATCTGCCCGGCGTGAAAGTCAGCCTCCCGGCACTTACCGCCAAAGACATTGATGACGTGAAACTGGGGCTGGAATTGGAAGTGGATTTCATCGCGTTGTCATTCGTGCGCGAAGCTCGCGATCTGCTCCAGTTGAAAGAACTTTTCAACGATGCCAAGCATCGGCCGCTCGTGGTCGCTAAAATCGAAGATCAGGAAGCGGTGAAAAATCTCGAAGCCATCGTCAGCGAAGCAGACGGCATCATGGTGGCGCGCGGCGATCTGGGAATTGAAATTCCTTACGAAGAATTACCCATCGTCCAGCGACGCATTGTGAAAACCTGTTTGCGCGTCGGCAAACCGGTCATTGTCGCCACGCACATGCTCGAAAGCATGATTGATTCGCCGATGCCCACTCGCGCGGAAGTAACGGACGTGGCCAACGCCGTTTATGAACAGGCAGACGCCATCATGCTCAGCGGCGAAACGACCGTGGGCAAGTATCCGTTGAAATGTATCGAGGTGTTCAATCGGATCGCACAACGCATCGAACGCAGCGGCGGCGCGAATTTTTACGATCAGGCCGAACTCACGCAAACGCGCCAGAAAGTCGTCAAAAGCGCGGTCGTGATGGCGAACGAACTGAAAGCGGATGCGATTCTGGTGTTCACGCGTCACGGCAGCATGGCGCGGTATGCCGGCTGGTTGCGCCCGCATCATTCCAAGGTTTACGGCCTGTGCGCTCGCGACGCCGTAGCGCGAGGTCTCACGCTGAGTTGGGGCGTAATTCCCATGGTGATTCCGTTTGATTTGATCAATCCGCAAAACACCATCGAAACTGCCCTGCGCCTCATGATTGAACAAGGTCAGCTCAAAAAAGGCCAGACGGCGGTAATCATCGGCTCGATTTTGTCCGGCGACCAAATCATTGATGCCGTGCAAATGCGCGTCGTCGGTTGAAATAAAGTACCTGTGAGCGAATCTGTGTCATTGACGCTACACGAATTTCATCACGCGCAATCTGCGACGTTCCAATCCGTCAACGGTCAGGAGGTTGTGGTTCATTATGGCGACGCAACAGCAGAGTATGCCGCCTTGAAACAATCGGTCGGCCTGCTCGATTTCAGCTTTCGCAGTCGCGTGTGTCTCATCGGCGCAGACCGCATTCGCTTTCTTCACGGCCAGGTCACGAACGACGTGAAACGGTTGCGCGGCGGCGAAGGTTGCTACGCGGCGCTGACGACCGCCAAAGGCAAAATGCAGAGCGACCTCAACATCTTCAATCTTCAGGAGGAACTGCTGTTGGATTTCGAATCCGGCTTAACCGCACTGGTGAGCGAGCGACTGAACAAATACATCGTCGCGGACGATGTGCAGGTCGTGGACGTTGCACCGCATTACGGATTGTTGAGCGTGCAAGGTCCGAAGGCGGCAGTGGTCTTGCAAAGCATCGGACGGTTTGACCGCTTGCCGGATAAGCCGCTCACAATTGTGTCGATTGCAGATGCAACTACGGGCGATTGGTATGTGGCGAATCACGCGCGAGTCGGCAGCGTGGGCTATGACATTTTCGTTCCCAACGCGGCATTAGAAACGGCGGTGAACGAACTCCTGACGGCAGTTAAATCGGTTGGCGGATCGGCGTGTGGTTGGGACGCGTTCGAAATCGCACGCATTGAAGCGGGAATTCCGCGATTCGGTGTGGACATGGATGAATCCCATCTCGCGAGCGAATGCGGCATCGAAAACCGCGCCATCAGCTACAGCAAAGGTTGCTACATCGGTCAGGAAGTGCTCAATCGTATCCACAGCATGGGGCATGTGAATCGTGAATTGCGCGCGCTCCACATCTCCACCGATGTGCAGAACCTGCCAAAGCGCGGCGACAAATTGTTTCACGACGGTAAGGAAGTCGGCCACCTCACAAGCGTAGCCTTTTCACCGGAATTGAAATGCGGAGTTGCGCTCGGTTACGTGCGACGGGAATCCAACGCTGTCGGAAATGTTCTTCAAGTGCGAGCTGACGCGAGGGAGTTTGCGGCGAAAATTGTCACGCCGATCGCCGGCGCAAACTGACGCGCGCTTCGGTCAGTTCCAAGACAAGTCTTCCGGCGATTGCGCCAGGATGCGATTTTTCCAACCGCCTTTGCTGCGTAACACCGTCTGCCAGAGTTTTTCCGGCGGCGTATCAAAGATGAGATCGAGCGACGCTGGATAGGTCAGCCAGGCTTTGCGTTCCATCTCACTTTCCAACTGTCCCGGACTCCAGCCGGCGTAACCCGCGAAGAGCTTGATTTTTCGCGTTGGCGAAAAGGATTCGCCAATCTCCAACAACGTGTCGAGCGAGTGCCCCATACTCAGATTCGGCATCACCGTGGCATCGGGAAGAAAACTGTCCGTGTGGAGAAAACTCAGCGCCGTGGGTTGCACCGGACCGCCGACAAATAACTGCTGCTCTTTGATTACGTCTGGCAGATCCGCGACGATCATATCGCCCGCCTTGCTGCCGGTCGCGCGATTCAGCACCAGTCCGAAAGCGCCTTCGGCATCATGCTGGCAAATGAGGAGCACGGTGCGTTGAAAGAACGAACCGGTCAGCTCGCCGCTGTCCAACAACAACTGGCCTTTGAGATACTTGGCGTTCCCGGGCATGGCTCGTGTCGCGGAAAAACATGCACCAGACTTGCCGCCATGACAAACGCGTTTAAAGTTTCCCCATGAGAAAAATTGTCGTGCTTATCCTGATGGCAACCCTCGCCATGGCGGTCAGCGGTTGCAAATCCAGCCACTCCGGCAGCCGCGAATACGTGCCGGGCAAAGGCTGGATTTATACAGACTGAATCCGCCGTTCGCTGCGAAATAAAAATCCCCACGCCTCGGTGGAAGCGCGGGGAGTGAAAGTATTGCCGGTTTACTTACCCAATAACGCCAGCGCGGCTTCCGCCATCTTCGGCGCCGTCAGGCCGTGCTTCTCGTAAAGTTGCTCCGCGAGATAAGCGGACTGACCGAATTCATTCTGAATGCCCAGCGACTTCATCGTGTGCGCGATTCCAGCCGTCGCAAGTGCGTGTGACACTTGCGCGCCCATGCCGCCGATTACCTGATGATCTTCAATCGTGACGACTTTGCCATTCGCCGCTTTCACCGCCGCACCGATGGTATCGATGTCCACCTGATTGATGAACGGATTGTTAATCACAGTGGCTTTGACGCCTTTCGCCGCGAGTAATTTGCCTGCTTCGATGGCCTTGTTCACCAGCACGCCGCAACCGATCAGCACCACGTCGTTGCCTTGCGACAACACCTGCGCTTTACCCCACGGATACTTCGCGCCTTCGATCCATGTGAGCGGATAATTTTCGCGACCGACGAAGAAGATGTAGCTGTTACCGTCTTTGCCAGCAGCGCGATCGGCAGCAAATTGCTTGATCGCCTGATACATCAAGGATTCCGCTTCGTCCGCACAACTCGGAGCAATCACAACCGTATGCGGAATCGCACACGTCGCGGCGAAATACGTCGTTGCCTGATGCGATGCGCCGTCGGCTGCGTCCTGAAAACCGACGTGCGAGAACATCGCGATGACCGGCGCTTGCGATAACGCCGCCATCGTGAGCGGCAGATTACCTTTGGTGACGCCGAATTGTCCGAACGTATCCACGACCGGAATGAACCCGGCTTTCGAAAACCCGGCGCCCACGCTGACCATGTTCGCTTCGGCAATGCCGACTTCCACGTAGCGATCCGGAAAACTTTTCTGGAACAAGCTGATGCCGGTTGAGCCTTGCACGTCGGAGGAAATCGAATAAACCGGCAAACCTTCCTGTGCCGCTTTCACCGCCGCGCGAGCGAGACCGGCCTGCACTTTGTCCGTTTTCGGTTTCACCGGCGCGGGCGTCCCGGCTTTGGCCGCAGCTTCAGCTTTAGCTTTCTTGTCGGCTTCCTTCTTTTCCCAATCCGCCCGGAGCGACTTCGCCCAATTCATCAATTCATCCGGAACGGTGTCGCCTTGGAACAGTTCCGTCATCCAATCCACGATCTTCTCGCCGTTCGCGAGCGGAAAACCGTGACCGCCCGCCGAATTTTCCTCGGTGGCTTTGATGCCGTAACCTTTGACGGTTTTACACAAGACACAAACCGGCTGCTTCGGGTTGGCTTTTGCGGTGGCAATGGCCTTTTCAATCGCGAGATAAACCTCCTGCAAATTATTGCCGTTGGGAACATTGATGACGTTCCAGCCGAGCGCAGGCATTGCGGCAAACGACGGCTGCATACTGAACGAATCTTTCGTGATGCGACCCGAGAGCTTCGTGTCATTGTCGGAAATCAGCAGCACAAACGGATTCACGCGATCTTTCGCCGCGAGACCGGGAATCGCCGCGAACGCTTCCTTGGCTTCGCCTTCCATGCTCGCACCATCGGACACCACGCAGATTGTCACGCGATCGCGCTTCGCCACTTTGTCCGCGATGGCGAGTCCTTGTGCCTGCGGCAACGACGACCCGAGCGGACCGTTGCTCACGAGTACGCCTTCGGGGTTGAGATGCGATTCACCGTGCCCCGTCAGTTTGCTGGCGATGCTGCGAAAACCTTTCAGCGTGTCGAACGTCATGCCATCGAAGCCGTACAACGCGCGCAACGCATAAATGCCATTCTCCGCGTGACCGGCATCATTGACGTAATTGTACGCCTCGTACCATTCGCGCCCCTTTGTGGCGAACATGATGCCGTGAATCGCCGCGTTCATTTCCGCAAATGCCGCCGGGCCACCCCAGTGACAAGCGGCGCCGCCGACCACTGCGTGCACATCCATCAACGCTACCAAGGCACGCGTCGCGCGCGGGTCGGCCAGAACTACTTCTTCGCCCGCCGCATTTTTCACTTTCACGGAATATTTCGGCGCGGCTTTTGGTGTCGGCGCGAGGCGCGACTTGAGATTAAGCGGAGACAACGGAGGTGCTTCGACAGGTTTTACAACGGACGTATCAGCGGCCATAAATTCAATTCAAATGAGGGTTCAAGGATTCCCAAAAACGAGGGAAAACTCTAAAAGCTGGCGACTGAAAGTAAATGTTTCATTTGTGCAGCTTACGTGTGTTGCGGTGCACGCGCACGGTATCGCAAAAGATGAAAAGAGCTGCTGTTTTCGCGCCCAATCGCTACGCTGAGCGCCAACAGAATGAAATCCGCTCCGCGCATCGGCACAACAGGAGAGACGAAATTTACCGTCACGGAACAACTTTGTATCGAGTTCGCCACCGACGGAATGCCGGCCGTGCTCAGCACGCCGAATCTCATCGGCATTCTCGAACGCACCGCGCGTCAGACCATCGCACCGTTTCTCGAAGCGGACGAACGCAGCGTCGGTGTGGAAATTGAATTGCGCCATCTCGCCCCAACGCCAGTGGGCGCATCAGTGACGGCGACAGCACGAGTCATCGGCAGCGCCGGACGATTCGTGGATTTTCAGATTGAAGCGCGTGACGGTCAGGAATTGATTGCGCGCGGCGTGCACAAGCGAGCGGTCGTTCGCGTCAGCAGTTTCGCACACCGACTCAAAAGCAAGGCAAGTTGATGGCGCATCCCGGCCTGAACGAATTGCTGAAACAGACGTCGCGGTCATTTTACCTGACCCTGCGCGTGCTGCCGGCGCGCGTGCGTTTTCCTATCAGCCTGGCGTATCTGTTGGCGCGCACGACCGATACGATTGCCGACACGGAAATTGTCCCGACAGCTCAGCGACTCGATGCATTACAACAGCTACGCGCAAGAATTCTCGGAAAAACAAATGACCCGCTTAACTTCGGCGAACTCGCGCGACACCAAGGATTACCCGCCGAACGCACGCTACTCGAAACTTCGGAAGAAGCTTTGGCCGCGCTAAAGAAGTTGGATGCCGATGAGTTGGCGCTCGTGCGAGAAGTGCTCGACACAATCACCAGCGGGCAAGAACTGGATTTGCAGCGATTCGGCACCGCGACAGGAGACAACATCATTGCGCTTCAGAACGAGGCCGAACTTGATGACTACACGTATCGCGTCGCCGGGTGCGTCGGTAAATTCTGGACGCAACTTTGTCGCCGTAATCTGTTTCCGCGCGCACACCTGAATGACGCAAAATTTCTGGCCGACGGAATCCGTTTCGGCAAAGGGTTGCAACTCGTGAACATCCTGCGCGATGTGCCGGCAGATCTGCGGAAGGGCCGCTGCTATTTTCCATTAGATCAATTGCGCCCGGCTGGCCTCGCTCCCGCTGATTTGCTGCAAATCAGCACCGAACCGAATTTTCGCCCTCTCTACAATCGCTATCTGGAACAGGCCACCGCACATCTGGCCGCCGGATGGCGTTATACAACTGCCATGCCCGCTGGACAGGTGCGTGTGAGGCTTGCTTGCGCGTGGCCCGTTCTCATCGGTGCGGAAACCCTGGACCGCCTGCGAGCCGAACCCGTGTTGGACGGCACGCGACGGGTAAAAATCTCACGGGCACAAGTTCGTAACGTGCTGCTGCGCTCGATTTTGTGGTATCCTATTCCGCCGATTTGGCGGCGATTGGCGCGGATTTCGGCGGCTTGACATCCGGGAAAGCTGTTGCACGGCGGCGCGATTTCCCGTAAGTAACATCGCATGCAGACCACGAAATTTTACGTTGTACTGACGGTGCTTGCCGTTCTTGCCGGAGCACAAAGCACCGTCGCCGCCCCCGATACGGAGGCCGAGGCAAAGATGCGCGAAGCGCTGCGCCGCCAGATGGAGCAGTTGAACAGTGCGACCGCCACGCCTGCTCCTGCCCCGCCTCAGGCGCAACCCGCTCCCGCTAAACCGGCTGCGACCCGTCCGCCGACAACTCAGGTTGTCCCCGTTCCGCGCCAACCCGACCCGGCTCCGGCGGCTCAACCGACCACGACTGCAAAACCGGTGAAATCTTCCTCTAAGACTGTTTTTTCCGAAGTGCCGGAGACCAATGATGACAAAGAAGCGGCACGTTTGCGCGATGCTTTGCGCCAACAACTCGCTGTGGAACAACCGACCTCCACGCCCGTCGTAGTGAAGCCGGTCAAACCGACGCCGACACAACCCGCTGCTCCGGCTGCTCCGGAAAAATCCGTTGCCACAACGACTCCTGCGGCAAAACCCGCAACGGTCACGCCACCGGTCGCCACCACGCCGCCGCCAACGACGATTCCGACGGCGAAAGTGACCGCACCGTTGGTGGGTTCAAAGGAAGAACGTCTGGCGGAACTTCTGCGACGCTATCGGGCCGATGCCATTACGCCGCTGGAATATCACACCCAACGCGCGAAGATCCTGGCCGAGAAGTAAGAAGGCTCTGCATCATTTAACCCGCTGGCGGAAACGCGAGCGGGTTTTTTATTTGTCCGATTTACCCTGAAATTTCTTCTCGAACTTTTCCACCTTGGGCTTGATCACCACCCGACAATAGCCTGCTTGCGGATTCTGGCGGTAATAGTCCTGGTGATAATCTTCCGCCGGATAAAATTTTTTCAGCGGCACAATCTCCGTCACAATCGGACGATCAAACTTCTTCTGCGCGGCGGCTTTTGATTTTTCCGCCGCCACTTTCTGCTCCGGGCTGTGATACATGATGGTGGAACGATACTGCGTTCCGACATCGTTCCCTTGCCGATTCAGCGTCGTTGGATCGTGCGCTTCCCAAAAAGTTTCGAGGACGGTTTCGTAGGAAACTTTCGTGGGATCAAAAGCAATCTGGATTACCTCCGCATGACCGGTGTTACCTTCGCACACCTGTTTGTAAGTAGGATTCTCCACGTGCCCGCCCGCGTAACCACTGGTGACAGATTTGACTCCCGGCAGCATTTGAAACACCGCTTCAGTGCACCAGAAACAGCCGCCACCGAGCGTAGCCAGTTCAATTTGATTGGTGGAATTCATGGGTTTGGATCCGGTCTGGGCGCGCAGCGAAATGGCGAACGCCAGCGTTATCAGGCATAAAATGAAAATCCGTTTCATAGCCATTGTTTTCCCGCAGGCTGGTCAGCGCCAACCAGCATTACGGCGAATCCGGTTTGTCCAAATGTTCGCCCGGAGGCAGGTCCGCGTATTCCTCCAGATGCTCGGGTCGCAACGGCGTGCTGACGGCGTGTTCTTCCGCAAACCATTTGCCCAGGTCCACCAACTTGCAACGATGCGAACAAAACGGACCATATTTCCCTTCGAACCATGGGCCTAATTTACGACAGGTCGGACACTTCACTTGCAACGGCACACTCATAGCTTTTCAGCGACGAATTTCCGCGCCGACTGCTTTCAAGTCTGCCGCCACTGCCACCGCAGTCGCGCGCTTCACCGAACCGACTTCCAGAATCGCCTGCGTATCGGAAATGAGTTTTTCAAAATTTGTGGCGGAAAAACTTTTCGCGTTGAACACCCCGTCGAGATTTTGCGCGAGGCGCACCTGTTGTTCCGACGTCAACGAAGCTTCGGCCAACGCTGCCGTCAGCGAATCTACCAGCTTTTGCACTGTCACTGACGATGGCTTTTTGCCACGCGCCGCTTGAGTGAGGTGAACAGAGAACAGTTGCTTCTGTTCCGCCGTCGGCGTACTGCCTGATTTAAACTTCCCTAAATCATTCTTCAACGCCGCCAGCGTTTGCACCTGCGTCACGCTGCTTCCGGACTGATGCGCAGCCGGCGCGGCTGGTGCGACCGCCGGAGCGGCGGGCCGGGGCTGAGTTTGCGCCGGAGATGGAACGCCTTGGCGGACGTTGTTCTGATTCGCGGTTTCTTTCGCGCGACGCTTCACCTGATCCGCTTGCGCCCCCTGGCCAAATACGGCGGGGACGAGCAACCCCATCACAGCACAACCAACGAGCACCTTTTTCATACGGCGCAATAATTTAACGGGTTTTGGAAGCGAGGCCTTTTTGGTTCAACAGGTGGATGTAATCCACCATTATCCGCTGCGTCTCCTCCAGCGTGGCATCAACCGAAGGAATTTCTTCTTCATCGGACAACTCAGCGGTGACATCAATTGCCGCCCCCTCCACCGAGGCGACGGTATTTGTCTTTGCGACCGGAGCAGGCAGGCCGGGTTTATCCACATCTTTGAGCGTGACCTCGTAAACCACCGGTTCAGGCGCGTTACGCTGACGACGCTCCTGAATTCGCGCGCGCTCCCGGGCATCGTTCTCTTCCCACTCCTTGATGCGTTGCGCTTCGTTCAAAGAAACCGAATTCAACGCCTGATATTTGCGGAACTGCTCGATGTCCTCACGGATATAAACAAACTCCTGATTCGTCGCGACGCGATCGCTGGAGCGCCGCAACAACTCCGGCAAAAACGGCTGCACCATGTCGAACTTCTCAAACCGCGCGCTCGGAAGAGTATCCCACGGCAACGCCGATTCGTAGGCTTCTTCGCCGATGTCTTTCGCGTGATTCCATTTCGATGGCAATACAATGTCCGACATCACACCTTTCAACTGCGTTGAAGCGCCGCTGGCACGATAGAACTTCGCCTTGGTGATCTTCAGCGTCCCGGGGTTGTTGGTCATGATGTCTTCGCCAATCCAGATGCGCAGCGGATTAAGCTGTTGCACCGTGCCTTTACCATGCGTGGACATATCCCCGACGATTAACGCGCGGTTATAATCCTGCAACGCACCCGCCAGAATTTCCGACGCCGAAGCGCTGAACTTGCTCGTCAATACAATCAGCGGTCCGTCGTATTGGATGCGCGGGTCTTTGTCCTCGTCAATGAATGGCAGCCCGCGGGGACCAGCCACCTGCACGACCGGCCCATCTTTAATAAACAAGCCCGTCAACTTCACGCATTCTTCCAGCGAACCACCGCCGTTGCGGCGTAAATCAAGAATTACGCCCTGAACGTTTTCGGCTTTCAGTTTTTCCAACAAACGCGCCACATCCTTGGACGTGTAATGCGCTGAATCTTCGCTGGCGCGGCTGCCTGCACCAGTATCCATCGGGACATAGAACGTCGGCAAATCAATGACGCCGATGCGCACCGTGCCGTCGGCAGCAGGAAAATCAATAATCTTGGCCTTGGCCGCCTGATCATCGAGTTTGATTTCTTCGCGGATAAGCGTGACTTCCTTGCGATCCGTGGTGCTGCCGGCAGGCAGAATAGTTAGACGCACTTCGCTGCCTTTCGGACCGCGCACCAACTGCACAACTTTGTTCAAATTCATGTCCACCACGTCCACGGGCGGACCATTGCTTTGCGCAACCGCCACAATGCGGTCACCGGGTTTAATCTTTCCGCTCTTCAACGCCGGGCCTGGTTTGAGTTCATGGATTTTGCAATAACCTTCCATGTCCGATTGCAACACCGCGCCGATGCCATACAGCGTCAGATTCATGCCGATGGCGAAATTCTCTGCCTGGCGCGGATTGAAATAATCGGTATGCGGATCGTAAACGTGCGCGAGCGATGTCAGGTAAAGCTCCAACACGTCCTGCTGATCCATGTCCCGATAGAAACTGGAATTACGCGTGTAGCGGCGCGTCAGCGTTTCAACAATCTCTTCAGCTTCCGTCTTTTTCGGCGCGGCTGCGGCAACTTCGGTCTTCTGCTCCGCTTCGGAGTTTTCATCGGCTTTGGTCGTTTCCGACGCGGTTTTCACCGTTTCTTCGACCTTCGCCACTGAATTGGTTTTGCTGGCGGCGCTGCGCTCGGCTTTTTTCTTCGCCGCATATTTGGCAATCTTTTCCTGTAAATACTCACTTCGCAATCGTTGCCGCCAGATCCGACGCGCTTCGTCCAAGTCAGCCGGATGCGGCTCGCCTTTACGCGGGTGCATGGCGAGGTTCCACGCGCATTTCGC
>CALAYC010000032.1 GCA_937894935.1 uncultured Verrucomicrobiota bacterium
CCGGAGCGCGGATTGAAACGGAATGGTTGCCACGCAGCGAGGAAGAAAAACAAGTCGCTCCGGTCTCACAACCGGAGCGCGGATTGAAACAGAGCGCAACGGCGGGTGCGTCTTGCGCTCACCAGTCGCTCCGGTCTCACAACCGGAGCGCGGATTGAAACAATATTTTCGCGCCCGCGCAAGGCGAGCGAGTGGGTCGCTCCGGTCTCACAACCGGAGCGCGGATTGAAACATTTTACTGCCCGATGGTCAACGGGCAGACGACGAGTCGCTCCGGTCTCACAACCGGAGCGCGGATTGAAACTCAAAAACCGTCACAGTTTTGTTTGTGACGACGGGTCGCTCCGGTCTCACAACCGGAGCGCGGATTGAAACATGTATGGCAGCCACTGGTCAGTATCATTTTGAGGGTCGCTCCGGTCTCACAACCGGAGCGCGGATTGAAACACGAAGCGGAGGGCGAATGAGCGAGACCCAGTAAGTCGCTCCGGTCTCACAACCGGAGCGCGGATTGAAACTGGAACTCGCGCCTCACCTGTGAACGGCGGGTTGCGTCGCTCCGGTCTCACAACCGGAGCGCGGATTGAAACAAGGACACCCTTAAAGTGATACATGCGCGCCTGAGTCGCTCCGGTCTCACAACCGGAGCGCGGATTGAAACAACGACTCAGACCGCACAGTCGGCAAACATTCCGGGTCGCTCCGGTCTCACAACCGGAGCGCGGATTGAAACGTTGCTGATTTCCACCGGAACCAGAGCAGTTGTTTTGTCGCTCCGGTCTCACAACCGGAGCGCGGATTGAAACTTCGGGCGTGTAGTCTTTGTCGCTAAGCTCGACAAGTCGCTCCGGTCTCACAACCGGAGCGCGGATTGAAACGCTGATATGGGTCACGGATTGCCCAGCGTGGAACTGTCGCTCCGGTCTCACAACCGGAGCGCGGATTGAAACTTGGGGCTCGCCTTGATGGTGAGTCGTGGCAAATGTCGCTCCGGTCTCACAACCGGAGCGCGGATTGAAACTATCAAAACGCGCTCGATCCCAACAAAAATCGGAATGTCGCTCCGGTCTCACAACCGGAGCGCGGATTGAAACGCGTAGCCTTGCTCGTCAATCACCCGGATGAAAAAGTCGCTCCGGTCTCACAACCGGAGCGCGGATTGAAACGTTGCAAACATGCCGCCGCGCGGCGTGACATGCTGTCGCTTCGGTCTCACAACCGGAGCGCGGATTGAAACTCAGACGGTCTGGCGCATGGTGAAAATGTTGCGTCAGGACCGCGACGGTGCAGCGCACCAGTCGCCGCAACTCCGGAGCCAGCATGAAGACAGGATTAACAAGATTTACAGGATTAACCGATAGGGATTCCAAAACAAAATCTTGTTAATCCTGTCTTCATTTTCCCTCGGTAGTGAGTGCTGCGGCTGATCTACGACACAACTGCGCTCCGCGTCGGGTCGGAGACCGGCGCTCCACCCCCAAAATGCGGAAGCCACCTGACAACGAGGGCTGCTAATTGGTTGATTCGCGCCGCCGATGCCAGTTCAATACGACGCGATGATGGCGAAACGTGTCATTCCCTGCCTCGATGTCCATGACGGGCAAGTCACCCGCGGCGTGCAATTTGGCGTCGCCGAAAAGGGTGGCCTGCGCAATGTCGGCGATCCGGTGGAACTGGCGCTGCGTTACAACGAACAAGGGGCGGATGAAATGGTGTTCTTCGACATCACGGCCACAGCGCATGGTCGTGGCACGATGGTGGACGTGATTGAACGCGTGGCGGATCAATGTTTCATGCCGCTCACCGTCGGCGGCGGGATAAAATCAGTGGATGACATGTACACGATGCTGCGCGCCGGGGCGGACAAAATCAGCATCAACTCCAGCGCGCTCGCCAATCCTGATCTAATCCGACAAGGCGCAGAAAAATTCGGCAGCCAATGCATTGTGGTTTCCATTGACGCAAAACGGCTCGCACCCGGCGTTGATAAATGGGGCGTATTTTCACACGGTGGCCGAAAAGATACGGGATTGGATGCGATTGAATGGGCAAAGAAAGCGGTTTCCCTGGGTGCGGGTGAGATTGTGCTGAATTCGATTGATGCCGACGGAACGAAAGCGGGGTTTGATCTCGAAATAACGCGTCGTATCAGTGAATCCGTAGGCGTGCCGGTAGTGGCCAGTGGCGGCGCGGGTAAGTTGGAGCACATGGCGGAAGTGCTTTTGGAGGGCAAAGCGGATGCCGTTCTCGCCGCGAGCATTTTTCACTTTGGAACTTACACGGTCGGCGATGTGAAACAGTTTTTGGCTCAACGCAACATTCCGGTGCGACTGTGATTTTGGGATGACAAAACGACCTCGCCCAAAATGCTTGCAAAACAGGGCTTCGCTGCTACTCTGCACTCTGCCTGAACGCCGCGTGTGCGGGTCGTTCATTAAGGCTGAGAAAAGAAAAGTTAACGAAACAACCTAACCTTCAACCTCCGTTGCCCCGCAACGTCGGTCAGTCCGTTAGGCAATGGAGCTTCACCGGGCACGTCTTTTCGCCCGATCAAGCCCCAATCAGTCCGTTCGCAGAAATATTATGCTCACGATGGAAGAAGCGCTGAAGCACAGCACTACCCGCTTTGCTGCCGGCGAAATTGTAAAAGGTCGCGTTATCGAAGTCCGCGCCAAAGAAGCTTTGGTGGACATCGGTTACAAGAGTGAAGGCGTCATCCCCGGAAACGAATTCGACGACATTAAAGCAGTCAAAGTCGGCGATGAAGTGGACGTCCTCATCGAAAAATTGGAAGACAAGGACGGCATGGTCGTCCTCTCCAAGGAAAAAGCGGAATTTAAGCAGAACTGGGAGAAAATTCTCTCCATCTGCAACGAAGGCGGCCGCATTTCCGGCAAAGTCAAATCCGTCGTCAAAGGTGGTCTGGTCGTCAACATCGGTGTCGAAGCGTTCCTGCCAGCGTCGCAAATCGACGTCGTCACGCCCAAGAACCTCACGCAATACGTGGGCAACGTTTATGATTTCAAAGTCGTTAAGATCAATCAGGAGCGGCAGAACATCGTTCTCTCGCGCCGCGAATTGATCGAAGCCGAACGCGCCGAACGCCGCCAGAAATTGCTGGCCGAAATGGTGCCTGGCGATATCCGCAAGGGCACGGTCAAGAACATCACCGATTTCGGTGCGTTCATCGACCTCAATGGTATCGATGGTTTGCTGCACATCACCGACATGAGCTGGGGTCGCGTCGGCCACCCGTCCGAAGTGCTCAAGGTCGGTCAGGACCTCGACGTGGTTGTGCTCGACGTGAACAAAGAAAAGGAACGCGTCAGCCTCGGTCTCAAGCAGAAGATGGCCAATCCGTGGGCCGATATCGAAGCGAAGTATCCGGTCGGCACCAAAGTCAAAGGCAAGGTCGTCAACCTCGTGCCGTACGGTGCGTTCGTGGAACTCGAACCCGGTGTCGAAGGTCTCGTGCACGTCACCGAATTGTCCTGGACCAAGCGTGTGGCCAAGCCGAGCGACGTGCTCAAGCAGGATCAGGAACTCGAAGCGGTGGTGCTTGGTATCAATCGCGACGAACAGAAGATTTCATTGGGCGTTCGCCAATTGGAATCCAACCCGTGGGACACGGCCGAGCAGAAGTATCCGCCGGGAACCCGTGTCAAAGGCAAGATTCGCAACCTCACCAGCTACGGTGCGTTCATTGAGTTGGAAGAAGGTTTGGACGGCATGATCCACGTGTCCGACATTTCGTGGACACGCAAAATCAATCACCCGAGCGAAGTGTTCAAGAAGGGCGACGAAGTCGAAGCTCAGGTGCTCGAAGTGGACAAGGCCAATCAACGCATTGCCGTTGGCGTCAAGCAACTCAGCCAGGATCCGTGGGACAAGATCGACGAACTCTACAAAGTTGGCGATCTCGTTACCGGACAGGTTACCAAGCTCGCGAGCTTCGGTGCGTTCGTCGGCCTCAAGCATGACATTGACGGTCTCGTGCACATCTCGCAAATCAGCGAAGAACGCGTGGACAAGATCAAGAACGTGCTCAAAGTCGGCCAGGACGTTACGGCCCGCGTAATCAAGATTGATCGCGCTGACCGTCGAATCGGTTTGTCCATCAAGGCGGCCAACTATTCGCCAGAGCAGTTGAAAGCGGAACAAGCCGTTCTCGACGCGCTCAAACCCGGCGAAGACCTTGTGGCACTGCAGCATGCGTTTGACGCGGCTGACGAAGCCAAGGGCGAATAATTCGTTAATAGCAGATTCAGAAACGGGCGAATCTTCGGATTCGCCCGTTTTTTATTAGGGCGACGCGGCAAAGCCGGATTTTTAAAATATTTCACTTATACCTTTGAGAGAGCGTTTGACAGGAATTAAGTGCTATGATTTACTGTCGCCAGTAAGCAGGACTGTCTGGAACGCACCTGCAATTGCTCTTTGAGGAATTTATTAGGTTTTTAGGTTTTCCGTTTTGTGCTCGGTACAAGCGCAATTCGGATGTCTCCGGATACCTACTGAAGTACCAATTCGAAAATTCCCCGGGCCTCTCGGTCACCCTCTGACTGTTTGGCCCGGTTTTTGTGTACCGAAACGACGAGATTCCGCCGCGCCATTCAGTTCGTTCGGCAACAAATTCGCCACACGCGCAAATTTCTCCGCTTTAAAACCCATCGCCAATTTCAACTGATAATCACGCTCTAGAATATTATCTGTTCGATGCGCCTGTCGGTACGCCTTCCAACTCACAAATCCCCGCAGCCATGCCCATAATCCATTCACCGGCACCGGAAAATCGCTCCCGTGCAACATTCGCGAAGCCAACGGCTCGACCAGACATTTGCGCACATGTCGTCCGCGCAACGGAACGTTGAAAGCGCTCGTATCGCCATAAAGATTCGGATACCGCTGCGTCAGTTCCGCAAACACATGGAAATATTCCGGATCCCTCAGACCACTTTTCGTCGCACTGTGCGCTGCGATGACCGTCACTCCAATCTCCAACGGCAACTTTAACCGGCGCGGATCAGCAAAATCATGTCGCACCACCGGCAACGTATGTTCACCACCAGTGTGAGCGAGCAGCGGCAATTTTGCCTCTGCCATGCGCTCCCAGAATTTCGTCAGACGCGGATTACTGCAATCAATGTTCTGGCAGTTCGGCAGGCACTTCATCATCACCGCACCTGCGGCGATACACCGATCCAGTTCTTCAATGGCATCCGGTCGCGCTGGATGAATCGAAACCGCCGGCAAAAACTCAGGATGTTTCTTTGCCAACGCCAATACGTAATCATTCGGCACATAAAATGAGCCGACACCAGGCATGACTTTGCCATTCTCATCGTGAACATCATCTTGCGCGAGAATCACCGCTGCGCGAAGCGATGAGGAACGGATCATCGCCAACAATCGCTCCACCAACATTCCTTCCAAATCACCGCGCATCGCGTTACTAGGCAGACCAACATGTCGAAGCATCAACGCAGCCAACGGCCGATGCAAACCCGTAACGCGCAACCAACATCCTGAACCACCGGAACCGTTGCCGACGACATGAACATGCATGTCGATCGGGTGATTTCGGGAAGAAGTAGTGGAATTCGGTGCAGGTGAACTCATGAAATTTCTGAGCAAAGCGTAAGAATTCGCCGCACTGGGCACAAAATTTTTTTAATTGTGATTGACCGGTGCCCCTGTTCCGTGGCGAGATGTTAGCCTAACACACGGGTTGTAATTCAGAGATGGCCAAAGCTGCAGTAAAAAATGGCAACGGTGCGTCGCGACATGGCGGCAGCACTTCAAAATACGACGCGAACAACAAAGTTCTTTCGCAGACTTACGGCGCATTCGCCGATCTGCGCCGCGAATTATCCGATTCCAAAAACGCCGTCTCCGAGCGGGAAGATTTACTCCGCAGCTTCGCCTCTTGTCCCGATTCGCAACGCTCGTGGTTGTTGCTCGAAGATTATTTCGAAAAACTTTCTCTCTCGCGCAAAGATTTCCCCGCGACGGATTGGTGGCCGCGAATGCTGGCTGCCACCGGCAATGCGCGACTTGAAGAATTGGCGTTTCTGTTCCTGCGCGCCAAACGTTCCATGCCGCCGGAACTTTCGCCTCACGCGAACATGGATCGATTCGCGCGCGCCGAAGCCGCCGAGCACGAACAAAAGCTCGTGCAGGCGCTGGAAAACTGGCTGTTCCCGCCGGCCACACCGCATCTCGATACGCCCCGCGCGACGCTGCGTGTAGTTTGCAAACCCGAACGCGATGAAGATCAGCCCGCGCATTATCGCCTCGGCGTGCAGTTTCATCTCTTTCGGCCGCGCACCGGCGAAAAAGTTCGCACCCTACGCGACCTCATTGATCTCGCAACTCGCGCGGCTCACGAACAGGAACTTTTTCCCCCTGCCGACTGGGATTTCATCGCCTGGCTGGCTGAAACGCATCGCACACGTCAGGATGGCAACGATACGCTGACGTTGACTGACACGGAACTGTTGCACTGGCTCGCGCGCTGGGGACACACGAATCGCCTTGAACTCGAAGGCAGCGAAAAAGCGCTGCGATTTGACGGTCAGGTTGCGTCGCTCGATCCGCATCTCGAGAACGGCAGCAAAGAACTTTCATTCACCCATCGCCTCACGCTGCCGACCGGCGATCACGTTTCGATTTCCGACATAAAATTTTTCAACCAGCAACCACCGCTGGTTCTCGCCGGTCACACTTTTTACCTGTTGCGTAATGCACCGCCGGTCACAGTGATTGAACACTGGACCGACAAACCTTCCGTGCCCGTGCGACGGTTGAGTCATCGTTTGCTCATGCATCTACGTCGCACGCAGAGCAACAATGGCGTGGATTGGGAGCAACTTTGCGTAACGCACAAAGCCGTGCCGCAATTTGTTCTCGAATTGCTCGACGACACCGTGCGCCTGCGGTTGCTCGCGAAAAGCTTGCGCGACGGCAGCGTGTGGTATTGGACCGGTCAGGAATGGCGACCGAACGAAAACAAAAAGCGTCCCACCGACAAACCGGAGATTCTCGACGACCCGCGCATCGAACCCGCGATGCAATGGCTCAAGCAACTCGATTGGTTTACGCCTGAGCCCGGGCTTTGGGTCGGTGATGCAAATGAAAACTGCCTCGGCACACTCGCGGTCGCATGGCAACGTCGTCCCGAAGGTGTCGAGTTTCTCGGAAACCCGGCATTCCATCGCCTCTTCCTCCATCCGCGCCGACTCAAACCGAAGTTGATCGTCAAAGGCAGCGGCATTGATTGGCTCTCCGTTTCCGCCGAGTGGGAAGCGGAAGGGATGAAGTTGAGCAAGGCCGACCTCGAACGCCTCGCCAGCGCAACCGGACGCTTTGTGAAGTTGCCCAACTCCGGTTGGGTCGAACTCGATACCGACGCCGTGCAACATGCGCACGAAGCAATGGCCGATCTTGGTGTGGAAGGCCTGATTGCTGCGCCACAGAAAGTCGGCATGGAACACGTCGCGCATCTCAGCGACGAGGAATTCACCCGCTTCGCCGATTCGCCTGAAGCCAAGGCATTGCGCGAACGCGTGCGCAATTTCAAAGGCGTTCCCTCCGCGACGATTCCATCGATTGTTAAAGCCGAATTGCGGCCTTACCAAAAGGATGGTTTCGATTTTCTCGCGCACCTCGCCTCCATCAAACTCGGCGGCATTCTTGCCGACGACATGGGCCTGGGTAAAACGTTGCAAACGCTCACCTGGCTCGCGTGGCTTAAAGACCGCAATAAAAAGAATCCCAAACCTTCGCTCGTTATCTGTCCGGCGTCGGTATTGCACAACTGGCGCCGCGAAGCTGAGAAGTTTGTTCCTGACTTGAAGGTGCTGGTGCTGGAAAGCGGTTCAGCGCGACACAATTTGCGGAAGCAGATTCCGGAACACGACATTATTGTCACTAACTACGCGCTGCTGCGTCGCGATCTTGAGGAATTGAACAAGTTCGCATTCCGCGCGGTAATTCTCGATGAAGCGCAATTCATCAAGAATCCCGGCGCGCAAGTCACGCAATCAGTTAAACAACTGAAATCCGAATGCCGACTCGCGCTTACCGGCACGCCGCTGGAAAATCGTTTGCTCGATTTGTGGAGCATCGTTGATTTCATCCAACCGGGTTACCTCGGCACGCAGGAACATTTCCTCGAAACCTACGAACCGAAAGGCGGCGAGAATGCCGAAAGCGCGCAACGGATCGCGCGTCGGCAGTTATCTGCCAAGCTGCGTCCGCTGTTGTTGCGTCGCTTGAAACGCCATGTAGCGAAAGATTTGCCGGAGCGCATCGAGGAACGTCGCGATTGTCCGCTTGGCGAAGAACAACGCAAACTTTACCTCGCCGAACTGCGTCGCAGCCGCGACCAGATTATGCAAGCGGTGGCCGAGCAGGGACTCAACAAGAGCAAGATGCACGTGCTCGCTGCGCTCACACGTTTGCGTCAGATTTGCTGTCACCCGCAATTGGTCGGCAACGACTCGCCCAGCGGCAAAACCGAGACGTTGTTCGAATTACTCGACACGCTGGTTCACGACGGACAGAAGGTACTTGTCTTCTCGCAATTTGTGCAGATGCTGCAATTGCTGGAAAAGGAATGTCGCGCCCGCAACATCAGCACGCACATTCTCACCGGCCAGACGAAAGATCGTCAGGAAGTCGTGCATGCATTCCAGAACGACCCAAACCCTGGTGTGTTCCTCCTCAGTTTGCGCGCGGCAGGCACAGGTTTGAATCTCACCAACGCCAGTTACGTGGTGCTTTACGATCCGTGGTGGAATCCAGCGGTGGAAGCGCAAGCGATCGATCGCTCACATCGCATCGGTCAAACCAACACGGTCAATGCGTATCGCCTCATCGCGCCTGGCACGGTCGAAGAAAAAATCTGGGAACTGCAGCAGAGCAAAGCGAAAACGATTGCCGACGTACTCGGCGAAGAAGGATTCGCGCGCAGTCTTACCAAGACCGAGCTGGAATACCTGTTCTCGGAAGATTGATCTCAGGATTGGGGGCGCACGCCGCCCCAAACCTGCTCGGCGAGACGGGATTTCTGGATCAGGCCTTTGTTCAATTCATCCAGGGATTTCGCGGGCGACACCGGCAAGTGCAATGTGAACGTTGTGCCTTTGCCTTCTTCACTCGACGCTTCAATCCGACCGCCGTGATGGTGCACGATGAAAAAGCAGCCCATCAGATGAATACCGTATTCCGACGGCGTGTCGGCACGCACCATAAACGGATCGAACAGACATTGCAGCTTTTCCGCCGGGAGTCCCGGGCCGTTATCTGAAATCTTCACGCGCACGAGTTCTTTGCCACTTTCCACCAGGGACTCCGCCGCGAATGTAATGTTGCTGCCGGCTGGCAGACTGGCGATTTCTTCTTTGAGCAACAGCTCAAACAGTCGATGAAACTTATCGCGCTCCGCCACAATCACCGGCAAGTCCGCCGGAATATTATTGTGAACCGTGATTTGTTTCGCGGTCAGCGCGCTGGTCAAAGCAGCAGCCGTTTCATTGACCAACGTGTGGAGCTGGATTCGCTCCGTCGTCTGCGTGGCAGGTTTTTCGGAAGCAGCCCACAGGTCTTTGAGGAGATTGTTGATTTTCTCAATCTGCCCGAGAACGTTTTTATGATAATCCGTCCAGAATTCCGTGTTTTTGATCTGACCGGGCGAACTCTTTTCCTCCTGCATCATGGACGGCGCGAGATCGAGGAACGTTTTCACCGTTACCAGCGCATTGCGAATATGATGACTTAAACCGGCGGTCAACATGCCCAGACTGACGAGGCGATCCGCCACCATCAGATTACGCAGCGCTTCGAGCTTTTCCTTCGCAAGCTGTTCGTTCTCCCGACGGGTGAGGAAATATTCCATCGCCCGGCGCAGCTGCCCTTCCAAATGCGCCGGATCCCACGGCTTATTGACGTAATGAAAAATCCCGCCGTCATTGATGGCCGCAACCGCATCTTTGAAATCCGTGTAAGCTGTCGCAAGAATCCGGATGATGTTCGGCTGCATTCGCGCCGCTTCCTGCAAAAGCCAATTCCCGCTTTCGCCGGGCATTTTCTGATCCGTAATCAGCACGCCGATTTCATTGCCTTTTTCGGAAATCAGTCTGGCGCCCTCCTTGGCGTTGTTCGCCGTCAAGATGCGAAACTCGTCGCCAAAGGCACGCGTGAAGCCTTTCAGCGACTTCTCTTCATCGTCCACGTAAAGGACAGCAAACTGCTTGTAATCGAATGTCGCGGCCATGCGTTAAAAATGCAGCGGTTAATTTTTCTTTGGGAACTCCAGCGTGAATTCACAGAATTGGCCCGGCTCGGTTCGCACCGAAATTTTCCCGGCACACTCCTGCATGATCCGGTAACAGATACTCAATCCCAATCCCATCCCTTCCCCGACGTCCTTCGTGGTGTAAAACGGATCAAAAATCTTGTCAACGTGTTCCCGTGAAATGCCCGGGCCATTGTCACGGATAATCAGACAAGTCGCAGCATCCTTCTCAGCACACTCAATCCACACCGTCGGAGTCTCGCCGTTGACGAATTGCTTGTTCCGCATCGCGTCCAGAGAATTCTGCAGCAGGTTCACAAACACGTGAATCAGTTTGTTCTTGTTCGCACGCACAATGACCTGTTCGCCCAACTTCTGTTCGACGGTCACTCTGTCTTTCATTTCATTGCTGAGGAAGCGTAACGCTGATGTCACCGCCTCAGTGGCATCCACCTGGTCAAGATTATCAGTATCCGGATGCGTAAAGGTGCGCAGATCGGACACGATATTTTTCACCCGGACAATACCATCTTCGACGTCTTTGAGGATTTCATTGTATTCCTCCTGCTGTTCGGGAGCGACGTATTTGGCTTTCTTGCGTAACGTGAACAATCCCGTCGTGGCGAAATTGAGCGGATTGTTAATCTCGTGAATGATACCCGCGCTCATCCGACCGAGCGACGCCATCTTCTCCGATTGGACCAATTGCGATTCAGCCTCGGTCAGTTTCTGAATCGTGTCAGCGAGTTCTTTGTTTTGAACATCCAGCTTCTGGTTTGAAATTTCGAGAAACCGTTTGTTCTGATCCAACTCAAATCGAGCAGCAAACTCACGATAGCGGGCGCGATATTGAAAGTAGGTTCCTACGACCACGATAATATCCATCAGAACGATGAAATAAAAATTATTAACCAGATCGCGAACCGGCGGAAGTGAGCCGTGCGCAATCCCTGCAATGATGTAAATCAACAATGCAATCAGCACGGCGATGACGCTTTCCGTCACGGACCAGTGGAGCACGACACCAACAGCCAGGAGGACCAGATTGATTCCCGCATAATAAGGGGAACCAAAACCGTCTTTCACTGCGATCATTCCTGCAATAAACGCAGCCGGCAGAAGCGGAACGATGATGCTTAGCCAGCGCAACCAGCGCTTACCGCCCTCAGTAAACAGAAATCCCCAGATAGCCGCAGCAATCGCCGAGCAGATCAGGCGCAGTTGCATGAACTGCCATATTTTCTCCGGATAAACAAAGAAATCCAACAGACTTCCCACCGGCATCAAGAACACTACCAGAGCACAGCCGACTTTCGTATTAGTCAGCCGACGCGGAACTTCGCTTTCCTGAAACGCCCTCCGGACAGTGTCAGTATTTATTGGCGCTGGCTCGTTCACGTTCCGGTTTTCTCAAGGTGTAGTAGATATTCACGCCGGTATCGTCAGACGTCACCGACTCGTCGCACGATTCAACTCCATCCGGTCGCAACGCTGCCAATCCCCGGCCGTCGCGATAAATCAAATGCCAATCCATAACGTAATCCATCGTCAACCTTCGCGGATTGAAGATGTCCACATTGGTAGAAACAAACATGCCGCCCGGACGAACCTGCTGGTGAAGAATATTGGTTAAACGATGACACGTCTGGTCAGTCAGGTAATCAAACAATCCGGCACAATAGACAAAATCGAACTGATCTTCTGGTGGGATCGCCGCGGTGCGTCCGGCCTGCTTCAGGATTTGATGAACCGATTTCCGGACCATCTCAATTTCGACCGAACGATGATGTTGTTGCTTCAGATTCGAGAGAATGTTCTGCGTATAGTTCGCAGTTTCTTCGTTGAAATCCACCAGGCGGAAGTATGTCTGATCGGAAAGCTCGCTTTCGGCGATGAATCGCTGGACTTCTTGAGCCGGACCACAACCGATGCTCATGATTCGCGCCTGTCGCCCGTGACGTTTGGCCTTAAGCACCGCCTCGTGCAAGCACTCCACCAAAAACGTGATTCGATTTCGGTGCGCTTCAGCAGGCGGTTGTTGAATAAACCAATGATTGACGAGCTTGGCATACAGTGATTCGCCTTCAAACGGATTTCGGCAAATCATATTCACCATTTCATAATCCCCGGCATATCCCAGCGGCTTGGTGTATGTGCGGTGCAAAAATGGCGAACACAGTAACGAGCGATGCAATTGTCGCTTGGCATAATTTTGGTAAACCGATGTGTGTCCGCCATCGATTCCCGCCAAAGCGCGCTCAAAATTCTCAAACAGATTGGTGATCGCTGGCGCCGTGTGCGAAGCCAATTCCATCGCAGTATTGATGATGGATTCCGGCGAACGACTCCGGCGACATCCCAATTCAATCTGATCCAGCCATAGCTTCATATCGGCCAGAAAGGTTTGCAGATCCGCGACCGCTGCTTTGAATTCGGATCGTACGCGATAATTTGCCTCCCACGTGGCAAGGAACTCTCCAAACAATTCTCCACCTTTCAGTTTACTGAGCGCACTGGTGCGTCCCGTAGCATCAACCCAAGCATCCTCCAATGTCGCCTCGCAAACAACGCTTGCACCGAGTTCAATCAGGTTGCTGGTGACGGCTTGGCCTTCATAAATAATTTGATCCCCGATATGGATCTTGAATTTGTCGAGTGCCTGAGAGACGCGCAGCTCCGGTAAAAGTTGAAAAACCTCGAATGCAACTTTGTACGGCTCCAGTTTGAGCAGGGGAGCGCGGATCTGAACGCCTTGCTTGGTACTCCCCACGATATAACCGCTGGCGCGATCAATTGCATCAACGTCGAAATTGTCTGCCATAACGAATGCGAAGAATGGTTTCTGAATTTGTTAAATTTAACAAGGCGCTAACACATTGACCACAAGATCGACCTTCCTGCAGGTCCGCCAATCTGCTCAACCAGACGTCAAATTGTGCAGCCTTCGGACGTAACAATTTGCGCGCCATCTTCCAAATTCGCGGAAACCGAAATGACCGGTAGGAATTTTTTTCCTAGCTCCAGACGACGAATCTTACGGTTTTCCGAGGAAATCTACGAAAAACTCAACTGGTATAGCCCCTGCTGAACCTGCACCAAGCGACATGCGGGGAATGGACGCGGCAAGTGTTTCCTCCCTGTATTAACCCGAAACCGAGTCACTTCAGTCTCAAGTTAGAACAGTGACTGGACGAAAAGTCGCAAGAATCAATAAAAATGAAAAACATCATCAAAGATTCGATATGCGGTCTGATTTTTCTGAGCGTCATTCTGACGGCGCCCAAAACGTCCGCCGTGGGTTTTCGGCTTCCGAATCAGGATCCCGAAGGTATCGCTCGTGGCAACGCCTTCGTTGCTACCGCTGACAATCCATCGGCCATCTATTACAACCCCGCTGGCATCAGCCAGCTTAAAGGGGATCAATTCCATGCCGGCATTTACATGATTTCGGCCAACACCCGATACACTGCGGGCGGCATCAGTGCGCAAACCGACCGCGAAGTGCAATTTGTTCCGCAACTGCACTACGTTCACGAGTTTGCGGAAACCCCTTTCACCTTTGGGCTCGGAGTGTACGCTCCTTACGGCTTGTCACTCGACTGGGGTAACAACGCGTCCTTCAGCCCGCTCGCTCAGAATGGGAAACTGCTTTATGCAACCCTGAATCCGGTTATCGCATGGCAGGTTCACCCGACGCTTTCTCTCGCTATCGGCCCAACGATTAACTATGCGGATGCGGATCTGGAAAATTCGATCTTCAATTTCAAAGGCGACGCTATCGGCGCCGGATTCAAAGCAGGCCTCCTTTGGCAACCGCACCAAATGTGGTCCTTCGGTTTGAGTTACCATTCCGCCACGGAATTGGAACTTTCCGGAGATTCCCAAGTGCCCGGATTTCTTCTGGGACCGAGTTCGACTAAAGGGGATGCTTATTTTCCGCAATTCGCTGTGGTCGGCGTTTCATTCCGTCCAACTACCAATTGGAACTTCGAAGTAAATCTCGATTGGACGGACTGGGATCGAGTCGATGTGTTGCTATTCCGGCGCTCGGATACCGTCCTGATACCATTCCTGTTCAACTATACCTCCAGCTTCATGTATGAATTTGGCGTTACAAGACAGATTGGCGGAGGCTGGGCAGTCAGCGCGGGCTACATCTTCAGCGAAAACTCCAGTCCGGATGCCGACTTCAATCCAATCATTCCGGACGGCGATTTACATCTGGGAAGCGCGGGTATTGGCTACCGAGGCCAGCGTTGGAACTTTGCTTTTGGCTATCATTTTGCCTACGGTGAGCGCACGGTAACCGGAGGAAACCCGCTTGCAAACGGCAAGTACAGGACATTTAATAATGCCGCGAACGTCTCTTGCACATTGAAATTTTAATCGGGTGGATATTCGGCATCGGACCAGCCGACAGAAATTGATTATGGCAACAGAGAAAAACGATCCTATCAGCCCGTGGTTTCACGCTGCAGAAGATCTCGGCGAATACATCGGGATTCGCTTCGGTCGCATTGTCGCAGATGAACAAAAACCCGACTGGATTTTTCTGCGACACACCGATTTTGATGGCATTGGCGGATTTGCCGAACTGCTCCGCCGCGGCGGCGCGGAGCTCCCGCGCCTCCCCCAGATTAAACATCCGTGTCCGCCCTCATGGCTGCCGCTGCTTCGCTCGCTGCCGAAATTTTTGAAGCCGCGTTATCGAGTCAAATGGCGGGAACATCGCCTCGCCTCGGCTCCTTCGACTGCGACGCAACCACCTTCCGCCGTGGCTTGGCACGTATTTGATGAGCACCTGACGACTCAAATCCGCCGCGCCTGCCGGAAGAACGCCTTCACGGTAAACTCGTTTTTGCTCAAACATTTGACCAAAGCCATCCGTCCGTTCCTTGAAGATGAATCTTCACGAATTCCTTGGATGATCCCAGTCAATTTGCGCGGCAAAGTAGCTGGAAAACGGGACACGGATAATTTCTCCAGCTACATCGGCCTGAGCGTTAACTCTTACGAGACGATTCACGACATTCACCAGAAGATCTACCAGACACTTGGCGAAGGCCAACATTGGGCTAACTGGTATTCCTATCGCGCCTCGCGTTTCACCACCCGCGGCTTAAAGAAATTTTTGCTCAAGAAAGAAATGGCGATGTCACAGTGGAACATCGGTTCATTTTCAAATCTCGGCGATTGGGATGCGGATAAAACCATCACCCAACCGGATTGCCGCGGGCCCTGGCTGTTCTGCCCACCAGTGCTCCGTTGTCAATTGATTGGGGCAGGATGCGTAACATTCCAAAACCAGTTAACACTGACCATTCAGGCGCATCCGGAATTCACCACTGATTCCTCATTGCCACAAGCCTGGATCGAGAACTGGGTTAAAGAAATTGAGATGGACTTGTCCAGCATACTCGGGCGGGCCGAAGCGCACGAAGTCTCGTCGCAATTTGACAGTGGCCTTGCCGGACGTGATTCAAGTACAGCCGTTCTTCGGCCTACGCTGCACGGCGCGACAGTTTAAGAACGCTAACTGACCGGACATTTTTTGTTGTCCGCGTTTGCCAACTCGGGAATGATGCCACCCGTTGGGGGGAGACACTTGAGGAAAGAAGGTAGGAATTTTGAGCGTTGCAGGCTCAAAAGTGCGTCACCCCTCAGACTCGAATGTCCGCCCGCAAACAAATGTCCGCTGCTGAATCGGACGCGAGCTTTAATCTCGTGCCTGCGTTGCGCGATTGTCTCTCGCCCGGGATAATCGTCGTCAGTCAACGCGGTCAAATCTGTTCCTGTTCGCCGGAAGCCGCTCGGTTTCTCGCTCTCTCGACCGCGGAAATGGTTTCGCAGCCGGTTTCCGTTTTGCCACCTCCTCTTCAAGTTTTTGTCAATGAAGCGGTATTCACCCCCAAAAAAAACGCTGCTGCTGAGCTAAAAATAACCTTGGCCAATCAACTACAGCGAACGCTTCACGCGCAAGCAACTCCACTTTGTTCCGCCACGGGGGAATCAACCGTTGTAATCACGCTATCGGATCTCAGCGGCATTGTTCACATCCAACAAAACCTGGAACGTCTTGATCGTCTCGCCACGGCCGGCACGTTGGCGGCCGGGATGGCGCATGAAGTCA
>CALAYC010000033.1 GCA_937894935.1 uncultured Verrucomicrobiota bacterium
GGCGGCAGGATCATTCCCAGCAGAAGCTTGCGGACGTTCATCTCAAAACAGGGTGGCAACCCGCGCCGCCACGCGTCAAAGTCTTTTTCAACACCCGCGAAAAGTTTTCCATCGCTCAACGCCACGCAAACACTATAGTTTCCCGCCCGCGCTCAGCTCATGAACGGCAGCAAGCTCACAACCTCGGCAGACATCCAGCCGATCTATTGCATCGGCGACAGTCACGTGAGCTTTTTTTCCGGGGAAGACGCTATTCAACCCGGTTGGCCTGAGTCCGCCGCGCAACGGCTGCCGTGGTTTCGCGTGTTTCACATTGGGCCGGCTCTGGCTTTCAGCCTTTCTCGCGCTAACACCACAATACGCGGGCGGGAACGGGTCTTTGAAGTGCTGGACCAGGCTGTGCCGCCGGGCGCGCGGGTGTTGTTATGCTTCGGGGAAATTGATTGTCGCGCACACATTCTGAAACAGGCAGCTAAACAAAATCTGCCGGTTGAAACCGTGGTGGCTACGTGTCTCGATTCTTATTTTCAGGCAGTGCGCGAAGTGCAGGCACGCGGCTTCGAAGTCATCGTTTACAACGCCGTGCCCACGCGACTCACCACCCCGCGCAAAGCGAAACGCGACGATGACTTTATTGCGGTCGGTTCCTGGCAGGAACGCAACGCCGCCGTGCGCCTGTTCAACTCAGGCGCGCGAAAACGCTGCGCCGATTGCGGCGCGAAGTTTTTGGAAAATTATCCCGGTCTCGTGGACGCCAACGACAAAACGATCGAGTGGTTCTGCTTCGATGCGATTCATCTGTCGCAACGCGCCATGCCGCTGACCTTACGCGCGCTGGCAGCGTTGTACCCGGAAGCAGGTTATCCGGAACTGCCATTGCCACGCCCCACCGCCCTGCAACGCCTGCTGGACCGCCTGCAAAAACGCGTTCGCCGCTGGTTCAAACTCCCGCCCCCACGCCGCTCTGGATTTCAGCCAGAAAAAGCGTAAGAAGCCCAAAATTAAACTTATCGCGGCTTCGCCGAGTTATCTCCCTTTTTCGTTTTTGCGCCTTTTTTTGTGGCAGTTGAACACGTCACTTACTTGAGTTGTTGCAACTCAATCATGTGACGGAAACCTTCGTGCGTCCGGCTCAATTCATCCGGTGTGCCGTCGCCCGTTATTCGTCCCGCTTCGAAGACCAGAATCCGCGTGGCCAAGCTGATGGAGCTGAACCGATGCGCAATCATGAAGGTCATGCGACCTTGCACCAGTTCCGTCAACGCCTGCTGCACCTTCTGTTCGCTTTCGGAATCCAACGCACTGGTGGCTTCATCCAGAATCAAAATCGGCGCATTCTTCAGAAACGCTCGCGCAATGGCGATGCGTTGCCGTTGACCGCCCGACAACGAAGCACCGCGTTCACCAACAAGCGTGTTGTAGCCCTCCGGCAACGTCTCGATGAAATCGGCAACGAATGCTTTCTGTGCCGCCGCGCGCACTTCGTCATCCGTGGCATCGAGACGTCCCATGCGAATGTTTTCGGCGATGCTGGCGTTAAACAGCACGGGCATTTGCGGCACGAGCGCAATGCGATCCCGCAACGCCGCTTTATCCGCCTGCCGGATATCCACGCCGCCAAGTGTGACCCGTCCGAGCGTCGGATCGTAAAAACGCGGAATCAAGGACACAAACGTGGATTTGCCTGCCCCGCTTTTGCCCACGAGCGCGACCACTTCACCCGGTTTGAAACTGGCGTTGATATCCACCAGCGCGACGGGCGGTTCACCATTAGCTTCGCGCGGTTGATACGTGAAACCGACATTCTCGAATCGCAATTCTTTGGTCTCAGCAGGTAACGCAATCGGCGCGGTCGGCTGCGGCACGGTGTCTTCCGCGTCAAGCACCTGTTCCAGACGTTCGAACGAAGCGGCGCCCATTTTCCACACCGCATTGAGAATGCTGAGTTTTTTTACCGGTTCATACGCCATGAACAACGCTGCCCCCATGGCGACGAAAACTTCGAAATCCATGCCGTTTTTGAATCCGAAATACAGCGCTACCATGAATCCGCAGGCAGATACGAACTCAATCACCGGATTGACGAAGGCCTGGTATTTCACCGTCTTCATCGAAAGCCGGAAAATATTTCGCACATTGAGGGTGAATCGTTCCAGCAGTCGCGGTTGAAGATTGTAAGCCTGAATTTCCATCGGCGACTGCAATCCTTCCACGACAACCGCGTTGAGTTCGCCGGTTTGTGACGCCAGCAACCGGGCCTTCTTGATCACGCGTCGCGCCACAATCCGAATCGGAACGATGCAAAGCGGCACACTGGCCGATGCCACCAGCACGAACAACGCACTGCGATTCGTCACCGCCAGATAAATCAAAAATCCAATGGATCCGAGCAACGTGAAGGGTTGTTTGAGCACGTCGGCACTCATCAGCACCACGACGTTTTTCAATTGCTCCGTATCGGTCATCAACCGCGCAGTGAGATCACCCGATTTGTGCCGGTGATAAAACGCCAGCGGCAATTCCTGCAGGCGACGAAATACATCAGCCCGCATCGCTTCCAACATCTGAAAACCCGCGTAATTGAGCCAATAACGATTCAGAAACGCGCTTAAACCACGGACGAAAAAAATGACCGGCAACCCGAGACATGCGACCAACAAGAGTTTGTCGTGAAAGTCATCGCCAAACATCCAACGCGCAATTCGCTCGACAGTTTGCGATTGTTCATTTGTTCCGGCCGACGGATCGCCAAAAATCACCGGCGCCACCGCATACAACATCATCGGCAATCCGAACCCACTCACCGCTGCGAAAACCAGTCCCGCAATTACACCGCCGAGAAAGGGCCACTTCGCCGGCTTGAGATACTGAAGCAGCCGACGAGCCCGCTGCGGAGAAGTTTTCCCGCCTGATTGTGGATCTGGTGTGATCATCGAGAGTCGCGCGCGCGCAACGCCGCAGACGTTAATCAAGCCACGGGAACGCTGGAAGATTCTTTTTGCAGGCAAACCCATCAGAACATCGGATTTCAGAACTGAATCTGAGCCGTAATCCAGTTCTTAAACCTCACCAGCTATGAGGAAACGAGGCCCAACTTCCGCTTCGACATTTCACCGGCATCCCGGCAATATTCTTACATGCCGTTTAGTAAATTAGGCCTGTCACCCGTGATCGTTGAGGGCGTGAAGGCGATGGGTTACGTGGACCCGACGCCGATTCAACTGCGCGCCATCCCGCTCATTCTTGCGGGTCGCGATGTAATTGGCAGTGCTCAGACCGGCACGGGCAAGACGGCGGCATTTGCGCTTCCGATTTTATCGAAACTGGAAAACCACCAGGCACAACCACGCCTATTGATTCTTGAACCGACGCGCGAACTCGCCGCGCAGGTGGAAACCGCCATTCGCGATTTTTCCCGCTTCACTCAGCTCAAAGTCGCCGTCGTTTTCGGCGGGGTCGGTTACGGTCGCCAGACAGAAGCACTGAAAACCGGCGTGGATATCGTGGTCGCGACGCCGGGCCGCTTGCTCGATCATCTGGAACAAGGCACGTGCAAACTCGATCACGTGCAGCATCTCGTGCTCGATGAAGCGGATCGCATGTTGGACATGGGATTTCTGCCGGACGTACGTCGCATCATTGATCGTTGCCCGCGCCAGCGCCAAACCCTGCTTTTCTCCGCTACCGTTCCACCCGCAATTGAAACGCTCATCACGTGGGCGATGAAAAATCCCGAGACCATTGAGATCGGCGCGCGCCGTTCGCCCGCCGAGACGGTTAAACACGTGATTTATCCTGTGGCTGACATGCAAAAAACCGATCTGCTGTTAGCCTTACTGGATCGTGTGAATTACGACTCGGTCATTGTATTCTGTCGCACCAAACACGGTGCGGACCGCATTGCCAGCACGTTGAAACGCAACAATCACGCGGTTGCGGTGCTGCATTCCAATCGCACGCAACGCGAACGCGAGCAGGCACTGGCCGGATTCCGCAACGGCAAATTTGAAGTGCTCGTCGCCACGGATATTGCCGCGCGCGGATTGGACATTGCCGATGTGAGCCACGTTATCAACTACGACGTGCCGCAGCATCCCGAAGATTACATCCATCGCATCGGTCGCACGGGCCGGGCGGAAGCAAGCGGCGATGCCTTTACGTTGATGGTGGCGGAAGACGCGCAGCATGTGGCTTCGATTGAACGTTTTATCGGGAAGAAAATCGAACGAGTGAAATTAGAGAATTTTGATTATCGCTATACCGCGTTGTTCGAAGCGGATAAACCAGGCCAACCGCAGGGGTTCCCCGGAAAAGCGGTCGGCGTGCGAGTGCATGGCGGTTATCATTTTGCGCCCGGCGGTCGCCGGCGGCGCCGATAAGTTAAGAACAGTCAGAACCAGAGTTGTAACGGTTATGCCTACTTACCAATACGTTTGTCAGAAATGCGGTCGGGAATTTGAAGCGGTGCAATCCATGAAAGATAAGCCGCTCACGAAGTGCGAATTGCCGGTGGGTCGTCAGAAGAAAAAATGCGGCGGTCGCGTGCAACGGCAAATCGGCGCGGGTGCCGGTTTGATTTTCAAAGGCAGCGGTTTCTATATCACCGATTACCGCAGCGAAAGCTACAAACAGGCAGCCAAGAAAGATTCGGAAGCGGCGAAGCCTTCCTCAAACGGCGATTCCAAGCCCGCGACAAAATCAGAGTCCAAACCGGCGAAATCTGCCAAAGACTGAAAGGCAATCATCCGATGAAAGCACTGCTCGCCATAGCCTTATTGGCCGTTGCGAGCAACGTCATCGGCAATGAATTCAAATTGCCGGTCGCCGATTCCGTCCGCAGCGTCTCGGGACAATTCGTCATCTATGATCGGCGCGGCGACAATCCTGCGCTACCGCCGCGTCTCAACGAAGATCCCGAGTTGGTCGAGTTGACGCCGAAACTGTTGGTGGTTTCGTGCGAGCGAATCAAGCAGGCGCTCTACGCTGAACTCAACGCCAGTCGCGATTGGCGCGGAAATATTTTCGTCAACTTGCGACCGGGCGGCAATCTGACCACGCCGCCGCAAATTAGCGGCGAACCGTTCGGCACACGTTGGAATTATCGCGTGGAACTCCCGCAACGGGTCGGACGCAGCGCTTATGTGCGCGCGCTCGTTCACGTGGTTCTGCTCGAAATGGCCAATCGCCAGGCAGTCGGGCGCAGCGCGGAAATTCCGCTGTGGTTGATTGAAGGCTTCACGCAACGCTTGCTCGCGTCGCGCGAAGTCGAACTGATTTTGCCACCACCGACCGCCACGGTCGGAACGATCGCCCTCACGCGGACGTTGCAGGAGAAACGCGATCCCGATCCACTCGCTGAAGCGCGGCGTATCTTGCGCGAATATCCCGCGGCGACCATTGAGGAACTGAGCTGGCCCACGCCCGAAACCTTCAATCGCACCCAGGCCGAGGTGTTTCAGGCGAGCGCGCATTTGTTGGTGGCGGAACTATTGCGATTGGAACGCGGGCCGGAATTGCTGCGCAACTTTGTCGCGTCGCTCGCGCGCTTCTACAATTGGCAACCGGCGCTTCAGCACGTGTATCACAACCATTTCGACAGCCAACTCGCCTTCGCCAAATGGTGGACGCTGCAAGCCGCGTATTTCGTCGGCCGCGATAACAAGCAGCTCTGGACGATTGAAGAAAGCGCGGATCAATTGGATCAACTTTTGCATGCATCCGTCGCAGTGCGCGTAACAACAAACGACCTGCCGGTGCGCACGCAAGTGAAGTTGCAAACCATCATTGCGGAGTGGAACACGGTGCGACAGATGGAATTTCTGCCAGGCAAAATCCGCGAGTTGGATCACGCGCGGGTGCGAGTCGCGCCGGAATTCATCGCGCTGGTTCACGAATATCAGGTCGCGCTCACGGATTACATCAAGCAACGACAACGCTCGACCACGACATTTACCGACATCCGCAATCTGCCGCCCAGCATTCAACGCGTCGCTCGTGACGCGATTCAAAAACTCGATGCCTTGGATGTCCGGCGCGCAGCCATTCTGGCGCAAAGCAAGGAATCGGCGGCAACCACTGCCAGTCTCGGAGTAAGATAGTCCGCGAAGAGTTGAACTACGATTCGGAATCCGTTTGCGGAGAACCTGAATTCAGAACCACGGACAACTCGTGTTCCAACGGAAGGTTCGAACAGAATTCCTCAAACAACGCCGCGCATTCGCGTTCTTTCCAGCCGCGCGCTCGCGCTGCGGCATGAATAAAACCGCGCGTGGTTTGATGCGCATAACCGAGCAAGCCCTGTCGCAGCGGCAACGAATACAACACCAGTGTCATGCCATAGACCAGCGTATGCCAGCCGTGCGCCTCGCCACTCTCCACCGCCGCAAGATAACGCTGCACCGGGCGTTCATCGCGGAGCGGACGCAGTCGTTGCAATTGATCACGCCCAAAGCGTTGACTCGCTGCTGCAAATTCGCGTAGGGCAACCTCATTTTTCAGCGCCTGATCAAAGGCGATCAACTCGCGGATTTCATTTCGGCTGACGTGATTGAAAGCGGTACGAATTGCCGGGAGTTCATGCGGCAAGAGAATGCGTTCGTGATAGGCAGCCAGAAAGTCGCGCAACGCGCGTACGTCCGTGATGGGGTGTGCGACGAGCGATTCCGCCAGCGCATGCAACGAAACCAGCCCGTCCGCGGTGCCGAGTTGCGCCACTAAAGGATGCGCGTCGCCCAGCCACTCGGCGG
>CALAYC010000034.1 GCA_937894935.1 uncultured Verrucomicrobiota bacterium
TTTTTGGCGAAGGTCGCCGTCCCGCAGGATTTGACTTCGAGATCAGGACGCGCCCGATACAGATGTTCGGCAGTCAGACTCCGCACCTTGTTCTGGGTGCAGATAAACAAAACTTTCTTCTTCGGTTCTGACTCCGTCATCGCCTTGAGCTTAATTTAAGCGACCCAACAGACCAAGTTAATTCAGGGAAACGCCCAACTCTGCATTTGATAATCCTGCCCCACTGGCGTTCAATGTGGACCGCCGCAATTCAGAGCCGCGGCATGAATCGTTATTCGAAATTGAACTGATGAAACCTACTCTTCTCGTCCTCGCCGCCGGCATGGGCAGTCGCTATGGCGGACTGAAACAAATCGATCCCGTCGGTCCCGCTGGCGAAACCATTATTGATTATTCCATTTACGACGCCATGCGCGCCGGATTCGGCAAACTTGTGTTCGTCATCCGCAATGACATTGCGGCGCAGTTCAAGGAAATCGTCGGCGCACGATTCGCAAATCGGATTCCGGTCGAATATGTATATCAGGAGTTGGATAAATTGCCGCCGGGCTTCAGCGTTCCGCCTGGTCGCACCAAACCGTGGGGCACGACGCAAGCCATCCTGATGGCCGAAGACGTCATTCGGGAACCATTTGCCGCCATCAATGCCGACGACTTTTATGGCGCGGATTCGTTTCAGGTCCTGTCGAAACAACTTCAATCCGGCAGCAACGATTATTCGATGGTGGGATTTGTATTGCGCAATACGCTTTCGGATTTTGGCAGCGTCGCGCGCGGTGTTTGCGAAGTGGATTCGGAGAACTATCTCAAGAGCATCATTGAACTGACCAAAATCGAAAAAGACGGCAACGGCGCGAAATACACTGACGCCAACGGCAACGGCCAAAAGCTCACCGGTGACGAACCCGTGTCCATGAACATGTGGGGCTTCCAACCGGACATTTTTCCGCACCTGCGCCGTGAATTCACCGAATTCCTCAAACTCCAGGGTCAGGCGGAAAAATCCGAGTGTTACATCCCAATGACAGTGGGTGACCTCATCCGCCAGGGTCGCGCCAAATGTCGCGTCTTGCGCTCGACCGCGTCGTGGTTCGGCGTCACGTATCGTGAAGATCGCCCACGCGTCGTTGAGAGTATTCGCGCACTGATCAGTCAGGGGCAATATCCGGAAAAACTCTGGAGCTAACCTCGCCCTCGGCGGCTTCCGGCGAGACTCGTTCAATCGAACTGCAAAGCGCGGCTCGGTTAAAAGATTTGATTTCTCGCAGGAAGCCGCTTTCAATAACGCCCGCTTTTTCTGACATGAACATTCACGAATATCAGGCCAAACAACTTCTTGCTCAGTATGGCGTCACCGTTCCGCCGGGTGACGTTTGCAGCACGCCCGAACAAGCCAAAGCAACTGCGGAAAAACTTTTCGCTGCCGGCAACCAACTGGTGGTCGTGAAATCGCAGATCCACGCAGGCGGGCGCGGGAAAGGCACCTTCAAGAGCGGCTTTCAAGGCGGCGTGAAGTTGTGCAAGAGCGTCGAAGAGGTTTACGAAAAAGCCAAGGCGATGCTCGGTCAGGTATTGGTCACCAAACAAACCGGACCAGACGGTCGCCTCGTGCAAAAGTTGCTCGTGGCCGCCGCGGAAGAAATTAAGAAAGAATTTTATCTCGCCGTATTGCTGGATCGCGCGAATTCCCGTCCGCTCATCATGGCCAGCACCGAAGGCGGCATGGACATCGAGGAAGTCGCCGAAAAACATCCTGAGAAAATCATCAAGGAACACGTTGACCCGGCCGTCGGCATCATGCCGTATCAAGCGCGCAAAATTGCGTCCGCGCTCGGCCTGAAAGGCGACGCGTTCAACAGCGGCGTGAAGTTGTTGATGGGCGTTTACAAGACATGGTGGGAATGCGACGCGAGCATGGTGGAAATTAATCCGCTCTGCATCGTGGTCGGCGCGGACGGCAAGGAATCGCTTTGCGCCGTGGACGCCAAAATCGGTCTCGACGACAACGCGCTCTATCGTCACAAGAACATTCAGGAAATGCGCGACCTTGCCGAGGAAGCACCGCTTGAAATCGAAGCCAGCAAATACGCGCTCAACTACATCAAGCTTGATGGCAATATCGCGTGTCTCGTCAATGGCGCAGGTCTCGCCATGGCGACGATGGACATTATCCAGCATTACGGCGGCATGCCCGCGAACTTCCTCGATGTGGGCGGTGGCGCGAGCAAAGATCAGGTAACGGCTGCATTTAAAATCATTTTACAGGACCCGAACGTGAAAGGGATTTTCGTGAACATTTTCGGCGGTATCATGGATTGCAACGTGATTGCCACTGGAATTGTTGCTGCCGTGAAGGAAACCGGTTTGAAGCTGCCATTAGTCGTGCGGCTCGAAGGCAACAATGTTCAGGCCGGCAAGAACACTCTGGCGGAATCCGGCCTCACGCTCATCACGGGCGATACGATGGCCGATGCGGCGCAAAAGGTGGTCAAGGCCGTTGGCAAATGAGTTGAGGGTTAAGGGCAACATGGCTCGGAGCGACGAAACGTTAGCGCCGGCCAAACCGGATACGCACGGTTTGGAATCCTATCGGCGTCTCATCGAGTTGCAAAAGCAGATGATCGAGCTTTCGCAACAATACGAGCAATCCAAGCGGGAACGCGATGCGTTGCGCGAAGAAGTTGCCCGCGTCGTCGCGCGTCAAATCCGCACTCGCCGCGGAGTTCGTCACCGGTTCCGACGGACCGTCCACCGTATTTTCGGTTTTCTTCGTCCTTCAATCAGTTTCAACGCGGTTCGTCCCGCCAAATCCACTCCGGTCGCGCGTCCGACACAAATCTAATTCGCCCAGGTCTGTCCCGGGGCGTGTCCAAAATTTTGAGTCGGCGCCGTGGATGGAGACAAACTCTGTCCTGTTTCCGCGTTTTTAGTCGTCTAAAGTTTGGCCTGTCCTCTGCTAATCCTCCCCACGACGGCAAGGAGACAGTTCAAGACGTATGAAAACTCACCCCTACCTCACTCCCCTCATTGGTTCGATTCACATCAGCGCAATGCTGATGCTTGGGACCGCAAGCCATGCTTTCGCAGCTTGCGGTAACAGTTCAACTACCATCACCGCGATTCCTCATTTAGGCGGCTCGTCCTACACGATCACCGCAATGAATGCTCAAGGACAGGTCACCGGCTATTCGTCAATCGGCGATGATTCCGAAGAACACGCGTTTCTCTTTGGTTCAAGCGGATTGTTCGACCTGGGTACTTTGGGCGGACGCGGCAGTTATGCGAATGCATTGAATGATTTCGGCCAAGTCGTCGGTGAAGCGTTTCTGCCGGATGATTTCCAACCCCCGCACGCATTCTTCTACGATGGCACTTCGATGATTGATCTCGGTACGCTTGGCGGATCATTCAGCACTGCGGTCGCCATCAACAACGCTGGCCAGGTCACAGGTAAAATCCTGACTGCCGGAAGCACTGAAGAAGCTTTTCTTTATCACAACGGCTCAATGGACTTCATCGGTCATCTCGGCGGCTTCTACAGTCGCGCGGCAGACATCAATGAATCCGGCGTCATTGTCGGCAACTCCCTCACGACTGCGTTTGATCAACATGCCTTTCTTTATTCCGAAGGAACGATGTTGGATCTGGGCGATCTCGGCAGCGGCTACAGCGATGCGTTTGCCGTGAATGAACAGAACGTCGTGGTTGGCGAATCCTATACCGCCAGCGGCGAATTACACGGGTTCGTTTATGCGGACGGAGTGATGAATGACATCGGCACGCTCGGCGGAAACTATTCGACCGCTTACGCGCTGAACAACGCCGGTCAGGTCATCGGTGTTTCGACCACCAGCGACGGCGCTTACCAAGGTTTCATCTATAGAGGCGGTGTTATGAACCCGTTGGGAACTCTGGGTGGCTGGTCCAGCTATCCGTACGGAATCAACAATCTCGGTCAAATCGTCGGCGAAGCTGAAAATGCTGATGGTGCTTTGCGCGCTTTTCTCTGGCAGGACGGCGTGATGACTGATTTGAACAGTCTTTTGCCTGAGGACTCCGGTTGGATTCTGGAAAGTGCGCGTTTCATCAACGACGCGGAACGAATCGTCGGTCTTGGCACATTCAATGGTCAAGAACTCTGGTTTATCCTCGATCTCGCCGCCGGCGAAAATAATCCGCCGGTTGCCGTCGCTTCGGTCGATCAATCCTCCGGTTGTTCGGGCATCGTCACGCTGGACGGCTCGGATTCCGGCGATCCTGACGGCGATCCTCTCACCTACGCGTGGACAATCAACGGCGTATTGCTCGGCACAAACGCGACGCTAACAACGACTGTTACATCGAACAGCACGATCACGCTCACTGTTACCGACGTTTGCGGTGCGTTCGCGCAAACCACAGTTTCCGTCAGCGCTGGCGACAATATTCCTCCAACCATCAATTGCCCCGGCAATGTTGTTCCCGTCGGAGCGAATAATTGCGAAGCGCGCATTCCCGACCTCCGCAAACAGATCACGGTCAGCGACAATTGCACGCCCGCAGACAAACTGATCATCCAGCAATCCCCTGCTCCCGGAACATGGCTTGGCGCTGGCCAACACGAAATCGTCGTCACCGTGACCGACGCGGCAGGAAATTCCACCACTTGCAGTAGCACCATCACGATTGGCGACAGTCAGCCGCCAGTGTTTGTCTGCCTGCCCAAACCGGTCACGGTTTCCACTGGCCGCGATTGTTCCGCAGTTGTTCCGAATCTGACGCGCCACATTGTCGGACGCGACAATTGCACTCCGGCGAAGCAACTCGTGATTACGCAATCTCCCGCCGCTGGAACTGTGATTGAGAAAGGCGAACACGTTGTCCTGCTTACCATCACGGACAAAGCCGGCAACAGCACCACCAAGAGCGTGAAACTTCGCGTGAAGGATCTGCAAGCACCGAAGATTCATTCGGTGACTGCCACGCCCAATGTTCTTACGGCAAATGGAAAAACTGTTTCCGTCAAAGTATCAGTCAACGCCACCGACAACTGCGATTCGAATCCAAAATCACGAATCGTTAAAGTTCTGTGCGATGAAAACACATCTCGTGGCGATATTAAAATTACTGGTCCGCTAACGGTTGAACTCGCTGCCACGGCCAGCAGCAAAGGAAATGGGCGCATCTATACGCTCGTCGTTGTTTGCGAAGATGCTTCCGGCAATAAATCACAAAAACTGGTCAACGTTCATGTGCCTAAGTCGAAGAACGACAAACCAAAGAATGCCCCACCGAAGCATGACAAACCGAAGGGCGACAAAAACGACAAGCCGAAAAACGACAAACATGACAAGCATGATAAGTCGAAGAACGATTCATCGAAAAACGATCGGCCGCGTAAGTAATTAAGTCCTCGCAGCCATCCACCGCCCTCGACTTCCTTCTTGGTCGAGGGCGGTTTTATTTTGTCCATTTATTGCTGCGACCCCGGTCAGACGCGCGGAAAAGTATTGAGTTTCCCGGTCATAAAATCTAAACACTCCATCCCGGTTATGCTCAAGATTACCGAAATCGCCTTTAGCTGCTATCCAGTCAACGACATGGCACGAGCGCGGGAGTTTTACGAGGAAGTTCTCGGGTTGAAGCCGACCGCACTTTTCGGTGAACCCGGCGGGATGCAGTGGACTGAGTATGACATTGCCAGTGGCACGTTAGCGATTGGGGCGGGAGCGCCCGATTGGCATCCACGCAGCGACGGCTGTTCCGTGGGGCTTGAGGTGGAAGATTTCGACCAGGCCATCGCTCATCTGAAGGCGCAAGGCGTGAAGTTTAGGATGGAACCGTTCCCGACGCCCGTCTGTCGGATGGCGATGATTTCCGATCCTGACGGTAACACAATTTGCATTCACAAACGGCACGCGAAGTGAAGCTGTCATGCCGGAACAAACCGCCAAAGCCGCTTGCGAATTGAGGCAATCCGGCCCGGAGTATCTAGCCGGGAGAGAAATCGAATCGCCTTCGATGCTGGATGACGCTCTATCCATGACTCCGTGGGAGAGGATTCAGGCGAACGACGACATGATGAATTTTGGCGCGATGTTGCGCACCGCGATGGAGAAGCGAAATGCAAAACCTCGCTGAACTGACGAAACGGCTGATCAATGCGCGTGGAGTTTGTGCTGGTCGGCGGTTTTGCAGCGATAGCGCATGGCGTTCTGCGGGGCACACGCGACGTGGATGTTTGTTGCCGGTTTTCGGAAGAGAATCTCATGCGGATTCAGAAGGCGCTGGCGGATTTGCATCCAGTGCATAATCCGAGAAGGGATTTGCCGCTGGAATTGACGCCTGAGTTGTGCGCCAGTTTGAAGAATTTGTATTTGAAGACGGACTTGGGCATCCTTGATTGCCTTAGTGAAATCAAGGCCGTGGGCGGTTACGATGAGGTGTTGAGACAATCCGTGGAACTGGATTTACCCATCGGCAAGTGCCGCGTGATTGACATTGACGCGTTGATCGCCGCGAAAGAAGCGATGGATCGTGACCATGACCGCGTCACCGTGAAAGAATTGAAAGAAATTAAAAAGCGACAGCAGCAAAGTTGATTCGTAAATCTGAAATCGTAAATTTGACATGGCCATTCTTGTTCAACCCAACACCAAAGTTCTCATCCAAGGCATCACCGGCAGCTTCGGCGCGCGGCATGCCCAACTCTCCATTGATTACGGTTCGCAAGTCGTCGCCGGTGTCACCCCCGGCAAAGGCGGCCAGATCTTCGAACACAACGGCAAACGTGTGCCAATCTTCGACACCGTCGCCGAAGCCGTAAAACAAACCGGTGCGACCGCCAGTGCCGTTTTCGTTCCCCCGCCCTTCGCAGGTGACGCCATTCTCGAAGGCGTGGACGCCGGACTCGATCTCGTCGTCGCCATCACCGAAGGCATTCCGGTCAACGACATGATCAAGGTCAAACGCGCGATGGAAGGAAAGAAGACGCGCCTCATCGGACCGAATTGCCCCGGCATCGTTACGCCCGGCGAAGGTAAAGATTCTTACGGCGGTTGCCGCATCGGCATTTCGCCCGGTTACATTCACAAGAAAGGCAACATCGGCGTCGTCTCGCGCTCCGGCACCTTGACCTACGAAGCGGTGTGGCAGCTCACGTCGCGCGGCGTCGGTCAATCCACCTGCGTCGGTATCGGCGGCGACCCCGTAAACGGCACTTCGCACCTCGATGTTATCAAGCTGTTCAATGACGATCCGGAAACCCACGGCATCATCATGATCGGCGAAATCGGCGGCAGCGCTGAAGAAGAAGCCGCTGAATGGATCGCAAAGAATTGCAAAAAACCCGTCGCTGGATTCATCGCGGGAACCACCGCACCGCCCGGACGTCGCATGGGCCACGCCGGGGCTATTGTCAGCGGCGGTAAAGGCACTGCCGAAGCCAAGATTGCCGCGTTTAAAGCTGCGGGCATCGGCGTCGCAACCACCCCCAGCGACATGGCAGATACGTTGTTAAAGATGATGTAAATGAGAGTGCCAGGTGCGAGCTGTCAGGTATTAAGTTTGCCGCACATGACACCTGGCACTGCGCACCAGCCCCTTCACTCTCATGGCCCTGCTCGATTTCATCCTGAATCTGGTCGGGCTGCTGCTGTGGTTCAATTGGCGCGCGGCTCGTTTTGATCCATTATCGCAATTCACGCCCGCCACCCTCGCGGGTACGTTGCGACGCGCTGAAAAAAGTCGCCTGTCGCGTTGGCATTTGCCGTTTGGATTGCTGGCGTTACTCCTGTTGCGCGTGCCGATTTACATCTTATTCGGCCGACAACTCAACTGGGTCGGCAGTGTGGACGTGGGCGTCATCTCGCTCTTTTTCAAAGCTAATGCGCCTTCGTACATTCCCATGTTGCTGTATTCGTTCTACAGCTTCGGCGTGGCGCTGACGGTTTTTCTGCTCTGGATTTTATTTCTCTCCATTCTCAAATCAGGCGCATCGGAAAACGATTCGCTGCGCCAGATCCTTCGATTGCATCTGGGCTGGTTTGAAAGTTCGCCAACCATCCTGAAACTGTTGCTGCCATTCATCGGCGTGAGTCTGCTGTGGTATGCCGCGAGTTGGCCGTTGACCTATTGGGAAATTCTGCCGGCGCCAACGACTACGTGGCAACGGATACAACATGCGTTACTCGTCGGTGCGGGCAGTTATCTTGCCTGGAAACCGTTGATTATCGGCCTGCTCGCGCTCTACTTCGTCAACTGCTACGTCTATTTCGGCCGACATCCGTTCTGGCAACATCTCAATGTCCTTGGGAAACATCTCCTTGCTCCACTGCGCTTCCTGCCTTTGCGACTGGGGAAAATTGATTTTGCACCGCTGGTCGGAATCGCTCTGGTGCTACTGTTGGCGGTGGTAATTGAACACGGCGTTGCGCTGCCGGGGGGAAAGGATGAAAACGGGCGCCCCAAACCGCGCCGGTTTGAAATCCCCGGATTGATTGATTTGTATCGGCAGACGTCCGGTTAAATTCGTTCCGAAGAAAACCGTCACCGTTTCGCTTTCACACCTTTGCGGCGACGAAGAAATTCCAACGTTTAAGTATTAACGTGCCAGCGGAAATCGCACCGTTACCGTCGTGCCTTTGCCAAGTTCGCTATCCAGCGTGAGCGTTCCGCCGTGAATCTCCGCGAGCCGACGCGCGATTGTCAGACCGAGTCCTAATCCTTGCTGCTCATGTGTCTTGCGATCAAACTGCATGAACGCTCCGAGCTTCGTCAGTTGCTCCGCCGAAATTCCGCGCCCCTGATCTTTGATCTGCAACACGGTCGCTTCAGCCGCCGCACTCAACACGACCTGCACCGGCGTCCCGGCCTTGGAAAACTTGAATCCGTTGTGAATCAACTCTTCCACCAGTTTCGCAAAATATTCTTCCGAAACCGGCACGGACACCGGTGAAAGCTGCAATTGCAAATCGTTTGGCCGCTTCGCTTCTTCCGCAATTCGCTGCGCCACGCGTTCGACGTGTTTATCTCCTTCCGCCGTATTCTTGCCACGCAAAGCTGCAATTTTCTGCGGGTCAGCGCGGATAATTTCCAATTGCGAATACGCGAGAAACGTTTCGATCAACCGCTGCAAGGCTCGACCGCTCTGCACAATGGTCTGGCCCATGTCCGCGATTTCTTCCGTCGAAAGCGAAGCGGGATCAGCAGCGAGCAATTCGCCGTACGCGAGAATTCCATTGAGCGGTGTGCGCAATTCATGCGGCAGCATCATGCTCAGGTTGTCGCGCAAATCTTTCAGCGCCTCACCCGCCTGTTCGCGCACTTTTTCCGCGATTTTCAATCGCGCTTCCACTGCTGCGTAAAGACCGTCGAGAGTGAATGGCTTAGGAAGATAATCGTTCGCGCCGAGTTCCATTCCGTGTCGCATGCCAGCGTTATCCGCCAGACCGGTCATGAGGATAAATGGAATTGTTGCAGTAGCGGATTCGTTGCGTAATGCGGACAGCGTGGCGTAGCCGTCCATTTTTTCCATGTTCACGTCGCAGAGCACCAGATCCGGAAGATGCTTGCGGGCGGCCTCAATACCGGCCTCGCCGTTCGAAGCTTCAATGACTTCATAGCCGCGCTGTCCCAACGCCATGTGCACCATTTCGCGCAACCATTCTTCGTCATCAATGACTAAAATACGTTTCATGAGTCAGCGACATTTCGGTGAAACTTAGCTCCGAAAGCCCTCTCTTTCCAATGCCTGCGGCATCCTGGCCGCAAAATGTCAGACGCCGATAGCGGTGCTTACTTGCGTTGCGCCATCGGAACATATCCGTGCTGCGTCTCGCCGATATAAATCTGCCGTGGCCGGCAAATCCGGCTCTTCGGATCGTCGGCAATCTCCTTGTAGTTCGCGATCCATCCCGGCATCCGCCCGATCGCAAAAATCACCGTGAACATCTCCACCGGAATTCCCAGCGCACGCATGATAATGCCGCTGTAGAAATCCACGTTTGGATACAACTTACGTTCCACGAAGTACGAATCCCGCAGCGCGGCTTCTTCCAGCTTCTTCGCAATATCCAACAACGGATCGTTAATCTTCAATGAACCCAGAACATCATCGCAGGCTTTCTTGATGATCTTCGCGCGCGGATCGTAATTCTTGTAAACCCGATGACCGAAACCCATCAGGCGTTTGCCGCTGGTTTTATCTTTGGCCGCCGCGATGAATTTCGATCCATCGTCTCCTTCACGATGAATCTGTTGCAACATCTCCACGACCGCCTGATTCGCGCCGCCGTGCAGCGGGCCCCACAACGCGCAGACCCCCGCCGCACAACTCGCATACAGATTGGCCTGACTCGATGCCACCATGCGCACTGTCGAGGTGGAACAATTCTGCTCGTGATCCGCGTGCAGCAGAAAAATCAAATCCAACGCCCGCACCACTTCCGGTTTGATTTCGTAATCGTCATACGGCTCCGAGAACAACATGTGCAGGAAGTTCGCCGTGTACTTATAGGCGTTCTTTGGATAAATGATCGGGCGACCGATAGATTTGCGATACGAGAACGCCGCAATCGTGCGCACCTGTGAAATCAACCGCGCCACATGCACGTCGAAATTGCTGAGATCGCCCTGCATCAACTCCGGATAAAAACAGCTCGCCGCGTTGATCATCGCCGAGAGAATCGCCATCGGATGCGCCGTGGCAGGGAATCCCTCGAAGTGATGCTTCATGTTCTCATGCAAAATCTGATTTTCCGTGAGCAAGTCGGAAAAACGCTGCATTTCCGGACGGGTTGGCAGATGCCCGTAGATAATCAGATACGCTGTCTCAACGAACGAGGATTTCTCGGCCAGTTGTTCAATCGGAATACCGCGATAACGCAGAATTCCTTTTTCGCCATCGATAAAAGTGATCTTGCTCTGACACGCGCCGGTGTTGCCGTAGCCTTCATCCAGCGTGATGTATCCGGTACTGGACCGCAGCGATGAAATGTCCACCGCCTTTTCACCTTCGGAACCGACGACGACGGGAAGCGAGTAGGATTTGCCCTCCAATTCAAGTTTTGCCTCTGTGCTCATGCGAATGATTTGCCTGCTCTCACTCGCAGTCTGCGAAGAAGAAAAAAAATTGGCAAGGCGCGAAACCTGTTTTCCCGGATTTTTTAATCGGAAAATTCTGCACCGCTCAACCGCGATACACCGCGCGCGCCGTGCAGGTTTCCGCAACGACTACTTCCGTCAACAGCGGCAACTTCGGTTTCAGTCGTTTCCAAATCCACGCTGCGATCTCCTCGCTCGTGGGATTCTCCAGGCCCGACACTTCGTTCAGATAACGATGATCGAGTTTTTCCCACAGCGGTTTGAATGCCGTTTTGATGTCCGCATAATCCATCAACCAACCCAACTTCGGATCGCACTCGCCCGCCACCGCGATTTCCACTTTGAAACTGTGACCGTGCAGCCGACGGCATTTATGCGACTTCGGCAAATGAGGCAACAAATGCGCCGCCTCGAACTGAAACGTTTTTCTAAGCTCCATCTTCATGATTCAAAATCTGTCCAGGTAATCAAATCCGCCAACGCCGGCCGACCATCGTGTCGCCACAACAACGGCGGCTCTTGCATCTGGCCGAGCGGACAAACCCGCGTCGCACCCCACCGCGCCAATCGCACTGCAAATTCCGCGACGCGATGGTCCGGCACGGCGAGCCCGACCGTGGACACGTAACCGCGCACGTTATCCGCGTTCCGCAGCACTTCCTCCAAATCCGCCACCGGCCTTATATGAATGAACCGATGCAAACACGATTGCGGAAATTGCGGATCTGCCTCACACACCACCGTCCACGCCGTGGTCTCCGCACTTTGCCAAATGCGCGTCTCCGATGAATGTGCTGCGCGCATCTCATAAATCGCTCGCCGCGACGCTATAGTCGCTGCAACCTCCGCAGGAACGCGTCCGCGCGGTTCAATCGCTTCGCGCTGCACCAATTCCGCGGCAAGATGTTCGGCAAACTGATCCGGCGCTATTGCCCCGCCGCTTTGAACATAAAACACGTGCGGTGAGAGACAGCCCAATTGATCCCACGCCACCACGTCGTCCGCAGCGCGCGCGACCACCTTTTTCGCATTGAACGACGTCAAAACTTCATTCGCGATAAATCCAAAACTCACGCGATGACCGTAACCGAGAAATTTTGCTCGCGCCGGAAGCCGCTGCCGAATCGCGTACAACGTTTCGTTACTGCCCGTCGCCGTCACCCAGTCCGCCGCAGCGAACAGCACATGCTCCAGGTGCTCATCGCCGCCGCGCCATTCGGCAATTTCCAGACACGCCGCCAGCTTGGGATCAATTTCGTAAATCGAATGCGCAAACAAACGCGGTAACAACGTCGTGCCGCGCGCACATTTCACAAATTGCGCTGAGCGGGTCAGAAATCCGGTCACAATGCTCATCAGCGCAGCGTTCGGAATATTTCCCGCCGCAATGTGCACCAGGAACTCCGGGCCACTCGCGATAGCAGCGCGACCGCTTTCAACTTCCGCATCACTCGCCACCAGTTCGTCTAATCGCCGCTCATCGCCCAGTTCCTGTTTCAACCAGGCGCGAAAATTTTCCCGGGTTAATTGTTTGAAAAAATTATCCAATCCCCGCCGCAGCGTTGCCGCGCTGAAACCCAACACCTGCGGCCCGTATTCTTCCGCGAGCCGCCGAAATTTATTCTCCGGCTGCATCCAGTTTTCCGCCACCTCCACCAGCACGCGCACGATCTGCTCCGTTGAACGTTCCAACAGATACGTTTCGCGATTTCGCCGCAACGTCATCGCCGCTTCCGCGAGTAAAGCCGGCGTAAGCGTCGCTTCCGGCGGCAGGTCCGCGAGAAAATAATTGGGCAGATTCATAATCCTCCCTCCTGCACTTCGCGTTTGCGCAATGCATTCAATCCCACCAGTCCCAACAACGAAATCACCACGAAAGCAGCCAGCGTGTAATAAAGCGGAAAGTAACCTTCAATCGTCGCGGCGCGTTGACCGAGTCGCTTTACCGCATCGCCCGCCAGCCAATGCGATAAATTTCCCAACAAGCCGCCAATCGTAATGAACAGTCCGAACACCCGTCCGCGTACCGCATCCGGCACGGATTCCATCAACATCGCTTCGATCATCGGATAACTCGCCATGAAGAAAAATCCGTATAACAACAAAACCGGAATCGCTCCCGCTTTCGGCACGTGTGGAAAAATCGCGACCAACGCAGCAGCAATGAGCAACACTGTCGTGGTCCAGCGTTTGCGCCCGCGATCGCTGAAATGTCCGAAGAGCGGATTACTGATTGCACTCGGCAAAAAGATAAAACTCAAAATAACTCCGGTCAGTCCAATGCCATAACCGTGTGCCTGTTGTAAGAAGAGCGACCCCAGGCTGCCCATACTCGCGCCAGCAAAATCCCGTAAACAAAACGCAAACGCACTCGCGATGAAACACGCCCACATCGCGCCAGTGGGAAATAATTTCTGCGGCGACACATCCTTCCGCCGCGACGATTCATCCACTTTTTCTTCATCCGCCAACCACGCGAACAATCCCGCCATCGCAATTCCCAACAGGCCGAACTCCAAAACCGGTCGTCGCCACGCAGCGGCACCGAGCGACGCCTCCAAAATTCCGGCCCGCCAGCCGGAATAAATTGGCCCGAGAAAAAATCCAACGCTCGCGCCCATGCCGATGAACCCCAGCGCCCGTCCCGCTTGATTCGGAAACAGCCGCACAATCATCGCCGTCGCTGCCGGATGGAAAAAACTTCCGCCAATGCCAGCGACAATTACTGCGATGAGCGCCCATACATAATTCGGCGCAATGGCGAGACCAATAAAACCAGCGGCATTGATGAACAGTCCCCAGCCTAATAATTTTTTGCGACTCATCCGGTCCGCTAACACGCCGAGGAAATAACTCGGCAGAAAATACGCCACCATCATCGCCGTCACGAGCGCCGTCGCCTGGCCGACGTTTGCAAATCCAAAATCCCGCTGCATCAGCAGATACAACGGCAACAGCGCCACGTGATAGACATGCGTGAACGCATGCAGCGCTCCCACGAGCCACAAGGCGCGCGTTTTCTGTTGGCGTTCCAAACTCATACTTCAAAATCACCAGCTACAAACTGACACGAATAAACCGACCTCGCGGTTGACTTGCCGATCTGATCGTTTTGCACTGCGTTCATTTGTGATAAATCAATTTCCCGGCATCAACGAACAGCCGCGTGCTTCGGCCGCAGACGCTCGCCCAATCAATTCAAATCCATCGCCGCAGCGTCGCGCCAAATCCTCTGTTTGAATCGCCTGCACCGAAAACACGTTCGCCAGATCGAACACCTGCAACAGCCCGACTTCGCCCTCGCCTACTTCACGACCATTCTCCGGCGAAATCACCCGCGCCCGCGCCCACGGCGGAAATCGAAAACGTCGCGTCGCTACCTCCGTTTTTCCTGAAACATGCAACTCTTCACCTGACACCTGATACCTGACACCCGACACCTCTCGCCCATCTGACACCTCATACGCTTGCGAACTCAACTCGCTCATGCCGTATTCGCAAATAATGCTTTCCGCGGACACACCGAGACGCTCCGTGATGAGCTGATGCAACTCCGCTTTCGGCATCGTACGCGAACGCCCTTTGTAACCGCCGGTTTCCAACACGCGCGAATTCGCCGGAAGCATCAGCCGAATGTTTTGTTTCTCCAATTCATCCAGCAGATGGACATACGAGAAGGCTGTCCCAAGAACGAGCAATGGTTTACGCGAACTGCCATTGCGCAAAACTGAAAGCGCCGCGTTAAAATCCAAGTACCACGAACCATCCTCTGCCACGCGACCCACAAATGCATTGTCTGATTCAGCCATCTTTCGGCGCACGTAATCGAACATGTGCACCAAAGAAGAATGCGGCGTTTGTTCCGCCAGCGGCGTCAGGCTGAGCAAACGAAAATCAGAAATCCGCAATCGTAGATTCTCGCACAACCACGGCCACAGCGACGCTTCATAGAGCGCCAGCGAATCTGCATTGTGAAAATGCCGACTCGGTCGCTGTTCCGTCGTGCCACTGGAATGAAAAACGTGCGTGCGATCCTCCGGATGCAGGCAGGTTAATTCCAGCTCCTTGAACGCCGCCGTCGGCACGCACGGAATCTCCGTCCAATGATTCACGTGGCTCGGCTTAATCCCGCGCACATGGCACAATCGCTGATACGCGGGATTATTTTTGTACTGCAACGTGAACAGCATCACCGCGAGGCCGCCGAACTCGATATCCATGTGTTTGCGATACGCCGGATCGTTGGTGGCGTCGCCGAGGAAGAATTCGTCGCTCCAAAAGCCAATGTGATCGCGCACGCGCGCGGCGAATACGGAAAGTTCAGTCGTCATTGCGGTTTTTATTTACAGGCTGGTTTTCCGCCACAGCCTGAACGGTCAGTTTAGGCAAAGTTGCCGTCGCAGCAATGAAGTTTTTTCACCGTGTGGAGGATATCAGGCCTTCCGCCCAACCTCCGAAACGCGTTTTAGAAGCCCGACTGCTTCAACTTCCCGATCGCCTCTTCCATCTCGCGTAAATGCACGTCGGCATTAGGCGAATCCGTCACATGCAACACCTTGCCGTCCTTACCAATCAAAAAACTCACGCGCTTGGCGCGAGCGCGATCCGGCATGCGCACTCCGAACGCATCCGCAATTTTCCCTTCCGTGTCGGCGAGCAGATTGAAATTCAAATTATGCTTTGCAATGAAGGCGCGATGACTCTCCGCATCATCAAAACTCACACCCACCACTTCCACATCAGCCTTCTGCAAGTCGCCCATACGATCACGCAAACCACACGCTTCCTTCGTGCAACCGGGTGTATCGTCTTTCGGATAAAAATAGAGCAACACGTTTTTCTTTCCGCGCGCAGCAGCGAGTTGCCATTCCTTGCCATTCTGATCGCGACCGGAAATCGCCGGTGCCGCATCGCCGACTTTGACCTTGAGCGTTGCCTCCTGCGCCATGGCAAACGAGGCGACGAGCATTATCGCGCTAAGCAACATTCCAGTGAAACGCTGAAGCGTGAAGCGATTGGTTATCATGCGAGCCACTCTAGAACGGCATTTATAACCCGACAAGAGTTCGTTTGGCGGATGAATTTGCCCGCCCGCGCGATTCGAGACTTGCTCTGATTTTCTCAATCCGGCTTGCTCTAAGAATGACCGATGCTCCGCAATCATCGCCATCCCGTTTGCAGCGCTGGCTCAATCTTATCGAACGCGCCGGAAACGCCTTACCTCATCCCGCGACGTTATTTGCAGGTCTGGCCGGGCTCGTCGTCGTCATTTCCTGGATCGCACATTCCGCCGGTATTTCGGTGAAACACCCGGCCAGCGGTGAAACCATACACGTCGTCAATCTGCTCTCCGTTTCCGGACTGCAACGCATCTTGCAGGAAGTCGTGCGTAACTTTCTCGCATTTCCACCGCTGGGCATTTCACTCGTCGCACTACTCGGTATTGGCATCGCAGAGGTTTCAGGATTGATGGGTGCGCTGTTACGACTCGTCGTGCTGGCAACTCCCGCGAAACTTATCACGCCCATCGTCGTTTTGGCCGGCGTTATGTCCAATGCCGGAAGCGAAGTCGGTTATGTCCTGCTCACGCCATTAGCTGCGGCGCTGTTTCATGCGTTGGGACGACACCCCATTCTCGGCTTGGCCGCCGCGTTTGCGGGTGTCTCCGGTGGTTACAGCGCCAATCTGTTGATTGGTTCGGTGGACGTCTTACTCGCCGGTTTGTCGCAAGCCGCCGCGCAATTGGTCAATCCGGATTATCACGTCAACGCGATGGCCAATTGGTATTTCATGGCGGCGTCCACAGCCGTTGTCACCGTCGCCGGTTGGTGGGTTACCGAACGAATCGTCGCGCCGCGATTCGGTGAATATCGCGGTTCTGCTCCGCGCGAAACGCTGCATCCGCTCGCGCCAAAAGAGCGACGCGGCTTATGGGCGGCAGCGGGAACTGCGGCGGTGTTAACAATTTTCGTTCTCGCCGGTGTGCTGCCGGAGAACGGTTACTTGATTGATCCCGCCAACCCGACTTTCGCGAAATCCGTATTCATGGAAGGCCTCGTCACCTTCCTGTTTCTGTTTGGATTGTTGCCCGGCGTGGCTTATGGCGTCGTCGCCGGCACTCTGAAGAATGATCACGACGTGATGGCTGGCATGACCAAAACCATGCAAACCATGGCGTCGTTTATTGTGCTCGCGTTCTTCGCCGCGCAGTTCATCGCGTATTTCAACTGGACGAACCTCGGCATCATCGGCGCGGTACGCGGCGCGGAGTTCATTCAACATCTCGGCCTGCAAAATCAACCGGTATTGCTGATGGTCGCGCTGGTGATTTTTGCATCTTTTGTGAATCTGCTAATTTCCAGCGCCTCAGCCAAGTGGGCTTTGCTCGCACCCATCTTCGTCCCGATGTTCATGCTGCTCGGCTACACACCTGAACTGGTGCAAGGCGCATTTCGTGTCGGTGATAGCGTTACCAACATCATTACGCCGTTAATGAGTTACTTCCCGCTGATTCTGACTTTCGTGCAGCGTTACGAACCACGTGCCGGCATCGGAACGCTGGTGTCTGCCATGCTCCCCTACTCCGTAGTTTTTATGATGAGCTGGATGGCGCTGCTCGTGTTGTGGCTCATCGCCGGAATTCCCATGGGTCCGGGCGCACCGCTATTCCTGAAGTAAGAACGCCATGTTTAATCACTACTCGGATTTCACCGCGCCGCCGAAGCTTTGCCGTAGGCAGATTGCAAGCGAGCGAATTCCGCTTCTGAAAGCGCCAGCACTGAACCGTGCCGAAAGCGAAATGGAAACGTGAAGTTCGTTCCCGACGTAAATTCACCGCGACTCAGATTCGTTGTAACGAACGGCTGATAACCCGCGCCTTTGCTGTAGTGATCCAGAATCAAACACCACGTCGCCGGCTCAGTCGCCGTAGCCGGTTTCAATTGAAAACATTCCGGCCCTTCGTAACCGCGCATCTTCGCCAACGAAAACGTCGGCACTTCCGTCCAATCTCCCGCGAGTCGATCCGCCACTTCCATCAATGTCGCCTTGGTCGTTTCGTCCTTCGAAAAGCGATAATACTTTCCATCCGCACGCACGATGGTCGTATCAATCACCGCGCGCTCGCGTTCGAGATAGATGAACGGTTTTTCAAACGTCACGAAATCCTTCGTGCGCGCAGCCCAGATGCGATGTTTGTTGAAATCATCTCGCGCGGTCGTGGACGCCCAGAACGCCATGTAGGTTTTGTTCTCTTCATCGTAAATTGCCTCCGGCGCCCACGTGCAACCCGCGTCCTCAGGAGCAACCTCCACCAATCGCGGCTCCGACCACGTGACTAAATCCAACGATTCCCAGATCACGAGCGATTTACTGCCCGCCCGAACTGCGCGTCGCCAATCATGATTCAGATGAATCGAAAGATCCGTCGCCAACAGAAAGAATTTTTTCCCGTCGTGTGACCGCAGAAGATACGGATCGCGCACGCCCTTTTCGCCAAGCTTCGAAACCAGAACCGGCTCTCCCCCATTCAACGCGTCCCACTGCCGGCCATCGCGACTCAGCGCAAAATAAACCTGCTCCGTCAGCGGCGTTTGCTCGCCTTTGAACGTCGCAAACAGATAACCGCCGGAATTCCCGCTAGCCGGAGCGACCGCGAACAACGTCGTCGTCAAAAGCAGAATCGTAAGCGTTTTCATGCGAACAATGGATGTATCGGCGCTCAGCTTTCGGCGAACGAAGCGAAAACGCAACTCGCTCATGCGCGTGAAATTAAAATTGCCGGATTTCCGCGCAACGCACTCCGAAACGCGTCAATTCAAGGTGGTTTTTCGGCTTCATTTCGACGCACACCACGCTACGAAAAATGGCTCCACCCGCAGCGCCGTACATCACTTGACCGACGTGACACATCTTGGAGACGCTTCGAAAAATGGATTTACAACGTCATCGGCAAACTTATATTTGTGCCCGGTAGCCGATGTGGCGGAATTGGCAGACGCGCTAGACTCAAAATCTGGTACTCTCACGAGTGTGTGGGTTCGACCCCCTCCGTCGGCACCATCTTAAAAACTCTCTTTTGAGTCTTCGCGCATAACTTGGTCATTTTCACCGAAAGAGGCCGAAGCTTGCCGAACCTCAGCGAGATTCAAGCACTTGCGCAGAAAAACACTGCCGAATTTCTACAGAGAACTTGGTCACTTTTTTCGAGCCTGGTCATTTTGACCGGCAAACTCTTCCAAAGAAAAACATGCACGAAACCCCTATAAACAAAGGGTTGGAAGAATTGCACCCGCAAAAGTGACCAAGTTATCAGTGAAGCTCAGGGGGGTGGGAGGTAGGAGTAAGATTTTACCGTTAACGGCGGCGGTGGCCAGAAAGCGACAGCTCGATTTCGGATAGCATCTTACCTAGTTTGCTCTCCTTCTCCACTCTCCCCCGGATCAGCGTCGGAAATCTCAGCAAGTTCTCCCACAGACGAAGGCTCTTTTAGCGGTTTGAATACCGAAACGATCCCATCAACGTGCTCGTGAAGTTCATCCGCAACCGATTGCCACATCGGATCCAATAAAAACTCAATCCCTTCTCGCCTAGCCATCTTGGCAGCAGGAACAAAATCACTATCCCCGGTGACGAGAATGATTGTATCCACTTGCTTTTTGAGCGTCAGGGTAGAGATATCTAATCCCATCCGCATATCGACTCCCTTTTGGCGTAAACCGAGCACTACGTCATCAGCAGACAGACTGCGCCAAGCCTCTACCACTTTTGCGAGGGAATTGATTTGATCACCAGTCAACACCGGTGCTGAAACACCAGATTGTGAGGCAGTGATCGCTGCCTCCATTACGTGAATCCAATCTTTGGTTCGTAAAAGCTTCTTCGTAAGAGCGCCGTCCTTGATTCTCCAGCCGTCAGCATTGGTCACATGACCTAGCCGCAGCGCGAACTTTCGTGCTTTTCGGATTTCATTGAAAAGTTGCTCCCGAAACTTCGCTTCGGGCGTCTTATCGAAATGAATCTGGTGGTTTAAAATTGGGTGATGCGCAATTTCTTGGAAGGGTTTTGCATCGTAATAAAAAAGGCGATAGACGTGATCCAGCCAATAATCTCGAATCCCTGTGAGTCTTACAACATGTCGCCTGCAAAGAATTCGCGCCGAATTCGCGATTGCGGCAGCATCGGTGCAATACTTCGGGGGAACTAATTTTTTGAGGCGTTTGATGAAAAAGCCGCCGTCAATTAGAACTGCAATGCGGCGAACTCTCATAGACAAAAAAGAAAGCTCCAAGATTTCGGCGCACGCTCAGGATGTTTGAACGGTCCTACTCTCATGGAGCGGATATTCAGATTATCGGACATTTGCAAGCAGAGCTCAAGGTGAATTTGCCGCATTCTGAGTGGTCTCTTCCGACTAATTTTGGACGGTTCGGGCACTATTCGCCACCTCCGTTACAGATTTTGCAGCCTCGGCTAATTCGCTGCTCGGAGAAACTGTCAACTTATGTTGGTCGTAGATTCGCCCAGGCGGTGAAGCTATGGTTTGCAGCGTATTTTCGAGCAGTTTAGCCAGCGCAGGATTATCAGCCGCGTCGCTTCCCACATGAGAAATCTGTTTTTGAAATCCTAACAGGCAGGAAGCAACGGCAGCCTTATATCCATAATCTTCCTCCAGTCGTTTCGCCAGCGCAGACTCTCGGCTCGCGTGAAGTGCAAGCCAGATCAGCGCCCCGGCAATGGGCAACCGCGACAACCAGAGTCGCAAGATTTCGTCGTATGTCGGCGCTGCCTCCAAGTGGTAAACTTGGATCAAACCTGTGAGAGCTATCAAGACAAGCGCAAGAACTGACCCTACAAATATCCATTGCCATCGCGAATGAGGTTTCAAAAACGCACGCTGCCTTTCGTTCCAAGAACTCGCCAATCCCGCAACAGTTGCACCAGGTAGCAGTCCCTCGATATCTTTCAACCTTGCCTCAGACTGCTGCTCGAAATCCGCTAACCGTTTCTCGTAATCCGCGACTCTCGCCTCAATAGTTGCCGATTTATCTGCCAACCCTTTCATCATACTGCTTGCTTCGTCCGCAGTTTCGCGAGCAGTTTCGATTGCTGAAACGAGGGTCTCAACAGATGCTTTCACTCGCTGTAATTCGGCAAGTGCAGTAGCTGAATTATCCGCCGCAGATTGAGCACGAGACTTGTATCCTTCAGCCTCAGTTGCCTGCTGCGTGGCTGCCGTCAAAGCCCTGTCTAGCTCGGCGCGCACTTTGTCAGCGTGTTCTTGAGCCTTTTGAATGTGGTCAGACTTAGTCGCAATGACTGCCTGCGCATCTACAATCTGCGTCCTGGCTGCCACCGCCTGTGTAGCCGAAGTGGTGATATCTTTGAGTGCCTCATGCGCCTTATCATTGGCATCAATGATATTGTTGATCAGACTCTCGACGCGTGAAATAGCATCCCCACTTGAAGCGCTAGGCAGTTCTTCTGAAGGCATATAGCCGCATAGTATTTGTCGCTGCTAGGGGGTCAAATTCAAAACTAACGGATTTATTAGCAACAGCCTCAGTTTACAATGTAATCCGGGGCGGGAAGATAGACGAAGCGCGCGCGGCGGGCGATGCACCAATCCAGCGCGCGACGCGCGCCTGCGAACCGCACCGGCCTGCGCTTCATGCGCCCTGCCCTTTCGACGACCAGGAACGCGCGCTTTTCGCCATCGTCATATAACAGCGTGACGATGGAATGGGAGCGAGGAATTGCGCATGGAAGGAAACTCGTGATGCCTCTGCCACCACTTCTGGACGGCGGCGATCAAAAACGCACCGGTGCGCTTTGGCAAATCGGCACCAGTTCCCTTTTGGTGACTACCGATCCAGACAACAAAAACGCCGGATAGGTTGAACCCATCCGGCGCGTGCGAATACATGAGTTCTCGATCATCCTTCAGGAATCGTTATTCCAACTCCTCTGACCAAAACGTCGAACCGGTCAATTGCCTTTACCTCAGCCATCGGCAATTTCTTGGCGTCATCGGCCAGGACAGCGAGCCGCGCTCGTTGCGATTCCAGGATCGCCCTTAGCTGCTGAAGGCTGGCGTCAGGATTGTTCAATCCGTCTGCGAGTTCACGCCAATGGGATTCGTGCAGCTTCGCTTCCAGGGCATTCAAATCACACAGGGATTTGTTTGCACTGAGCAGCCGCCGCAGCGTCAGATAAATCAAGTCAGCGTGCGGCTTGAACCACTTCGGCATTTCGTCATTTGGTTCAGTACCCATCATGCTGCGATCCTTTCTTGTTGTTCCAACTGTTCGTGTGCGTTCACCCACTCGGCGGACGCGAGGCGGTAACTCTTGCGCGCGGCAGCGTATGCGCTCTGTGCCTGGGAAAGCGTCTCGCGGGCCGTGCGTTCCAGTTCGTGCGCGCGATGCATCTGCGCATAGAGGCTCTGTTCAATCGCGCGTGTCATGCCGCCCTCCGGTGCTGTTCAGTTTCCTTGCCTTTCCGCACGGCGTTGTAATCCGACTGCAACGCCAAAAGCTGTTCTTGAACGTGATGCCTCAAATTGATCAGGCCACTGATGAAAGCGTCTTTCCGATCTTTCACCATCGCGCTGTCATCCTCTTTAGTGAGTTGCAACTCCATCAACTCAATCAGGGTGAATGCGTCTGAAACCGCGTCATTGATCTTCAGCTTGTTCAAGCCCTCCGAGCGCCGCGCCAGGCGCGACTGTTCCAGAATGCCGTGCCGTTCCAGAAACCGTTCGGGGATCATTTCAAAATCGTGATTCACCAGCCAGGCGCACGCCTGCTCGAAGGTTACTTCCAGAAAATCATTCACGTTTTTGCGTGGACTCCTAATTACATACAGCCGTGCGGATTGGTCACGAACCAGGCTCTCTTTACAGCGCGGTGGTTCGTGTAGCTCAATCGTGCTAAGCAAGAACTCCACCGTCGCAGGTTTCCATCCCACTTCAGGCAATTCAGGTGCGAGAGTGATAGCGCTCAATTCCATCGCGCGCCATCCGGTTTCATTTCGCGCCAGGCGGAACGAAACACGTCCGCCCTCGCGCAAGTCAAGGGCGCGGCCTTCGGGCAGCTCCGACAAGAGAAAGACGGCTTTAGCAGTTTTGCCGGGTTCGGGTGAGAAGATAATGAGTCCAACACCGCCGCTCGCAAGCTCCCTTTTTTCGAGCATGTATTTCACCGTGCCTTCAAAGCGTGGTTCGGGTGCGGGTTTCTGATTCTGCCCAGGGACAGAATCCGTTTTGTTCGGGGCTTGAGCGGATGCGGGTTTGCTGCCAGTGTTGCGGCGGGCTCGGATGTTGGTTTTCTTCACAGGATCCTTTCATTCGGGTCTTTCGCTCTGGCGCTGCTCTAACAGTGCCAGGGCTTTTTTGTTGTGGTTATGTCTTACGCTCCTGCTGCTGGACCCAATGCAACAACCGCAGCGTGGTTTCGCCGCCCGGCTCTCTTGCGCCGGACAGCCACTGCGAAACCATTTGAGGCAATACGCCGAGATGTTTTGCCAGCGCTGCCCTCTGCCCCGCGTCCAGGTGATGAAGTGGAGTTTCGCGAACTCCGCGACGTGCTTACGACGTTCAAAAATGCCACCACGCCAAGCGAGGCAGAACTTGCGTATTTATGGCTGCGCGCGTTTGAACTCTACGAGACTAAGCTCGCAGTCGGTCACAAATCAAAACGCCTGCAACGGGCTTTGGTGCGCTTCCTGTTCGCGGTGTTGCCGTCGCTCGCCTTCCATGAAGCGGCACTGCGTCGGATGTTCAAACGCAAGCTGGCCCGCTGGCAGGATGGCGAGCGCCGAATTGAATCGTTGCACGACCAACGCGCCGAGAATTCCGGTTTCAATCGTGCGCCCGAACTCAGCAGCGAAGATCGCGACGCGTTGATTGCTCATGCGGTGCTCAACTGCGACGGGCGCGTTAGCCAGGCATGGCGGGAACTGTGCGAACGAAACGCGCTGAGCGAACCGCTCCTGAGTTACTATCTGAGCAATCCCGCATCCAAGAGCTATTGCCCCACTCGCATCCGTGACGCCATCAAGCACGAGATTGAGATGATGGATGACATTCACCACGGGCCGCGCCAGGACAAACTCAACGGCGCGCATCTGCTGCGCGATTGGAGCGGCGTTGCGCCGATGGATTGGCTCTGTGCTGATGACGTGACGCTCGAAGTTTATTTCTACATTCCGGACGGCAAGGGCTGGTTCACGCTGATGCGCGGTCAGTGCCTCCTGATGATCGATACGCGGACGCTCCGCGTGCTCGGCTTCGCGTTGCACGCGGAGACCAACTACAACGCGCGATTGATTCGCACGCTGATTACGAAGACCTGCGACGAACACGGCCTGCCGCGCAAAGGATTTTATTTCGAGAACGGCATCTGGAAGTCGCGCATCCTGAAAGGCGATGCTGAAGCCGGTCCGTGTTCCTGGGGCGAAATGGAGTTAGGCTTGCGAGCGCTCGGACTTCAGTTCCGTCATTCGCAGTTGCCGCGCTCCAAGCCCGTCGAACGCGTCATCGGCGCGATTCAGGATTTATGCGAAGGCGAACCCGGCTACGTCGGTCGGGACGAAATGCACGAAAAATTCGAGCGCGTGCAAAAGGCCAAGCTGCTGGTCGCAGCGCAAAAGGTTCATCCCGCCGAACACTTCTATTCTTTCGAGCAATGGGAAGCGCGCCTCGGGGTCATCTGCGAGCAATACAACGCCACGCGGCAAGACGGGAAAATGACCTGCGGCCTCTCGCCGGACGATGCTTTCGAGCGGTTTGAAAAGTGTGATGACCCGCCGACTAAGTTGCCGCCCGGCTGCCGCTACCTGCTCTCGCATCACATGCGCCCGTTGCGCGTCACCAGCAACGGCGTGACGCTGCGTTTCGGCAAACAGGTCTATAACTACCGCAACGAACAAACGGGACGCCTGCGCGGGCAGCAGGTGCTTGCCTGGTTCAATCCGGAGTTGCCGGAGATCATCACCATCACGGATACGAACCGCGAGAATCCATTTGCAGTGGGACGCACGCAGGAAGTTCCCGCGATGGATGCTTCCGAGGAATTGCTCGCTCAGGAAATGGAGCGAATCAACGCGCACATGAGTTACGGCCGCACGCGCTATCGGACGCTGAAAGCGAAATACTCGGTGCCGTTCCGCCGCACCATTGCCGACGCAGACACGGTGAATCTCGGCGTCGAGATTGCCACCCAACAGCAGGCAACTCAGGAGCGCGTCGCCGCCGAGCAGAAAAAGCAGGTGCGCGCCCGTAAAACCTTCAGTCGCCTCGGCATGAACGCGCCGCGCGAGATTCGCCCCGGTCAGATGGAAGCAGCAGAGCGATTGAACGAACTGCTCAACGACGAGGAATCCAAATGAGTAACACGCGCAGAGCTGAAGCCGGTTCACCGTTTCGCCAGGAACGCTACGCGTCCAGCGCGGCACTTGAGCGCGGGCTGATGGGCAACCTGGTCGCGGCGCGGTGCGCTGTCCTCGACGATCCTGACGACCGCGAATTGATTCAGTTCCTGCAATTGCTTTCCCATCGTGAAGGCGGGCTCAAGAAAGTCGCCGCCGATTTGATCGCCTTCGCTCCTGAGAACATCGCTACACCTTCAATGTTGAAGTTTGGCAACAGAGCAAAGAACTACAACGCGCATCAGGTCGCAGCGATTCGCGAAGAGTTGCCCGCTCGGCATCGCGATGAGTTTATGCTGCGCGATGAATTGCCCTATGAAGTTGCTCGTTACGCCGATCTCGGCGTAATTGATTCGCGCACGCTCCAAAAGGAACGCGAAGAGGCCCGGCATCGGCCTGCGTCTTATCCCGTGACGGCCTTCGACGAAATTTGCCGCGCCGGAACGATTGCTCTGGAAACTGAACTAGCAGAGCTTTGCCTGAATCCTGAGCTTCCTCTCTCTAGTTTTCGGCCTTGGTATTTTCAAGACGCACTTGGCACGCTGCGCCGCTTCTACTCGCATTGGATTGAAACCGCCCGCGAGAAAGTGGTAGTCACGGAACTGGGTCAGAAGGTTTATGACGTGCTCGACTTCGCACTCGATGCGCGCTGCATGGTTCTGATTGATGGCTTTGCCCGCACCGGGAAAACCTTTGCCGCGAAAGCCTGGTGCGAGGCGCATCCAGGGCGCACTCGTTACCTTCAAGTGCCGAGCACAAACGACGAAATTGGATTCTATCGCGCCATCGCCAAGGGGCTCGGTGTCAGTATCAACCTGAACTCCAAAGCCCAGGAGTTGCGGCAGCGGTGCGAAGACGTGCTGCAACGTGGCGACCTTGCCATTGTTTTCGATGAGGCTCATTACCTCTGGCCGAACAGCAACTATCGCGACGCGATGCCAACGCGCGTCAATTGGATCATGACGGCGCTGGTCAATTTCGGCGTGCCTGTGGCGCTGGTGACGACGCCCCAATTCATGCGCACGCAAAAGGCTGTCGAACGCAAATCCAGTTGGACGAGCGAGCAGTTCATTGGACGAATCGGCCATTACGAGAAGCTGCCTGACAGCCTCACGGAATCCGATCTGGACAAGGTAGCCTCAGCGCTGCTGCCGGAAGCCGATGACCTGATTCGCGAAATCCTGGTGCGCTATGCTCAAGGCTCGGCAAAGTATCTCGCCGGAATCGAAAGCGTCTCGCGCCGCGCGCGATACCTTGCAGGGAAAGAAGGCCGGTCTAAGGTGAACCGCGCTGACATTAAGCGCGCCGTGCAAGAGAGTGTCATTCCGTCTGACAGCGCGCTCGCTCAGGCAATCGCCGAGCCCGAAAAGAAGTCGCGCCGTCGCAATTCAACCCCGCTGCAAGTGGCCTGCAATCCGATTGCAGAGCGCACCGCAACCGGCACCGAAGCCGGAATAGAATTTCCATCACGCAACACTCCGATCAATCCAACTGCCGCCCGCGCGCCGCGCGCGCTGGTACCGGCGTAAGGGCTGATTCGTTGCGTTTTTCGCGCACACCCGCCAAAGGGGTGCGCTAATTCCCTGCCCGCGACTCTTGGAAGTTGGAAGAATTCAAAGTGACCAAGTTATCCGCGAATTTACACTGCTTTCGCCCGTTTTTGCTTTCCGTTCTGATCCTTTTCAAGGCCGCTTAATGCGCCGCCGACTTGGAAAAGAAATTGATGATAACGACGCCGGCGATGATAAGCCCAATCCCGACCATCGCGGCCAAGTCCAAAGACTGTTTGAAGAACAGCCAGCCGATCAGGCTGATAATCGCAATTCCGACCCCAGACCAAATCGCATAGGCAACGCCGATGGGAATCCCTTTCAAGGCAAGTGAAAGAAAATAGAAAGCCGCCCCGTAACCGATGACGACCAGGGTCGCGGGAAGCGGTTTCGAAAAACCTTCGGACGCCTTGAGCGCTGACGTACCGATAATTTCCGCTGCGATGGCAATAGCGAGAGCGACGTACGCGTTCATTTCCTTAACACTACTTTAACATCAAAGCTTGAACGAAAAAGCCGCTGATATGGCACTTGCCGTTACGTCGCAAAAGTTTGACTGCCGCCAGCACTGCGATTGAATCCCACACTCAGACTTTCTGATCTTCAGAATCACCCCACCGCCACTTGGCCGGCTCACCTTTCCAATAACAGATGCCGACGAACGCGGCGGAAAGCAGAATGGAAAAAATAATAAAACCGGCGCGATGACGCTCCGCCACCGTAAAAGCGGCAGTAATGATTGCGGCAACGTAAACCAGCAAGGTCACCCACCCTTGCCATCTGAGTGGCAGACCCCATCCATAACCATATCGCTTCGCAGCGAACCACGCTTTTTCTCTTGGTAACGACATCTTCTGATTAGCTAACAAACCGGAAAGCTTCCGGCGATTACAATTTCATTCCAAACCTAGAAGCGGTTTCTTCGTTGCTATTTGTAGCCGACTTGATGACCGTGAGTAACGAGGGACAATTTTCAAAAAACAATGCTTCAACTCCCGGCGGATTTTTCCAGCGCAACGGCGTTGCGATTCGGCGGTTCGACGCCGAGCAGATGTCGCGTGAAGAAATCCAGCATGCGACGTTGATAATATGCGCCGCCAGCACCGTGGCCGCCGTTGGGAATCACGAGCAGTTCAAAATCTTTATTCGCGCGAATCAACGCGTCCACGAAGCGCAAAGTTGATTCCGGCGGAACATTGGAGTCCACTTCGCCGACCGCCAACAGCAGGCGGCCTCGCAATCTGGCGGCATTCTCGATGTTCGAACATTGTGCATACCAGTTTTCCGGACCGGGCTGATGGATTTTTTCCGCCGGCAGATAACCCATCCATTGCTCATTCCAGGAAGCTTTGTCCATGCGGTTGTCGTGACAACCACAATTAGCCGCCGCAGCTTTGTAAAACTCGGGATGAAATAAAAGCGCCGCCGCGGCATTTTGTCCGCCAGCAGATGTGCCATAAACCCCAACCCGCGTGTCGTCGAGATGCGGATGCAATTTCGCCGCTGCTTTAATCCAGGCGATGCGATCCGGAAAACCGCCGTCTTTGAGATTCTTAAAACAGACGTCGTGAAATGCTTTGGAACGATTGGCTGTGCCCATGCCGTCAATTTTCACCACGGCAAATCCGGCGGAGGTGAACATCTCGTAACGATTTCGCGCGCTGAAGGTTTTCGGAACAAATGAATCGTGCGGACCGGCATAAACGTCTTCAACGATGGGATATTTTTGTCCCGCCTCAATTTCTCCCGGATGAAAGATCAAGCCCCAGATGTCGGTTTTGCCATCGCGACCTTTAGCAGAAAAAACTTCCGGCGGTCGCCAGCCGGAATCGATGAGTTCGGAAACGTCAGCAGTTTCCAAAACACAAATCAGTTTTCCATCAGCGGCGCGACGCAGTTCAGTTATCGGCGGGAGGTCCGCGCGAGAAAAGGTATCGAGAAAATATTTCCGATCCGGTGAATATTCGATGGTGTGATTGCCGTTGCCTTCAGTGAGAGCAACGAGACCGCTGCCATCGAAGTTGATGCGATAAAAGTGAATCAAATACGGGTCTTGCCCCGGATTTCGCCCGCTGGCTTTAAACCAGATCTGCCGCTGCTCTTCATCAATGCGGTCAATGCCGCGCACGACCCACTCGCCTTGGGTGATTTGATTTTTGATACGACCGGTGTCGGCATCCACGAGATACAGATGTCGCCAGCCATCACGTTCGGACGCGTGAATAATCTCGCGCGTCTTATCGAGCCACGTGATGAGTCGCAGACCGAGACGCTGCGGACCATCAAAATGCGTCGTCCAGATGAACGTATCCGAACGCTCGTCAATCAGATTGCGAACCGAACCGGTCGCGGCATCCACTTCAATAACCCGAAAACGTTGATGCCCGCGATCAACCTGCGAATAAGCAAATCGGCTCGTGCCCGACCACCAATGCAAATCAGGCGAAGCCCATTCGTGTTCAAAGCGATCTACGTCCGGTTTGATTTGCCGACGCGTGGTCAGGTCAAAAATATTCAGTTCGTAACGCGGAAATTTATCTCCCGGCAATGCGTAAGGACGGCTTTCCAGCGTGGCGCGTCCTCCGCCCGGCGGCGACGATCGAATCAAATGAACTTCCTTCCGCTCACCCGACTCAACCCGCCACGCAATCAAATGTCGTGAGTCAGGCGACCATGCAACGCGCCGATAAGCGTTTTCCGCCGAGCCATCAGAACTCAGCGGTTGCCAGTCACTCTCAGAGCTTTGCGCTCGAATGAAAACATTGTTGTCCCGGACAACAGCGAGCCATTGACCATTGGGCGATTCTACCTCGGAGGTCGCACCGCGCCGATTTCGTTCACGGCGTGGACCCGGTTCATCGGGTTCAACGACCGACGTTGCGCCATCAATAATCGCAACGCCGCCATTATCTCTCGCTTCGAAAACACCGACGGTCTGACCGCTCGCATTGGCCACGAGCCAGACGTGCCCGCCGAACGTGTGTTGTTCGCGTCGTGCGCCCGCGCCGACCGACCCGTAGCTTTGTCGCCCGCCCTGATCGTCGATCCAGAAGACGTTCACGGACTCGGAGAGTTGATTCACGAAAGTGATTTCAGTGGAAGCGTCGGTGCGCGTGGAAGGACGCGGACGCGATAGATTCGGCAAGCGATTGGACGGATTTGCCGCATTCGTGCGGGAGCCGGGAATGGGTTCAACTTTGCCGCTCGAGCGATGAAAAAGCCACGATTGCTCCTCACCAATCAACGTAATGGTTGCGCCGTCAGCGCTGAATTCGAGTTCGCGCACTGGCAATTTCGTAGCCGTTACGCTGCCAATCTGACGCGCCACAGTTTCGTGATCGAAAGCCGGCTGACGTTTTCCTTGCGCCGCATCCACGACGATGAATTCCCTCGCCCCACCTCGCAAATCGTTGCGATACCAAAAATGCTGGTTATCTGCGAACCAATGCGGCTCGACTTTGTCGCGATAAACCCGGGCGGACCTGGATTGCGCGCCTGCAAGTGGAGCAATGGCAAATAAAAGCAAAACGCTCCACACGACCGGACAATTGCCGAGAGAACTTTTCATAGCCGCGAATCGGATTGAGAAGGCGCTATTGTGCAAGAACCTGAACGCCTTGGCCAGAACGGTGCGTGAAAAATCAGCGTGCGAAATACTATTGGAAATCGCCGCAGGAGTGATGCTTTTGCCTTCGTGAGTTGTCGGTGATTCCCGGCGAACTGATCAAATCACCATTCCAATACCAACGTCGGACAGATCGGATAGCGTCCGCATTCAGCGCCGTAAACCGTCAGACCGCCGTGCGGCATGGCGTCCACCGGAACGGTGCAACGCAATCGCAACGTGTCGTCGGTTGCCTGCTGCACGATGCGTTCGATGTCATGACCTTCGATGAGGCAATTGGTCAGATAGCCGTATGCGCCGCGCCCGCCGCGCAAATAACTCAGCACGCCGCGCGCGTCATGCGGATGATTCGACAACGTCGCCTGATGCACCGTCATGTCATTGAGCTGCACGTCCACGGCGGTTTGATACAGGTCATCGTCGGTTTGCGGATAATCACCGCGCCGCGCGGATAATTCGCACAAAATCTGAATACGTCGCAGTTCACGCAAGGGACGGTCAGTTACGCGAAAACTCCATTCAAAGAAGCCGTGCCCGTGACCAAAACATTCATCGCAAAAATCGGCGCGTTGCCGCGACCGCATTTTCCCGCTCCACTCGGCTGCCGTCCATTCGTGCGGTCGCCGCCGCAGAATCACTCCATTCGGTCGCGCCTCGTGTGCGGCGGGATAATCCGTTGCGACGAAGAGATGCACAAAGTTTCGTGCGACAACCTGGCCATTTCGCTTAACCGCTTCTACCGTGACGGTGCAAAGCGACGAAAATTCCGGCAGTCGCACTTCAAGTGTTTGCGCAAGCGCCACGCGTCGATACGGAAATTCCATCGGCAGGACGCCGAATTGTACATTCGGATGCAGCTCCCCCAACGTGTCCATCGCGCCCAAGCGCCAGACCAGCGACACGTCTTTGTGTTCTTGCACCGAGTAATGAGACGAATAAATCGGCAGCGATACCGTTTCGCCCGGTTTGAATCGCGCCACCGGCGACGCATCAATGATCAGTTGATTCGCAGAATTGATGATGGCGGGGTCGTAACCGAAATGTTTGCGCGTGCGATCGTAGTTGAGGAAGCCATTGTATTCCCATTCCACGTCGTGCAACTCGGTATAGATGTAGGCGGAAATCTGTTCATGCTTTCGGAGTTCGCTCGTCAAGAATTTGAAACTCCAACTGACGTCGCAATCGCCATCCAACGCGCCAACACCGCCATACTCACTGTTAATCAGCGGCTGACCGCGATGTTCGTAGCCCGGAATGTAGTTGAATGTCGAACCCGGATACGTGGACTTCACAATCTTCTCAATGTGCTCCTTCGCCTTGTAATAATCGTTGATGTAAAAGTGCCACGAGTTGATGTCGGTATCGCCATGCGCGAAGTAATCGAGATGTTCCCAATGGCACACGCTCATGTCCTCCACGAGTCGAGAGGGATCGAGCTTCTTCGCGAGTTCCCACATTTTCTGCACCCACGCGTGCGCGGGAAGATTCGCGAGTTTACTACGTGCCGGCGCGGTTTCCACCGCTCGCAACGCTTCCGCGCCCATCGCATCGGCGGCTTCCGCCATTGAACTTACGCCCGCAGGAACTGCTGCCGCGACAAATTCGTTTTCGTTGAAGTCCGACGCGGTTTTGGGTTGGCTCGGATGAATCAACTTGATGAATTCTTCCTGCCCGCCGAAGCCCCATGTTTCGTTGAACGTGCACCACGCAATGATGGATGGATGATTGAAATCGCGCTTGATGGTTTCGCGCATCATCCGTTCGAAGCGCTCCTGACCCAGCGGTGTATTTCCGCCTTCGCCAAAATTCGGAAAGTCCGCCATCAACAATATTCCCATCGTATCCGCGTAATAAAGCACCAGCGGATCGTCCACCTTGATGTGAATGCGCAGGAAGTTGAATCCAAACTTTTTCGCGTCAGCAATATCATCAATGTATCGCTGCGCTTCGCCTGGCGTATAAACACCTTCCGGAAAAAACGATTGATACAACGCGCCGCGCAGATACCGCGCTGCACCATTCAAACGCAGTTGCACCGGACCGTCCGCCCCGTTCATCGAAGCGAAATCGATTTTGCGCATTCCGAAGTACGTATGCACGGTGTCCACCACTTCGCTTCCGCGTCGTAACGTCATTTTCACCCGATACAAATTCGGACTGTTCGGATCCCACAAGAGCGGCGCTTTGATCGGCAATACGTGCTGCGCCATATCGTCGGTAATGGAGAATTCCGCCGGCGGCAAAATTTTTCCATCAGGCGCCGTCACTTCCAGATGCATGCGATGATTGGTCGCTTCGGCACAACACACGACGAAATGCGCCGTGCCTTCGTCAATGTCCGGCGTGATACGAAAGCTATCAATGTGCGCAACGGAACGCGGCTCAACGAAAACCGTTTGCCAGATCCCGCTCACCGTCGTGTACCAGCGCCATTGTTTTCCGACCGGTTGCTCGCGGTTGTCCATTGGATCTTCCACGCGCATAACCAACACGCCAGAGAGCGTTCCGTCTTCGGCCTGAGTGAGCGCCTCCGTGAGATCAAATTCAAACGGCGCATAACCGCCTTCATGCGCGCCGAGATGTTGACCGTTGCACCAGCAATCCGTGAAAAAATCCGCCGCGCCCACCGTGAGAATGATGCGCTTTTCTTTCCACACGGCGGTGTTGGGAATTTCAATTCGGCGCCGATACCAACCCACTTCGTAACGCGCGGCGCCACGATGATTCATGCGATTGACCTCAAGCGGATTTCGGAACACGCGCGTGGCGTAATAATTTTCGTTTCCCGCCGCATCCCCTTCTCGCCACGCGGCGAGTGATTCCCAACAGAACGGAACAATGATTTGCTCGCGCCATGGAACGTTGTCCGGTTTGAACCACTCCGCTTCGACGCCGCAACGATCGCCATCGAAACGAAATTCCCACGGCCCGTTCAGGTTGAGCCAATCAACACCTTCCAATGTTCCACGCTGTCGTTCGGGACGTGGATATTCCGGGCGCGGATAAAGATAATTATGAGGCATAAGTCACTGCGGTTGAGGCTGCCTGACACCGAGGATTTCCCTCAATTCTTCCACTCGCAGGCCAAAGTCGCCGTGCTAGAGTCGTCTCAAAGTCACTTGGCGATCGACCAGGTGGAACGGGGAGGTGCGAGCGTTGTCGAGCGGTGTTTCGTTTGACCGCGCCTGAAAATCCTGACCACTCGAGCCGCGCCAAAAAATTGTCCCGAGACAGATTATTTGCGCCGCGAAAATGTATTTTACGAATCCCATCCTTCCCACGCACTCGGCCGATCCGTGGATCGTCCAGCATGACGGCTTTTATTATTACTGCGAAGCGGGCGCGGAGAATCTCAGCATCCACATCCGCAAAGCGAAGGACATTTTCAGTCTGCGAGACGCCGAACCGGTCTGCGTCTGGCGCGCGCCGAAAACCGGCCCCTACAGTCACGCGGTCTGGGCGCCGGAATTGCATTGGATCGCCGGCAGTTGGTTCATCTACTTCGCGGCAGACGACGGCGCGAACGCGAATCATCGCATGTGGGTGTTGCAAGGAGCGACGGCGGATGCACAGGGGCAATATTGCTTGCACGGCAGTCTCGAAACGGAAGGTTGGGCGATTGATGGAACGCTGCTGGAAGACGGCGATAAATTGTATTTCGTCTGGTCCGGTTGGCCCGGCAACTGCGACGGGCAACAGAATCTTTACATCGCGCCCATGAAAAATCCGTGGACGCTGGCCGCGGGACGAACGCTGTTGACGGTGCCGGATCAATCGTGGGAACGCGTCGAAATGCCGATCTGCGAAGGCCCGCAGATTCTCCGCCGCAACGGCAATACGTTTATCGTCTATTCTGCCAGCGGCAGTTGGTGCGAAGATTATTGCCTCGGCATGTTGGTCAATACCGACGGCGACTTTCTCAATCCCGCCGCGTGGCAAAAAGTCGGGCCGGTCTTTCAGAAAACCGAATCGCTGTGGGGACTCGGCCATTGCTCGTTTGTGAAGTCGCCGTGTGGCGGACAGGACTGGATTCTCTATCATTCCAAGTCCGAAAAGAAACACGGCTGGATTGATCGCGACGTCCATGCGCAACCGTTCTCCTGGAGTGAACGCGGTTATCCGAGTTTCGGCACACCGGTCGGTCGCGGCGTTCAAATCCGGACGTGGCGCAATCTCCCGGAGCTGTCTTCCAACGGCAACATCTTGCCGGCAACGCCCGGCTTGTTGAATTCCGTGCGAACCGAAAAGCCTGCGCTTGTCGTGACCGCCACGACTCCCGCGCAGAATTAATCGCTCGGCAGCGCGAGGCGGAGCGATGCTTCGCCTCGCGAACTTCGGCAGCAATCGAGTTTCAAGTGGATTGCAACTCATCGCGTTGCCTCGCTTTCGGACGTTTGTTGCGACCGTCATTACCGCTTCCGGAATTCGGAAACGCAAACCGCGCCGCGTCGGTGGAAAGTCCTGATGGCGCAGCACCCGAGTTGGATTCAAACCGCTCGCGCTGGCGCTGCAATTCGTCGGCGAACGGTTGATAAATCTCCCGTTCGCCGCGTTCGTTCGGATAATCCCAAAGTCCGTTGTGGCAATGCCGGTCATTTTCCCAGCCCGGATGATTCACAATCGGATAAAGACAGATGCCGTTGATATCCACGCCGCGTTGACGCGCGAGATGCACTTCATCGCAGATGTATCGCAGCCATTCGGATCGCCGCCCATCTTCCGAACCAGTCTCTGCAATCAACATCGGTCGCTGATACCGCTGATAAACTTCGCCAACTAAATTAGAAAACGGGCAATACAGCGGATGTTCGCGCGTGATTAAACCGAAGCCCTTTATCCATTGATTGTCCGGATAATAATTCACGCCGATGATATCGAGATACTTGTCCGCTCCGCCTACCTGCGGCCAGATGCGACCGCACAACATGTCGAACGCCTGAAACTGCGCTTCGCGATGCGCTTCCGCCGCGCCGCGGTCCTGTGGCCGGTTGGGATGTGGAATCACGTGAATAAGTGGATCGATGATGGTAAATCGCGCTTCAGACGACACCGCCCATATCGCCTCCATCGCTTCGATAGCGCAACGCACCAGTTGCACGCGCAATTCAAATGCGCGCCCTTTGCAAAACGGATTGAGATATCCATTATCGCCACCCGCCCACGAGAAGAATGAAATTTCATTCACCGGCGTAATCAGCGGAGGCTCGTCGGTTTCATTTTTCAACCATCGCGCAAACGCATCCGCAAAGCGCACGAACCGACGAACGAATTCCGGTTTGAATATATCGATGTCATCCGGCCAACCGTAGTGACATAAATCCCAGATCACTTGCACGCCAACTGAGCGAGCGGCTTTCACAATCGGTAATGCAGTGGAAAAATCGTATTGCCCCGGACTGCGCTCAATCAGATGCCAGCGCAATCCTTCGCGCGCGACGCGTATCCCCTGCTCCACCAAGCGCCGATAATCCTCCGCACAAAATCGATCGTGCTGCGTCGCGTGAATCAGATCGAGTCGTCGTCCGCTCGGCAACCGATGGGTCGAGCACTCGAAGCCGCCCATGAAAAACGAACGAAAAAGATGCTGCACGCTTCCTTGCTCTGAATGATCGTGAACGCCTGTCGAAGCGCGATTGGAAGACGATGCAATCATGGTTCAACTTCCCGCGTCACGTGACTGATGGGGCTCGTCACCGTCGAATGATTTCCGTTGGTGGAATTGCCGTTCTGATGATTGGCGAGCTGACTCACTGAACGCACGTCCGTCACATTGGCCGCCGCAACCGAAGTAAACAGAACGCTGCGTCGTTCGTAACCGTGTTCGAGCCGCATCGCGTCAGCCCGTTCACATCCGGCGATGCGCGCAAATACCGTCAACGCCTGCGCCACCACCTGGTCCATGTTGTAATATTTGTAAGTGGCGAGCCGACCGACGAAATGTACGCCCTTCGTTTTCTTCGCCAACGCCTGATAACGTTCGTAAATCGCCAGATTCTCCGGGCGCGGCATCGGATAGTAAGGATCGCCTTCCGCCTGCGAATACTCGTAAACAATACTGGTTTTCGGATGTTTCTGTCCGGTGAGATGCTTGAATTCCGTAACGCGGGTGAATGGATAATCGTTCGGATAATTCACCACGGCGACCGGTTGATATTGCTCCATATCGAGCGTTTCGTGTTTGAACTCCAGCGAGCGATACGGCAGCGGCCCGTAGCGATAATCGAAAAACGCATCAATCGGCCCGGTGTAAATCATGTTGCCGAACGGAATGTCCTCCATGAGTTCCGTGTAATCCGTGTTCAATAAAATCTTGATGTTCGGGTGTTCGAGCAAACGCTCAAACATTCGCGTGAAACCATGCTTCGGCATGGCCTGGTACGTGTCGGTGAAGTAGCGGCTGTCGCGATTGGTGCGCGTCGGCACGCGCGCGGTGACTTGGGCGTCTAACTCCGACGGATCGAGCCCCCATTGTTTGCGTGTGTAACCGCGAAAGAATTTTTCGTAAAGCTCGCGCCCGACTTTGCTGACCACGACATCCTCCGAAGTGCGAATGTGTTCGATGCGCTCCGCTCGCGCTGCGAGAAAATCACGCATCTGCGCCGAGTTCAGATTCGTGCCGTAAAGCCGGTTGATGGTGTCCAGGTTGATCGGGATGGGAACGAGTTGACCATCCACGAACGCCAACACGCGATGTTGATAATTCCACCATTCGGTGAAACGCGATAAATATTCGAACACGTCCGCACTCGCGGTGTGAAAAATATGCGGACCGTACTTGTGCACGAGAATGCCGGCGTGGTCGTAATGGTCATACGCGTTTCCGCCGATATGCGCGCGCCTGTCCACGACGAGAACTTTTTGTCCCAAACCCCGCGCGAGTCGCTCGGCTAACACACTCCCGGCGAAGCCGGCTCCCACAATCAGATAATCAAACATACTTCGTTTTCCTGCGCGGCCCTCATGCCTGAATCGGCAACGAGATCTCTCCGCCTCGATGAGTTAAATCCAGGTAAGCAGCGTGCCGGAATTTGTGCCCCGCCTTTGCTGCCAATGCTGTTTCAATGTGTTGCTCCATTTTCGCGACGATACTTTCCCAGGTATTCTCGGCCGCGAGTTCCAATCCGGCTGTAATCCGGGCGGAATCCGGCGCTTGAACCGCGCGCTGACACAGGCGGATGAATTGATCCGCCGTCTGCGCAATCTCCACCGGCGGAAAATTCGCCACCACATCCGCTACGGCGGTAGAAATGACCGGGCGACCCGAAGCCAGGTATTCCAACGCTTTCGTGGGATTGATGTATTCCGTCGCCTCGTTGAGCGCGAACGGCATGAGACAGGCGTCGAAGCCTTTCAAGTAATTCGGCAGTTCCTGATACTTTCGCCCGCCCAGCCAATGAAGATTCTTTCGTTGCGGCAACGCGTCTGGATCTACTTTCGCCACCGGCCCGACCATCACGATGTTCCAATCCGCATTCGCATCCGCTAACGCCGCCAACAGGTCATAATCCAATCGCTCATCGATAACGCCGATGTAACCCAATCGTGGCGCCGGAATGCGCCGCAAATCCTCTGCGAGCAGCGTTGATTCCTGTCGCGCTTTATCGAAATGTTCCACTTCCACCCCACAACCGAAGAAGTAACAACGCGAATTCTTCTTCCGCTTCGCTTCGTAAAGTTTTCGCCCCCCGGTAAAAACCACATCGGCGGTGGCTAGCAGCGTCGCTTCCCGTTCAGAAATTTCGGTTGGCGCGAATTTGAATTGTGATAACTCGTCCATGCAGTCGTAAACCGTTACCGCTTCGTCGAGATAACCGGCGAACGCCGTCACCGCCATCGGATCGTAAAACCATTGCACCGGCGCATCGAATTGCCCGAGCAACGGACCGCTGATTAAGTCCTGCACGAGGCGACGACGTTCCTCATCCACGTAAGCGCCGTCATGCCAACACGACGTGGGAAACTGCACCTGTGCCACCGTAAGATTGTCGATAATCGGATGATGTCGCCGAATCCGCGGCGCATCGATATCAGGTCGCGGCGGAAGTGTTTCAATGAAAAGGACGCGATGCGTTTTGGCGAAACGGGAGAAGAGTTGCTGCGGTCGCTGCCAGACCCATTCCCATTGCAAGTGACAGTGAACCACAATCGGAAAAGGCCGGACGTTGGCTGCGATTCCGTTTCGACTCATTTGACCCATGCGGTCAACTTAGCCGCATCCATGCCAGCGCCAGGAACGAAACAGCGACGTGTCACGCTCATCGCCTTAAACCACCGTTAACACGACTTCCTCATCGCAACGCAGCGTGTTTCATCACGACGAGAACGGCAATTATTGAGTCTGCATTGTGCAACCGACCTACGGTTCGCGAATGCAGCTTGCAGCGAAATTCTTTCTGGCGCGCCAACGTGCGTCGTCGAACTAAATCCTTGGAAAATATCCCTCTTAATCACAAATGCCACGAGAACTGCGCAGCGAGTTTCTGGTGGCACAATCGCTGCGGAAGAATTCGCATGAGACAACCAATTTGTGCCATGAAAGCAAAAACCAATTTCTCCCTCGGCAAAACCTTCGTCGTCGCCGTCTGCATCAATGCCATTGCCATCACCGCGTTTGCCGTCGGCGAAACCAACCGCCCGCCGCTGTCGGATCGCCCGACCAAGCCGCAATATCATTCTCCAGACGTTGCGCGCGATGAAAATCTGACGCCGCAGGAGTTTGTGCATAAGGCTGCCATTAGCGGCCAAAAGGAGATTGAACTCAGCGAATTGGCCCTCGAGAAATCCAATCATCCGGAAGTGAAGCAATTCGCGCATCAGATGATCCTCGATCACGCTCAGGCCAATCGGCAGTTACAACAAATCGCACAAGCGAATGCGATTGAATTGCCACCGACCAATGCGTTCTCTCGCGCTATTCAAACGCCACAAAAACTGGAATCACCGCGCGCCCGCGAAGCGGCAGATGCTTCTGAGCGCAACTCTGATTCTATCAGAAACCCAAGTTTGCGGTCTGACACCAAAGTGTTAATTCCGAATTCGGATCTGATGGCCGCGCAGAAATTAAAAAACCTTTCCGGCAGCGAGTTCGATCAGGTTTACGCCACCACGATGCAACAGGACCACGCGAAAGCGGTCGCCAAGTTCGAGAAAGCCGCCGCTTCGCTCGAGAACGACCCATTGAAACGATTTGCCGCCGACACGTTGCCGAAGCTACGCCATCACAAGCAAATGGCCGACCAGTTGGTTCAACAAGTCGGCACGAGCAGCATTCTCGGAGAATAAATAAACGCGCCACCTGAAACCGTTATGAAACAACGTGTCTCCACCCGAAGCGTTTCGCGCTCGCGTGCTCCCACCCCGGATCCGCGCAATCATATCATCGACTGGTTACGCGATGCGTACGCGATGGAACGCGGTTTAGAAAAAGCCTTGAAGAAGCAGGCCGAGAACGAAGATCTATCAAGCGAAATTCGCCACCAGGCCGCAATGCATCTGCACGAGACCGAACGTCATGCCCAGGAAGTTGAAGCCGCGCTTAAGTCGTTGGATGCAAACGTTTCCTCGGCGAAAACTTCTTTAGGAATTTTTGCGCAAAAAACCAAAGGCCTCGCGACCAAACTGGCCAGCGACGAACGGATAAAAGATCTGTTGGACGCCTACGCCATGGAGCACATGGAGATTGCCTGTTATTCCGCTCTGGCCGCGGCGGCATATCGCGCCGGTTACACGGAAGTAGCCGAGGCGTGCGAGCGAATCATTCCAGATGAAGAACGCATGGCGCAAACGTTGCGCGAAGCGATTCCGGATGAAGTGACTGATTTCCTGTTCGAGGGCGACCTCGTAACTTGAGCAACAGTCCGGCGACCAGGCGTCGCAGCCTCGCCGATCGCCGGACTGCGGGAATTAAGGGTACGATGGCAAGTAGCAGCGTCATGAAATGCTTCTCGCGCTGCGAACTTCTATCCTGCGGGATGGAATGTCGTAAGCTTGCCTTACGGAGCATCGCGTCGCTGCACACTTCGCATGCGCGCAACGCGAGCAGTGTTTAAAGGCTGCCAAACCGTCGTACCCTGTTTGCCCTACGCAATAGTGAAAGCCCGCACCGAAACCGATTCCATGGGCGACATCGCCGTGCCCGAGGGAGTTTATTACGGTGCTCAAACCGCGCGCGCCGTCACCAATTTTCCCATCAGCCCATATCGCTTGCCGCGCTCATTTCTTCGCGCATTGGGATTGATCAAGAAGAATGCCGCACGCGTTAACGCCGAATTCAAACTGCTCGCCCCGCCCTGTGCTGTCGCTATTCAAACCGCAGCGCAAGAGGTCGCCGATGGCAAATGGGATAATCAATTCGTCGTGGACGTGTTCCAAACCGGCTCAGGCACTTCCACCCACATGAACGCCAACGAAGTCATCGCGAATCGTGCGACGGAGTTGCTCAACGGCCAACGCGGGGATCAACACATTCATCCGAACGACCACGTCAATTGCGGTCAAAGCAGCAACGACGTTATCCCCACCGCCATTCACATCGCCGCGCTCGAAGGCATCCAGCACGATCTCATTCCCGCGCTGGAATCGTTACAACGCGAACTCGCACGCAAAGCAGATGAGTTCTCCGCCGTAATAAAAATCGGTCGCACCCATTTACAGGATGCAACGCCCATCACGCTTGGACAGGAATTCGGCGGTTATGCGAGTCAGATTGAGCATGGCATCGCTCGACTGCAAAGCATTCAGCTGCATCTGGAGGAATTAGCGTTGGGCGGCACCGCGGTCGGAACGGGCATCAACACGCATCCTGATTTTGCGCGCCGAACCATTGAACTCCTGGCGCTCGATACCGGTTTACCGCTGCGCGAAGCACCGAATCATTTTGAAGCTCAAGCCGCGCGCGATGCCTGCGTCGCAGCGAGTGGCGCGTTGAAAACCGTCGCCGTGAGTCTGATCAAAATCGCCAACGACATTCGGCATCTCGGCTCGGGTCCGCGTTGTGGTTTGGGCGAATTGCGTTTGCCCGCGACGCAGCCCGGTTCGTCCATCATGCCCGGCAAAGTGAATCCGGTGATGTCCGAAATGGTTTTGCAAGTCGGCGCGCAAGTCATCGGCTGCGACGCCACCATCACCTTCGCAGCAACCCATGGAAATTTTGAATTGAACACCATGATGCCGGTCCTCGCGCACAATCTGCTCGAAGAAATTATGTTATTGGCAAACGCCACGCGCACTTTCACGTCGCGTTGCGTCAGCGGATTGGAAGCCGATCGCGCCCGCTGCGCGGATTATGTGGAACGCAGTCTGGCCCTCGTGACCGCGCTCGCACCGGAACTCGGTTACGACCGCGCCGCAGCTCTCGCCAAACAAGCGCATGAAACCGGTCGCACCATTCGCGAAGTCGCCGCAGAATCCTCCGGACTGGACGCCAACGCGTTGCAACGATTACTCGATCCGAAAAACCAACTTCAGCCGCGCTCGCCCGCCACTTGAAATAAGTTCAGCGAGGATTACGGTAAGACATGAAAATCCTGCTTGCCACTTTTCACGACCGACTGCCGGCGCAAGCCTTGCGCGACCGCCTTGAACACGCGGGCATACCCGCCAAAGTTGGAAACGACACGTTCATTCAACGCTATATCTTTTTCGTCAAACCCGCCGCGACATTTCAGGTCTGGGTAAACCCCGACGACTTTGATCAAGCCTGCGAAAAACTGACCGAGTGGGATAAGAACGAAAACATTCTCAAAGAGGCCGTGCGCTGTCTTGATTGCCGCTCGCCACGCATCGAGTATCCACAATACACGCGGAAGTTTTTTGCACCGTTGGTGGTCGAATGGCTCATCAGCCTCGGCGGCGCGGAGAAAGATTATTACTGCACCGATTGCCATTACACCTGGCCGCGCGTGCAAAAACCCGAACCCGAACTCGACGTCCTCGGTTTCCCGAAACGGACGCCCAAACATTCTTCAAAACCACACTGACGATAATCCGTCCGTCAGCGTTCGTTAAAACCGAATCCTACGGAGAAGTGCAGCGTGCCCGCCGGATCATGCGTGCGGCGATTCAGATTATGCCCGT
>CALAYC010000035.1 GCA_937894935.1 uncultured Verrucomicrobiota bacterium
CCAGTTCGCGCCGTTCTGCGTGATAAAGCCGTTCAGCAGATTGGTAATCATCGCCTGATAGGTGGGATTGCCGGTCCATTCGTACGCGTCCAACACGCATTCGATTATTTCCGCCTGCGTCCAGAAATAGGCAATGCCACCCGTCTGCCGGTCCCGGATGTAACCATTGGTGCCGTTAACCAGATAGAAGGAGGAAATGTAAGAACTCGATATCGTCGCGATATCCCGCGCCGTGAACGCCGTTGCTCGGGCCGGAGAGAACAATCCGGTGGTCAACAACGCTAAGCAAACGAAGCGGGCTGCAAGTCGGCGGATTGCAATTTGCATCGCCGATCGGTGTGGCGACGTCGATGGCTCGGAACAGTTTGCGAATGCTTTAATCGGATTCACGAGGATTTTGCGATGCTTTAGTTCGAGATGTTACCAGACGCTTGTTCTCGAGCCTGTGGCATGAAACGGCCACAAACCAAGATTCCGACGAGTAAGCAATCAGCTTGTGCTTTGGAAAATCGCTTCAGATAAAAATGGCCATTGGTTTGCAATTGTCGGGTAAAGTGCAATATCGAATCGGGGGCTGATTTGCTTTTTGCAACCCGACTACCTCATTGATTTCTTAAATTTCGCGGACGCCAAGCGCGGAGAACGCATCTGACCTTGCTGGCATGCTTCGGGCTTGAACTGCACGCCTGAACTTAAACCGGAGAGACTACTATGATTTTAAAAATTGATCGCATTCCGCTGGAGTTACCCGAGCCCGATGCTCCGAATCCCAACGCCGCTGCTGCCGTGCAGGAATTGCTGGGTGGAAAGTTCGGTGAGATGTCCACGCTGATGAACTACACCTTTCAGTCGTTCAACTTTCGCGGGCGCAATCGTCTGCGACCGTTTTACGATCTGATTTCCAACATCGCCGCCGAGGAGTATTCGCACATCGAAATGGTTACAGTGACCATCAACCTGCTGCTCACCGGCGCGACGAAACGCGCCGATCGTAATAAAGCGCCCGCGAAAAAGAACGGCGACCCGGCACCGTTGGAATCCGCCACCGATGCGCGGAACAGTTATCATTTCATCGCGTCCGGACAAACGGCGTTGCCGGTGGATTCGCAAGGGCGAGCGTGGACGGGTGACAACGTCTTTTCCAGTGGCAATTTGAAATTGGACCTGTTGCATAACTTCTTCCTCGAATGCGGTGCGCGCGCGAACAAAATGCGCGTTTATGAGATGGTGAGTGATCCGACGGCCCGCGCGATGGTGGGATTCTTGTTGGTTCGCGGCGGCGTGCATATTGTTGCTTATGCCAAAGCGCTGGAGAATTTGACGGGCGTGCCGGTTGGCGGGCTGTTGCCGATTCCTGACGTGAGTAATAAAAAATTTCCGGAAGCGCGAATTCATGAAGAAAAAGGGCTGCATACAAAACTGTTTCGCTTCAGTCCGGCGGATTACACGCGCGTGGGCGAAATCTGGAATGGGCCGCATCCGGAAGATGGCAAGGAACTGACGGTGCTGGATGAAATTCCGCAAGGTGCGCCGTGGCCGGACCTCGACGAAGAACCCCAATTATCCGCGCCTGGTGTGGATCCGGATATGATTAAACACTTCGCCAAGAAAATGGATTTCGCCGCGGCGGCGTGATGAACGCTTAGAGAATTCTGGATCTGCCATTTCCTGATTTAACCCGCCATGCGACTTTTTCGCATGAGACGGTTTGATCACATTGACCTGCGGGTGCCGGATTTAAAGAAGGCGACGCCGTTCTATGAAACTTTGTTACCTGCGCTTGGTTTCACGCGCCGGGTGGAGATCGATGGTTGGTTACAGTCGGAAGCGACGGAGAAATCACTGAGTTCATTGGTGTGACCGAATCTCTGCATCACGGTCCCAACGAAAACCGAATTGCTTTTTGGGCAGAAAGCAACGAGCGCGTGAATCAAGTCGCTGAAGTCGCACGAAAAGCGGGCGCGCAAAACATCGAAGGCCCGATGATTTACGCGCCCAATTATTACGCTGTATTTTTCGAAGACCCGTGTGGCAATCGCCTGGAAGTTTGCTATCGCGCTAAAGCGTAGCAGATGTTCTGAGTCGCAGAGTCAGGTATTGATCAGATTGTCGAGTAAGTTCGGTTGGCCAGCGCGAGCGACACTTTGAGCCAGAAGCGTTCGGGTTTCGGGTGAACTGTCATAAGCGAGCAATCGGCTGGCGAGTTTTTGAGCGTTCTGGATGTCGCGAGTGATTTGAATAAAATCGAATTGAAACTTTTTCACCGCGGAGTTGGTGCTGCAGATTTTGCGGTGAATAAGTGGCGGTTGAAAATTGGCATTCGCTGATTTTACGCGGGGTTTTTCCACATCGCGAATTGAAGTGCGGGGAATAACTCGGTGGATAAGGTTTGATAGGCAAATTTCTGATATCGGGTAAGATGCTTTCAGTTCATTGAAAGAACTGAGTCTGCGCCGCATCAGCAATGTTGACGCGCGACTCAAGGATAATCCCAGGCGACTGGGGAAAGGTCGAGCCAGGCTGGTTGGCGCGACCCCTCTTAAGCCGGAGCATGAGTTCCGGGAGCGGAGGCAGAATTCACCAGTTCCTCTGGCGAAGTTCGCGCTTCGTCAGTAAACGCGAAAAAGGAACTTGGCGATGAGGAGCGATGAGAAACCGTTCCGAATCGAGTCAAGTAGCTCAGGAAAGTTTCGAGCCTGAGTGAATCGCAGTTACCCAGAGGGTAGTTGGTTGCTACTGTGTATCAGCACGGGGCGGACGACTCTGGCGGATTCAATCAACCGTTTGAAACCGCCCAAGGAAAACCGGCGAAAGCCGGACAAAGAGAGCGGTTGCACCGGGAAGCACCCGCAGATTCAGGCAAATCGCGGGAAAAACTTCCGAACGTCGGCGATGATCAAAAGCTCACCGCTGACCTGTGAACGAAAGCAACCTGAGAGTTAAGAGGCGAGACCCGTGGCGCGGGCTAACGCACCGGCAAAACCGGTGGCCGACCCGAGCCAAGTGGTTCAGACGCACAGGCGAAATCACAGATGTGTCTGCACCTGGTTCGTAAGCCGGTGGCGCAACCACCAGCCGAAGCGAGCTGAAAAGCCTCACTCGAAATCTGAAATCGAAAGATTTCAGACGGCCCTGCTACGAGGCCGAAAACTCCACTTGCCCGGAGAATAGCGTCGGGAAGCCGGCAGCCGCTGTGAAGTGAGCGCCCAATGTCGGCACGGGAAAGAGAGTGTGGCGAACTCCCATCCCCAGAATTGTCCCTGTCTCACCGCAAGGTGGGGCAGGGACTTTTCGTTTTCAGAAGCGGTAATAAAACCTCCAGCGTCCAGATTCGAATTTCTCCCGATTTCCAGAATTTCAAACTTCAATTCTGCAGCGTTACTTAAGCACTGCGAAATTCCGCCGATAACTAAGTCGCAGGCAGAATGGATTCTGCCGAAAACAGCGCAAATCGCGCTGAACAGCATTAAGCGAAACGGAATTCGAAAATATGGGTCTGTTTGACACCATCAAGCGCGCCGCGACCAGATCGCCCAGCCGCCCGACAGTTTCTTCTCTGCCGAACAGTGCTTCCTGCAGATCGACTCCAATTGGCACGCGTGATTCGCGTGTGGAGAGTTTGAGGCTTGGCGCGACGCGCTTCTTCCAGAGACAGGAAAACTCGGTCATAGATCCAACCGGACAGCCGACTGCGCAAAAGCTCATTCTTCTGATTGGTGGGGGAGAAAAATTCCAGGTTCTAGCAACTGAACTGTCGCGGCTGGAATCGAGTTGGAGTTGTCGGACGGTGGAAAATTTTGAAACCGCCGCCGATTGCCTGAAAGAGAATTCATTTTTCGCGGTCGTCTTCGCGCAAGAATTTTCCGCGTATCCGCTTCCTGCCGCACTTCCGCAGGCAGCCGGGTTGATTCGCATCGGTTTCGGAGACGCGATTGACCAAAAGCTGGCGGAGTTGTGGAAAGTTTCCGGCGGCGAAATTTTACCCGCAGGCATTGATGCGGCAGGAATTGTCGCCGGTGTGAAGCGGATTGAGCGCGTTCGAGCATGGACGACTGGGGCGGGGATGAAAAAGTTGTTGGCCCAATGCACGCGTCTGCCGGTGATGTCGCGACTCTATAAAGAAGTCGCAGCGGAATTGGAAGCGAACGGTTCGATTGATGTCGTGGCGCATCACGTTGCCCAAGATCCGGTGATGACGGCGAAGATGTTGCAGATTGTGAACTCCGCGAGCTTCGCGTTGAGTCGCGAAATTACCGATCCTTGCGAAGCCGTGATGTTCCTCGGAATGGAGCGCACGCGGTCGTTGATTCTTGCAGCCGGAATATTTTCTCAATTCGAAGATCTCAAACTGCCAGGTTTTTCGTTGGCTCAAGTGTGGAATCACAGTTTGCTGGTAGCAACGTTGGCGCGAATCATTGCCCTCGAAGAAACCGGAAACGGAAAACTCGGCGAAATGTCGTTCACTTCCGGGCTGGTGCACGATCTCGGCAAACTCATCCTCGCAGCTAATGTTCCTGCGATGTGCGCGGCTGTGGAACAATTGCGACTGAGCAAACAACTCTCGCTACGTGATGCGGAGCAACACGTGCTCGGCACAACTCACGCAGAACTCGCCGCAGCTTTTCTGGGGCGATGGGGCTTGTCATTGCCGGTGCTTGAAGCAGTGGCGTGGCATCACACCCCGCGCTGTGCCGATGACAGAGACTTTACGCCGCTGACGGCAGTTCATGCGGCGAATGTATTCGCTCACGAAATGAATGGAGCGAATTCGCTGGAGCGGTTCGATCACGAATATCTGGTGCAAATTGATCTGGGCGAGCGCCGGAATGCGTGGCGAGAAAGTTGTGGCCTTCCGCCGCGGCAAGAGGAGGACGTCACGCACAAGCGCATTCGGCTGCGGATGGGATCGAAGGTGAATTGATTTATCGGTCGTAAAGGTTGGTGGGGACGTGCTGCCGCACGAGGGAGTCGGACCGGCAGGTCCGCTCCCCCAACCTTCCATTGGGCGCGAGTGACGTGGTGATTGCTGAAGGAGGCGGTTCCACGTCACTCGACGTATTCATTTTCAATTTCAGCGCGGCATATTTTTCCAGAAAAGGGCTTGCCCTCGTTTTGCGTTCCCGCCAAAACTCCTATCCGCAAATTAACTTAACTTACTCCTGAACATTATGGGCCGTATTTACAACAACATTGTCGAAACCGTGGGCCGGACGCCTCTGGTTAAACTCAACAAAGTCACCGCCGGGCTGGAAGCCACCATTTTGATCAAGTGCGAATTTTTCAATCCGCTTGGCAGTGTGAAAGACCGCATCGGCATGGCGATGATCGAAGACGCCGAACGCCGCGGCGTGCTCAAGAAAGACACGGTCATCATTGAACCCACCAGCGGTAACACGGGTATTGCGCTCGCTTTCGTTGCTGCGGCCAAAGGATATCAACTCATTCTCACGATGCCGGAAACGATGTCGCTCGAACGGCGCACGTTATTGGCGATGCTGGGGGCGAAACTGGTTCTCACGCCCGGTGCTGAAGGAATGAAAGGCGCGATTGCAAAAGCGGAACAGTTGGCGAAAGAAACGCCGAACTCATGGATTCCGCAGCAGTTTGAAAATCCAGCTAATCCGGAAATTCACAAAAAGACCACGGCGGTTGAATTGTGGGAAGACACGGATGGCAAGATCGACATTCTCGTGGCGGCTGTGGGAACGGGCGGCACGATTACCGGTTGTGTGGAATTGATTAAGCCGCGCAAGAGTTCGTTTCAGGCGATTGCGGTTGAGCCGAAAGATTCACCGGTCATTTCTCAAACGCTCGCGGGACAACCGGTGAAGCCGGGGCCGCATAAGATTCAAGGAACAGGCGCGGGCTTCGTTCCGAAGAACCTGCATTTGAAAGACAGCGCGGGCAACCCGCAGATCGTCGAGTGCATTCAGGTTTCGAACGATGACGCGTTTGCCATGGCCCGGCGTCTGGCCAAAGAAGAAGGTTTGCTCGTGGGTATTTCCACCGGCGCAAATGTGATGGCGGCCATCGAAGTTGCCAAGCGTCCGGAAAACAAAGGCAAGACGATTGTCACGATCGCGTGTTCGACCGGTGAGCGTTATCTGAGCACGGCCCTCGCGGCGGAAGCGCGCGCGGCTGTGGGCGGTTGAAAACGCTGAAATCTGTGCTCGAAGCCGTCATCGGGATTGCAAACCGCTTACCGTTGGCGGCTTCGGTTTGTACCGGTGGGGCAGGGGGGCAAAGAATTTCAAAAAAATCAGTTGCGCTGCGAGGCATTTGCCCCTATTTAAGCGGCGAATCGAAGGTCTGTCGCCGCGTGAGGATTGTTTTCCCTGAGTAGAGTTAACTGAATCATTACCGGCAGCTTCCAACCGTTCAGTGTTCAAATCTGGTTTATCTGGGGCGTTTCCCAACCTTCGATGACACAACGACAGTTATGAGTAAGCACAATCGAAACGAGAATCAGCATGCCGGTCAAAATCCGCCGCCGCAGAGCGACGGGGATTACGGCTCTGGGTATCTCGAAATCTCGGAAAAAGGCTTTGGTTTCCTGCGCACCGCGGCAGCGCATTTCCATCCCAAGCCGACCGACATCTTCGTCACGCCCGATACGATTAAGCGTAATTTCCTGCGTGAAGGCAGCCTCGTCGAAGGCCCGACGCAGCCGCCGCATCGCGGCACCAGCCCGCAATTGCGTTCCGTGGACCGCGTTAATGGCATGTCCTTTGAGGAATACACGAAAGCCGTGCGGTTCGAAAATCTGACGAGTATCGATCCCATCGAGAAATACACGTTGGAGACCACGCCGGAACTGATTGAGACGCGCGTGATTGATCTCGTAACGCCCATCGGCAAAGGCACGCGCGGTTTGATTGTCGCGCCGCCGCGCACGGGTAAAACGACCGTGCTGAAACAGATTGCCAATGCTGTTACCGCCAATCACCCCGATGTCCACGTGATGGTGTTGCTCATTGACGAGCGGCCTGAAGAAGTCACTGACTTCCAGCGCTCAGTGAAAGCAGAAGTCGTTGCTTCATCGAACGACCAGGATTTAGAAACGCACGTGCGCTTGTCGCGGTTCATGATTGAACGCTGCCGTCGCATGGTGGAATCCGGCAAAGACGTATTCGTGCTGCTCGACTCGCTTACTCGTGTCGCGCGCGCTTACAACAGCGTTCATGGCGGTAGCGGCCGCACGATGACCGGTGGTGTGGATGCTCGCGCGCTGGAAATTCCGCGCAAGATGTTTGCGTCGGCCCGCAAGATTGAACACGGCGGTTCGCTGACGATTCTGGCGACGGCGCTGATTGATACCGGGTCGCGCATGGACGAACTGATTTTCCAGGAGTTCAAAGGCACCGGTAACATGGAACTCGTGCTCGATCGCAAACTCTCTGATCGCCGTTTGTTCCCGGCCATCGACATTCCCAAGAGCGGTACGCGTAAAGAGGAAAAATTATTCGCCGCCAAGAATATCGATTCCATTCGCAAGCTGCGACGCATGATGGTGGACTTGAACCCCATTGAAGCGATGGAAACACTCACTGCGGCGTTGAAGAAGCACAAGACCAACGACGAACTGTTGGCCAAATTGGGCTAATTAGCATCGCTCTTCATTCCTATGTCAGCCGGAGCAACGCTCAAACGTCGCTCCGGCTTTTTTGTCGGCTTGATGTCCGGAACTTCGGCCGACGGCATTGATGCTGTAGTCGCAAAACTTTCCGGTCGCGGTCAGAACCTGCGCGCCAAAATCGTCGCGCACGTGCAGCAACCGTTCCCCGCCGCGTTGCGCCGCCGCATCCTCGCGGCTTGTCTGCACGGAACGGTCGCCGAAATCTGCGAATTGAATTTCTTGTTGGGGGAACAATTCGCTCGCGCGGCGCAAGTGGCGATTCGCGCCGCGGGACTGAAGGCAAATCAGATTGTTGCGCTCGGTTCACACGGGCAAACGGTTCATCATCTGCCGAATGCCAAATATCCCTCCACGTTGCAAATCGGCGAGCCGAGCGTCATCGCGGAGCGTACGGGCGTGACGACGATTGCGGATTTTCGGGTGCGCGATATGGCGGCGGGCGGGCAGGGCGCGCCGCTCGTGCCGTATGCAGATTGGGTGCTGTTCACGGATCGCCGGCGCCCGCGCATCATTCAGAACATCGGCGGCATTGGAAATCTCACGTTTCTCCCAGCGGGCGCGTCGTTGAATGACGTCATCGCGTTTGACACCGGTCCGGGCAACATGGTGATGGACGCGTTGGTAGCGCATCTGACCGGCGGCAAAGAATCCTTTGATCGCAATGGCCGATGGGCGGCGCGCGGAAAAATTTCTCCGACGTTACTCAATTGGTGTCTGACGCATCCGTATCTCCAACGCGGTTTGCCAAAGACAACCGGGCGCGAAGAATTTGGTGAAATATTTCTCAAACGATTTTTAGCACGCGGTAAACGGCAACGTCGGAGCGCGGCAGATTTGATTGCGACTGCTACCGCGTTCACGGCGCACAGTATCGCTGCTGCTTACGAGCGTTTTGTCTTTCCGCGAATTAAAAAATCGGATTGCGCGAAGCTGCAAATCATTCTCGGCGGTGGCGGTGCGAAGAATCCGACTCTGGTCAAGATGCTGCGAACGCGGCTATCAGTCGGCGAGCTTTTGACTCACGAAGATTTTGGCATCGACAGCTCTGCCAAAGAATCGTTGGCTTTCGCAATCCTGGCGTATGCGACGCTGATGGGGGATCCGAACAACGTTCCATCGGTCACTGGCGCGCGGCGTCCTCTCGCGATGGGGAAAATCATTCCTCGTTAACGCGAGGTGTGTAGCATCTGTTTCGCCGAAGAACCGAAAATAAATTGAGTTTGTCGGCGTTTCTTTCCAGATTTTCGCGCCAAACAACCACGTTTTAACGCAGACCCATTATGGCCAAACTCGAAATCAAACCTGTCGGTTCGTGCGCATTCGATGAACTGTCTCTCGGCGAAATCATGCTCCGACTCGATCCCGGCGAAGGCCGGATCCGCACAGCGCGGCAATTTCGCGTCTGGGAAGGTGGCGGCGAATACAACGTCGCGCGCGGGCTGCGTCGTTGTTTCGGATTGAAGACAGCGGTCGCCACTGCGTTTGCGGACAATGATATTGGGCGGTTGCTGGAGGACTTTATTTTGCAGGGTGGCGTCAGTACGGAATTCATCAAATGGGTGAAGTTTGATGGCGTCGGGCGCGAAGTGCGAAACGGTTTGAATTTTACCGAACGCGGTTTTGGGGTGCGCGGAGCAGTGGGGATTTCGGATCGCGGTCACTCGGCGGCGAGTCAGTTGAAAGCGGGAGATTTCGATTGGGAACATATCTTCGGCAAACTCGGCGTGCGTTGGTTTCATACGGGCGGCATTTTTGCGGCGCTCAGTGACACAACGCCCGGCCTCGTCATTGAAGCGGTCAAAACCGCAAAGAACCACGGCACGATCGTGAGCTATGATTTGAATTATCGGCCGTCGCTCTGGAAGTCCATCGGTGGTCAGAAACGCGCGCAGGAGGTGAATCGCGAAATTGCCAAATACGTGGACGTAATGATCGGGAACGAAGAGGATTTTACCGCCTGTCTCGGATTTTCAGTGGAAGGTGCAGATGAAAATTTGCTGCACATCGATGTCACCGCATTCAAACGGATGATTGAAAAAGCGGTGCAGGAGTTTCCTAATTTCAAAGCGACGGCTACAACCTTGCGCGCGGCAAAAACGGCGACGGTGAACGATTGGGCAGCGATTGCCTGGTATGACGGAAAGTTTTTTGAAAGCCGGCAGTATCCTGATCTGGAAATTCTCGATCGCGTCGGCGGCGGCGACAGTTTCGCGTCTGGTTTCATTTACGGAATGATGACCACCGGCGACGCGCAAAAAGCGGTGGATTATGGCGCAGCTCACGGCGCATTGGCCATGACCACTCCGGGTGACACGAGCATGGCGGATAAGAGTGAAGTGGAAAAATTAATGAAGGGTGGCAGCGCGCGGGTGCAGCGTTGATTCTTTGCAAAGAAAAACTCTTCTGAAGCTCCCGATGCTTGCACGTTGAGGTGTTTCTGATAGCGTCACCACGCGCAGTATCCGCCGGTGTGGCGAAATGGCAGACGCACAGGACTTAAAATCCTGGGACCTTAAAAAGTCGTGTGGGTTCGAGTCCCACCACCGGCACCAATGCGAACAGGATTCAGGCGTTTCTGGCTTCTTGTCTCGGTTTTTGAAAACTGTGAATTTCTTTCGGTTGGAGTCTTAGGCGGGTGGGCCCGAAAGTGATACAGAGTTTAAGGCAGGGAGCTGCCGGGTAACATCAAGGGTTGAGCGGAGGCGGCAGGCGAGATGAGTTTTCATCTGGCAACTCGATGCGCGGAGTCCATTGTTGCCACTCTTTCTCGGCTTTTTCGTGCAGGACGAAAATCGTGCCGTTTTCGACCGGTTGTCCCACGGGTGGATTTGGAGTCGCAAAGGCGATTCCGCCGATGAGCAGTGTTTTCATGGATTCGATGTTCACTTCTGCGCCGCGAAATAATCCCAGTCGCACATCGAGTCCGGTAATGTTCCAGAATTTAGAATCGCTTCGCACCAACGGCGCATAGCGACGGCGAATGACGCAGTGAATTTCCACTGACGTGGCGAGGCTGCTCAGGCGGGTGCTTTGGACGCTGCCGACTTCAATACCGCGATAATACACCGGCACACCGGCATGCAACGAATTGCCTTCCTTGGTATGCAACACCACATGCAGTCCGCGGGGATCAATCATGCGCGGCGAAGTTTCAGTGCCTTTAAACTCAGTTTTAGGTGCGCCGTCGCCCGGCAGCACTTCGATATACGGACCGGTTACCAGCGTGCCGAGGCCGGAAACAGTGCCGAGACTCAGTTGCGGTCGCACGATCCAGAAGAACGAGCCTTCGCGCGCGACAGAGTCGGCCTGACTGCGCAGGCGAATTTTCACGGTGGCATGTTTGGCGTCGTCGCTCAGCGTGACATCAGAAACCATCCCGATGTCTGTGCCGCGATATTGCAACGTCGTTTGGCCGCGTTTCAATCCGGTGACGTCGTCGAAGTGAATGGTGATGGTGCGTCCGAATTCCGCCATGCGTTGGTAAATCAGATAACCCGCAACCGCTGCCGCGATGATGGGCACCATCCACACGAGCGAAAAACCGATGCGGCGGGTTTTAATTCGAGCATCCGGCAGATCGGATTGAGAAGGTGCGGCGTCGGATTTCATGATTTCTTTTCGGACGCGTTCCAGATTTCGCGCGGGTCAAAACTGGCGGAAGCGAACAGGGTCAATACCACGACCGCAGTGAAAGCAACAATTCCCGGTCCGGGCGTCACGGTGGCGATGCGGCCGAGTTTGACGGCCGCGACCAACAGGGCGAGCAGGAACACATCGAGCATTGCCCACGGCCCGATGAGTTCAATGACGCGATACACCCGCGCGCGAAAAGGACGAAAACGTGGCGAACGCATTTGCGTCAGCGTCACCAGAAAGATGAGGCCGAGCAATTTCAGCAACGGCACGACCAGGCTCGCGAGGAAAACGATGATGGCGACGAAGAGTTGTCCATCTTGAAACAATTGCACGCAACCGTCCCACACGGTGCTCTCACGATAGATTCCGAAGGAATCCATGCTCATGAGGGGATAAATG
>CALAYC010000036.1 GCA_937894935.1 uncultured Verrucomicrobiota bacterium
AGATGGCGGAGGAGTAAACAACGCAAACTTTTCAGCTCCGCCTGATGGCATTCCGGGGCGGATGCAGATGTATCTTTTCACGGGACCGAATCCGGACCGGGATGGCAGTCTGGATGCGGAGGTGATGATTCACGAGTATGTGCATGGGCTCAGCAACCGTCTGTTGGGAGGAGGCGCAGGAATTACTGCGTTGCAAACACGCGGAATGGGAGAAGGATGGTCTGATTTTTATGCGCTTTCGTTATTGAGCGAGCCGACTGATGACCCGCGCGGAGTTTACGCTACGGGAGGATATTTGACTTATCAATTGGGGACTGGATTTCAGGATAATTACTATTTTGGAATCCGACGTTATCCGTACAGCACGGATATGCTAAAGAATCCTCTGACGTTGAAAGACATTGATCCTACTCGAGCGGATCTTCACGCAGGGGTTCCGATTAATCCTGTCTTTGGAGGAGGTTTTGCAGACGAGGTTCACAATCAAGGTGAAGTCTGGTGCATGGTTCTATGGGAAGCCCGGGCCAATCTGATTGAGAAATGGGGATACGAGGCAGGTAATCAGCTCATGCTTCAGTTGGTGACCGATGGACTTAAATTGGCACCGCAAAATGCGACCTTCCTGGAGGCGCGCGATGGGATTTTGCTGGCGGATGAAATTTTGTCCGGAGGAGATAATTTGGCAGAACTGTGGACTGCGTTTGCGAAACGAGGATTCGGGTGGAGCGCAGCAGTCCCGCCTTCTTTTACGACTGTCGGAGTAGTGGAGGCGTATGATCTTCCTGATTTCATTTCCGTAAATCCACTGGATGGCATTCTGGAGGTTAAAGTAAGTCCCGATTCCGGTTCAGCTCTCTTCGGGAATTCCCTCAACGAGATTTCCGTTCGGGTTACAGATAGTGTTTCCGTTACAAATGCAACTATTATCGCAACGTTGAGTAATGGAGAGACGTTGACTTTCCGAAATGATGGCGAAGCGCCTGATTTAACCGCCGGGAACGCGATTTACACCGCCGAGTGGCTTACTCCGAATCAAGCAACCAACGTAGTGTTGACCCTGATCATCAGCGCTCCGGAAAAGGAGACGGCGACGAATATTGTTTCGTACGCGATTGTGCCGACTCCATTGAATGATAACTTTAACAATGCAACGAAAGTTCCCGCAACAGGTGCTAGCTATGTGACCTTGAATAGCCTCGCTACTATTGAGAGCGGAGAACCGCAACACGCTGGTGTTGCATCGGTGGCTGCCTCATTGTGGTGGAATTTCACGCCAGCAACGAACGGAAGCGTTTTGGTTGATACCGCTGGGAGCGGAGTCAATACGGTGCTGGCAGTCTATACCAACAATACGATCTCGACTCTGCAGCAAGTGGTGGCAACAAATGACGTTGGCACGCGGCAGCAGGCGTATGTGCTTTTCGATGCGAAAGCTGGAGTAAATTACCGTATTGCCGTTGCCGGATATGATTCTCGCAGTCTCGGGACAATCCGTCTGGCCATTATTCCGAATGGTATTCCGGATACTGCTTCGCCCACTGTTACGTTGTTGTCTCCCGCGAGTGGTGTAACGTTGACTACCAACAGGCTTGTTCTCGTTGGCACGGCTGTCGATCCGGACCCTGCCGCGTCGGGACTCCGGGATATTGAAGTCCGGGTAACAGCGATGGATTTCGGACCAGGCGACAGTTTGGTATCCGGGGCTGAATACAGTGCAACCGAATCGTTAATCAGCACCAATTGGACCCGAATCACCGGGTTGTTCGAAGGATTGAACCGGATTGAGATCTCAGTTCGTGATTTCGCGGGGAATCGATCCGCTCCTGTTACGATTCAAGCAACGTATCGTCCTTTGGATCCGCCGAACGATTTTTTTGTAAATGCCATAGCATTAACCGGCAATGCTTCAACTAATCTTGTCAATACTCTCAGTGCAACCCGCGAGTTGAATGAACCGGTTCATGCCAATAATGCCGGTGGAAGATCAGCCTGGTGGACCTACTTGGCGCCAGCGGACGGAAAGTTGGTGCTCTCTACGACGAATTCAACGTTCGATACGCTTCTGGCCGTTTACGAAGGGACTGCGCTTACAAATCTGGTGCGTTTGGCTGAAAATGATGATGATCCAGAGGCTGCTGGCGGGGCGAGTCTGGTAACGATGGCCGTGCGATCCAACCATCTTTATAGAATTGCTGTGGATGGCTATGAGGGGGCCGGTGGCGCGCTGTTTTTGCAGCACTGGTTCACGCCGATGTCGGTTTATCGAGTGAACATATCCGCAGGACCGGGAGGTGTGGTTTCACCCGGAGCAACGGATGTTTTGGCTGGTGAAACCGTCCAGCTTACCGCGCTTGCGGAAGCCGGGTTCAGTTTTGATATATGGGAAGGCGATGTGGTGGCGTTGAGTAATCCACTCAATCTCACCGTCAACCAAGATCGAAATCTTATTGCAACCTTCCGTCCTCTGGCTTTCACAGAAGGGTTTGAAGCTGGGTTGACAAATTTGGCGTGGACTAGCGCCGGAGCGTCTCCATGGGTGGTGCAATCGACCAATGTTGCAACCGGAGCGTTCGCGGCCCGGTCGGGAGTCATTGGGGCGAACCAAAGCAGTTCGCTTATTTTGACCGGAAACTTCCGGGAGGGATTGGGCAGCTTCGGCTATCGTGTCAGCTCTGAACCGATCTGGGATACGCTGGCATTTTATGTCGATGGGGTGTTGCGCCAGCAATGGTCGGGAGATACGGGTTGGACTGGCTATGGATTCTCGATTGATCCAGGCGTGCACACATTAGAATGGCGTTACAGCAAAGATTCAGCAGGCAATGTCGGATGGGATGCTGCCTTCATCGACAACGTGAATCTGCCGCTTGTAGTTCCGACCAACGCAACCACGGCTCCGATTCTTACAATCCAGCGGCAGACGGATGGATTATTTTATATAGAGATTCAGGGACAACCCAATCAGTTCTACCTGTTGCAAACTTCAGAGGACGCTCAGTCGTGGGAAACCATCGCCTCGCAGGTTTTGCCTGGTGGCTTCACTCGCATTCTTGATCCGGCCAGCGGAACGAATCAGGTGCGATTTTATCGCGCTGTTTCGCCGCTCCCCTGATTTAGGCGAGATGAGGGTTTTTGGCCTTACCGGCGGAGTGGGCATGGGGAAAACCACCGTGGCGGGGTTATTGCAGGAGCGTGGTGTTCCGGTGGTAGATACTGACGATCTCGCGCGACAACTGGTGCAACCAGGCCAACCGGCGCTTGAGGAGATTTGCCAAACCTTTGGAGCGAACCTCAAAGATTCAACTGGTGAGTTGCGTCGGGACGCGCTGGCCAAAATTGTATTCGCTGATGCAACGGCTCGCTCGAAACTTGAAGCCATTCTGCATCCACGTATCCGCCAACTTTGGAAAACTCAACTGATTGCTTGGCGTGAAGAAGGTCGCTCTGCTGCAGCGGTGGTGATTCCGTTGTTGTATGAAACGCAGGCGGAAAGTGAATTCGATTCGATAATCTGCGTGGCCTGTTCCGAAGCGACGCAACGGCGGCGGTTGACTCAGCGCGGCTGGTCACAGGAACAGATTACTCAACGCATTGCAGCGCAATTGCCGATCAACGAGAAAATGCTTCGTTCGACCCATGTTGTCTGGACCGAAGGCGACCTTCAAACTTCAGCGGAGCAACTCAGCCGAATCTTCTCGTAGAGTTCGCGTGAGCACAGAAACGGCGGCATTTTCGTAATTATTTCCGCTGCTTGTCATAAGCTCACCAGTTGCTTTCACCGGAGATCAGGGCGGAAACCTCATTTGCAATCACTGGCGGCTCATGCATCGTGGGACGTGTAGGCGGTTCGATTCCGGCCGAGAGCGCCTGAGGATAAATGATTTCCAATTGAAAGGGGTGATTGTTACGTTTGCGCCTATGATTCTTCCTCCGGACGAATTGCGAAAGCTGATCGAACTCAAGCATCGTTCGCCGCACTCAGTCCTCGGTCTTCATCGTCGGCAAGAAACGCCCGGTCTGGTGGCGCGAGCCTTAATTCCGCAGGCAAAGAAAATTGTGTTGCGAGCGCTGGACAAATCCGGGCTCAGCATGGAGTTGCAACGAGTCCATAAATGTGGCCTGTTCGAAGGCACGCTGGATGGGGTTGCGGAGGTATTTAAATACGAATTAGTCATTACGGACGAAGCTGACAACACTCGGTCGCGGCGTGATCCGTATTCGTTTCTGCCCACGCTCAGCGATGATGATCTTTATCTCTTCGGCAAAGGCGACGACCGGAAACTTTACGACAAGCTTGGATCGCAATTGCGCGTGATTGACGGTGTCGCGGGAACGAGCTTCGCCGTGTGGGCGCCGAATGCGCAACGCGTCAGTGTGGTGGGGGACTTCAATAATTGGGACGGGCACTTTCATCAAATGCGCACGCTGGGTTTGTCCGGCATCTGGGAAATTTTCATTCCGGGCGTGAGTGAGGGTGCGCATTACAAATACGAAGTGCGCGATCATAACGGTCGCATCCGACTTAAGACCGATCCGTTTGCGGCGTTTATGGAAGTGCCGCCGAAGAACGCGTCCATTGTGTGGAACAATCGAAAGTTCAAGTGGACCGATGACGCGTGGATGAAGAAACGGAAGGAGACGAATCCGCTGCAATCGCCCGTCAGCACGTATGAATTGCATATCGGTTCATGGCGCAAAAAGAGTAAAGCGGAATCATTCGGTTATCGCGAATTAGCTGCTCCGCTTATTGAATATCTTCGGCAGATGGGCTTCACGCATGTGGAGTTCATGCCGTTGGCAGAACATGCGTTTTATCCGTCCTGGGGTTATCAGGTAACCGGTTACTACGCGCCGACGAGTCGTTACGGAACGCCGGAAGATTTGCAGTATCTGATTAACGAACTGCACAACGCAGGTTTTGGCGTCATCATCGATTGGGTGCCAGCACATTTTCCGCGCGATGATTGGGCGTTGGCGCGATTTGACGGCACGGCGTTGTATGAACACGAAGATCCGCGCAAGGGAGCGCATCAGGATTGGGGCACGCTCATTTTCAACTTCGGTCGGCATGAAGTCGCGAATTTCCTCATCGCGAATGCGTTGTTCTGGTGCGAGCGATTTCACGTGGATGGCCTGCGGGTGGATGCGGTGGCATCAATGCTTTATCTCGATTACTCGCGCAAACCCGGCGAATGGATTCCCAACAAATACGGCGGTCGCGAGAATCTCGAGGCGATTGATTTTCTGCGACAGTTCAATCATCTGGTGCACACGGAATTTCCGGGCGTGATGACCATCGCGGAAGAATCCACTGCGTGGCCGCAGGTGACCCGACCGCCGTACGTCGGCGGATTGGGTTTTTCGATGAAGTGGAACATGGGTTGGATGCACGACACGCTTGAGTATTTCAAGCGCGACCCCATTCATCGCAAATATCATCAGCACGATCTCACGTTCGCGATGCTGTATCAGTATCATGAGAATTTCATTCTGCCGCTGTCGCACGACGAAGTAGTGCATGGCAAACGTTCGTTGCTCGGGCGGATGCCGGGAGATGATTGGCAGCGCTTTGCGAACCTGCGGGTGTTGCTCGGTTATCAATGGTTGTTTCCTGGAAAGAAACTGCTCTTCATGGGGGGCGAAATCGGCCAGAGCGGCGAATGGAACGCCAACGCTGAAGTCGAGTGGCATCTGCTTAACGCCGGTCCGTATCACAAGGGCGTGCAACAACTCGTTGCTGATCTCAACAAGTTATATCGCGCTGAACCCGGATTGTGGCAGGCGGATTTCGAGAGTGTCGGGTTCGAGTGGATTGATGCTTCGGATAATCAGAATAGCATCATGTCATTCATCCGGCGCGAACCCGAGCGCGTGAGCGAACTCGTCGTCATCCTGAATCTCACGCCCGTGCCGCGGCACAAATATCGCCTCGGCCTGCCGCGTCCGGGCCGCTGGTTCGAGGTGTTGAACACCGACGCGGCGGCTTACGGCGGCAGCAACGTCGGCAATTTCGGCAGCGTCATGGCCGACGATCTGGATTTGCACAATCAATCCTACTCGGCGGAATTTACTTTGCCGCCGATGAGCATCATGGCGTTCAAGCCGGAGCAGCCGCACGTCCTCGAAGAAAAGAAAGCCGCGTCAGTGAAGAAAAAAGCGAAGGCTATTAAGGAGTAAACCTGATCACTTGTTCAATTTTTGGCTAGGCTGGTATAGCTCGCTAGTGTTTGTTGAATAACGCTGAAGAAATTGCTCGTCAGTTACAACCGGTAAGGATAGCCGGTCGTATGCGACGACTTTTTTAGTGAGGCCGGAAACGATGATGTGAATGGTTGGATATGATACGCCCGCCTTTGGTTCGATTGAGCTTTTTTCCATCCACAGGAACTCGTAAAACGGGACGGGAAAATAATTGAGTTTATCTTCGGGCTGTCCCCGTGCGATTTGTCTGGATGTAACCAGACGAAAATCCCTCAAGTCGGCACCAACGGCTTTTGCAAAAGATTCAGCAAATGCCAGGGCAGTTTCATTGGTGAATTGGTTGGGTAATCCCGCATAGAGCTTTGCCTTGGTTGGTTCTTCTTGTTCGACGATTGGTAAAGGGTTCGCCAAGTGGTCTTTGAAGGAAGATAGTTGGCAGTTCGTCTCGGTGACGAGAAAACGGAGGATTTTTTTGTCAGCGAGAGTGATTATGGCCGCAGTTCGTTTGCCAGTCTTCCAATCGTAATCACAACTCCATTTGACCAGATTGTTGGTTTGGATTTCGTGTCCAAAGGGAAGGTGTGGCAACCGGCAAAACGCCTGAACTGCCGGGAACGCGACTTCTTTTATGAACTTGTCTTCCGAAGAAACTGGTGCCGTGGGATCAAAGTCGCCCAATATGGGGAGAGAGAACCGAGAGTAGGTAAGCACCTCCTGAGTCAGCCCGGAGACGACTACTCGCACGCGCGGGTAAAAAACCTGTCCCGGTTCAATCACACCAACATCTTTCCTAAGCCAGGTGAACTCGTAAAAAGGCAACGGGATGTAATTTTTTTTGTCATCAGGATTACCCCAGCCTAGCCGCCAGATGTTTGGAAAATTGAAGTGTCTTGGCTGATGCCCGGCAGCGATAAAGAAATCCCGCGCCAATTTCAAAGCGGATTGATCATCGAGGGTGTTTTTGAGCTTTCCATAATGTATGGCTCGTTCAGGTGATTCATCGCCGGCAACGCCGAGAGGATTGACTTTGGCATTGTTGTAATAGGAAACGGCGCAGTTTGTTCCTTTGATTTGAACGGTAAGAGTGACCCGATTGGTGAGGTATATCCGGGCCAAAACAACTTCGTTAGTATTCCAAATGTAGTCTAGCTCCCAGCGGGCAGTGGAGATTTTTTCAACTTGGTTGGAAAAGCCCAACTGCGGAATTTGAACAAAGCGCTCTACTGTTGGGCGTACGTAGCTTTGGTAAAATGTGCGTTCTTCACTTGGGGGCAGGCGCGGTTCTGCTCGCAATGAGGTTTCCCATGCGAGCAGAACCGAACAAATCAAGAACCACTTTGTCTTTAGTTTTGCCATGTTAGCGTCTTGGCTCCAAAGGTTCGGAGTTCGTTGGTTGTCACGCTTGGAGTTGAAGCCATCGCTTCCAAAATCGCTTGTTCGAGTGGCTTATCGTAATCCTCATCGCCCACCCAGCGGGTCCAGAAGCGTTCTGTGAATAACCGATGATCTGTGTTCAAGAGGCTGTTTCGTGCGTGAACAGTCCAACCCATAAAAGCACGGGATTTGTAGCCATTTTTTATGACGATCGGGATGCCGAAAGCTTCGGGAAAGAAACCATTGGCAGACTCGCAGCCGTCAATGAATACGAACCGGAACGGTTTTCGGAATTCAAAGTGGAGCTTGTTGGGGGGATCAAGGCGATACCAATTTGTGAGCGTAGAGCTAAGGTTGCTCACTGTAATGCCGTTATTGGGCACGCTGTCGCTGTAACCAATCGAGTTGCCGCTGCTGTGGCCGGAGTAATAAAAGTTTCGGATTGAAGGCTGGGTGAGCAAACTCAGAAGTTGGGTGTAATCGGCGGGAGTGCTGCACGCCATGCGAAGGTTTTGATAGACCCCGCGTCCGTTGCCGACCGTGTCTTCGGCGGTGGCGACTTGGGTTGCGATGTTGTTCAAAAGCGTCGCAATACTGGAATTCCAAAGGGTGGGAGCGTCGCTCAAGACCTGTCGGGCCAAAAGAATTTCGCCGCTGGGCCAAGTGTTTTCTTTCCAATAAACGGACATCACAGAATTACTTCCACTGGAGTTCTGCGGTTCCGGCGATTCCAAAGTCGAGAGCACGTTGCCGCCATTTATTTTTGCGGCGTTGACATTTCGGATAGAGTGCGTCCGCGTCACGAGTCGTGATTTAACTTCGAGAGGTAGCTGTGTTTCAGTATTGGCGGGCACCAAGATGCGCTTTCCGTTTTCCCACACGACTTCTGGCGGGAGTGGAGGCGGGGTTATGACGGTTTCAAACCGGGTCGTGACTTTCAAGTCGGCGTAGCCATAAGAGTTTTGTTCCCATTGGCTTGATACGGTGTTGCCGGACGATGTGCTCGTGTTTGCCATCAGACTTGCGCTTGGCGAGGAAAAACTACCCAGCGATAAAGTGACTGTATAAGGCTGTTCGGTGGGGACTGGATTGTCCAGTCCGTCCAATCCATCCCAGTAGGTTTGAATCTGTCCATCGAGGGTTTGTTCCGTGAAAATCCGCACGGTGTTTCCTGCTGCGTCTTCCACAAAAACTGTGTAGTCCGTGGGGAAAACGTCCGATTCGGCGATGATGGAAACTCCGCTGTCAAACAGGTGGTCGGCGTTTGTCCAGCGCAGAATGTTGGCAAAGGTAATGAAATGAGAGGCTGATTGAGTTTCGTTGGCTACTATCGAGGCGCCGGGATTGCCGCCGAGTTCGCTGATGCCGACGTTGTCTCTCGCGATGGCGTAAATTTCGTGAACTCCGTTTGCGTGGTGCGCAGATTCAAAGGTGAACAGCAAATCTCCCGAGGTTTTAGTTTGAATCGGTATGCCGTCCAAATACAAAGTCACCGAAGAAAGCCGCCGATCATCTGCTGACGGCGGAGACGAGCTGCAATTTTTACTGGGGCAGTCGCTGGGTGCATCGGTCATTTGATGACCTGGAGCAGACGTATCATTTGCTCGACACGGCGGTGGAGAAAATGCAAACCACGAATTAACACGAATGCACACAGATGGAGCTAGTAGCG
>CALAYC010000037.1 GCA_937894935.1 uncultured Verrucomicrobiota bacterium
GGAGCGTTTCTGGCGATGGCGCTGACGGATTTACGCGGTATTCAGGAGATGGGCATCATCTGCGGCGGTGGATTGCTGGTCTGCTTGATTCCAATGCTGACGATGTTGCCTGCGTTATTACTGCGAGGCCGACAGAACACGTTGGATCACACTCCGCAAACACGCGTCAGCCGACGCGCTCGCATCGAGCAACTGTGGCTGACCCGTCCGCGCATTGTTCTCGGGGTAACTATCGTGCTTTCCATCATCGGTGCGACGCAGGTGCCTAAGATGTTTTTTGATTACAACCTGTTGAATCTGCAAAGCGCTTCGCTGCCAGCGGTTCAATTTCAGGAAAAACTGCTCAATGCGGCGAGCGCGCCTGCATCTGGGAGTGACACTAACACCACCGGACGGTCGGTTCTTTATGCGGCCATCATTGCGGAATCAGTGGAGGAAGCGGTGGCGCTGGAGAAGCGCATTATGGAATTGAGCACTGTCGCGCGGGTGGAATCGCTGGCGAAGTATCTGGTGGACGAACAACCGACGCGAAAATTGCAATTGATCGGTGAAATCAAAGCGCAAGTAGCGCCGCTGGAATTCCTCGAACCCGATCCGCGACCGGTTAATTCAGCGGAGTTGAGTCGCAGTTTATTTGCGTTGAGCGGTTATGCGAGTCTCGCCGCTGACGCGGCGCGGGAAGAACATCCGGAGATTGCCGAGCAATTGATGTCATTGCGTTCTGCGACCGAAGAATTACGCAAAGAACTGTGGCGCGGAACTGCTGCCGATCAGCAAGCAGCAGCGGTAAAGTTAGGCGCTTACCAGAGCGCGTTATTCGACGATCTTCGCTCGACTTTCGATTCACTCAAACATCAGGACAATCGTTCGGGGCTGCGCGTTCGCGATTTACCGCCGTCGCTTCGGGCGCGTTTCGTGGGCGCGACCGGAAAACATCTACTGCAGGTTTATCCGAAAGAAAATGTGTGGCAGCGCGAGCCGCAGAAAAGATTTGTCGAACAACTTCGTACGATCGATCCGGATGTGACCGGCACGCCGGTGCAATTGCTTGAGTACATCGAGCTATTGAAAACGAGTTACGAAAAAGCCGCGCTTTACTCGCTTGGAGCCATCGTGCTGCTGGTGTTGGTTCACTTTCGCAAACTCAGTTCCGTTGCGCTCGCCTTGTTACCGGTGGCAGTTGGTTCATTATGGCTGGCGGGGATTATGGGTTGGTTTGGCATTCCGCTGAATCCCGCGAACATCATGTTGTTGCCACTGGTTTTGGGTATTGGGGTGACGAACGGCATTCACATTCTCAATCGCTTTGCCGAAGAACGGAACCCAAGCATCCTCGCGAAGAGCACCGGCAAAGCGGTGTTGGTTTCGGGGCTGACGACGATTGCGGGATTTGGCAGCTTGGTGTTGGCGGAGCATCGGGGCATTGCGAGTTTGGGACTTGTGATGTCGATTGGCGTCGCCACCTGTATGATCGCCGGCGTGACATTTTTACCAGCGTTATTGAACCTGATGATGCGACGCACTGATGCAGAAAATAAACAACCCAGTGGCGACAATGCACAATCACCACCGGGTCGGGAGGAACCGAGGTAAAAACCTCTGACGCCCACATCGCAGGCGCATGCGCCAGACTAAATGAGTCCAAACCAATGTCAATATCGCAATCCAATGGGTGATTTCCGGTATTTTGTCGGAAAGTTATCGTTATTGCTGCCGCGTTCGAGCTGTGGCGTGCGATTAGCAAAAGTCCGGTTGGTAATACTGGCGATTTTGATTTTTGAACTCCTCTCCGCTTCACCGCTTTGCGCGCAGGAGCGGTTGGAGGACAGGGACTTCGGCTTTGGAGAGTTTGCCACGTTGTTCAATCCGGGCACGCGGCGGGAATTTTTCGGGCCGTTCTATTACCGGCAGCAAACGGAACTCAGCGACACGTGGGCGATCCCTCCGCTTTTCTCGCATACCGATTGGATTGGTGGTGACGCCGAGGAATATGATTTCGCGTATCCGATTCTGACGTTCGATCGTTTCGGCGGCGAATATCGTTGGCAACTCGGACAGCTATTCAGTTTTGCCGGTGGGCAAAATCAATCGGAAGTTCCGCGCGACCGTTTCACACTGTTTCCGATTTATTTCCAACAACGTTCGCCTGACCCGCAATACAACTATACCGCCGTATTTCCATTTTACGGTCATTTGCAAAATCGCATTTTCCGAAGCGAGATTGATTTTGTCATGTGGCCGTTCTACGTGAAGACCATCAAACGACGGCAGGCCAATCCGCTGACCGAGACGTTGTTTCCTTCGGAGCCGGAGCGAACAATTAATCCGCGGCGCGGCGAACTCACGACTTACAATTATTTTTTGCCGTTTGTTCATCTGCGCTATGGCGACGGTTTATTTGGCTGGCAGGCGTGGCCGTTTGTCGGGCGCGAGCACAAAGAGGTAACGTGGATGACAAACACCTGGGACGAGGCGGAAATGGTCCCCGGCCACGATCATCGGTTTGTGCTTTGGCCGTTTTATCTGAAGCAGGAACGCGGCATCGGCAGCGAAAATGTTGAGCACGACCTGTTGGTGTTTCCGTTCTATCGCCAACTGCGTTCGCCGCTGCGCGATTCGACAAGTTATCTCACGCCGCTGGGTTTAACTCTTACGGATGATCGTGGCAAAAAATATCAGGAAGTGGACGCGCCATGGCCGTTCATAGTGTTCGCGTGGGGTGAAGGTAAAACCACGCGTCGCATCTGGCCGTTATTCAGCCGTGCCCAGACGGCAACCGCACAAAGCGACTTCTATTTGTGGCCCGCATACACGTACAAACGCATTCACAGTGAGAGTTTGGATCGTCGGCGCACACGAATTTTTTTCTTTCTGTATTCGCGAGTGCGTGAGGAAAACACGGAAACTGCGATGACGCGAACGCGTACCGATTTCTGGCCGTTATTCACGCATCAACGCGAACTCGACGGTCGTTCTCGCCTCCAGGTGTTGGCGTTGCTCGAGCCGATTCTTCCCGCGAGCAAGAGCATTGAACGCAATTATTCGCCGCTCTGGAGTCTCTGGCGCAGCGAGCAGAATCCGAATACCGAAAGCAGTTCGCAATCGTTGCTCTGGAATCTTTATCGTCGCGAAGTGAAGGGCACGACGAGAAAAGGCTCGCTCCTTTTCGGTCTTTTTCAGTATGAATCCACCGCCGAAAAACGGCATTGGCGGCTGTTTTATCTGCCGCTGAACCAAACGGAGAAAGATTCCGCGCATGTTCCAGAACATCGGTGAAATGGTGCTGCTTTTTTGGCGCACGTTGCGCGCACTGCCGCAGGTCTGGCGACAGCGCGAAAAGGTCTTCGAACAATTCTTCGAGATCGGCAACGCCAGTCTGCTCATGGTCGCCGTGTTGTCCTTTTTCATCGGCGGCGTGCTGGCGTTGCAAACCGGCCCGACGATGGTGGAACGCGGATTAACGAACTTCGTCAGTGGGCTCGTTGGTATTTCCATGGCGCGCGAACTGGCGCCAATCATGATGGCGATTCTCATCGCCGGCCGCATCGGTTCGGCAATGGCGGCGGAAATCGGTTCGATGCGCGTTTATCAGGAGATTGATGCCTTGCGCACGATGAACATCAATCCGGTCAATTATCTCGTGCTGCCGCGACTCATTGCGATTACGTTCGCGCTGCCGATGTTGGTCACGTTTGCCATTCTCGTCGGTTGGCTGGGCGGTGCGGTTGTGGCCAAAGCGACGCCGGCGATTGACATTCCAATCCAATCGTTCTTCGAGAGCATGAAAATCATGATTGACCTTCGCGACGTCGCCAACGGCGTGTTCAAGAGTTGGTGCTTTGCGTGGATTATCGGCATCGTTTCCTGCCATCAAGTGCTTGTCACTCGCGGCGGTCCGCGCGGCATCGGTCGGTCGGTGACCAAAGCCGTTGTGAATTCCATCGTGCTGATTGTGATGTTCGATTACGTGCTCACCCGCCTTTTGCTCGAATGACCAATTCCACTTCCACCAATCATCACGGCATCAGCGTGCAAGTGCGCGGTTTGAAGCGCGATTTCGGCACGCAGTCCGTGCTCAAGGGCATTGATCTCGACGTGAAGCCCGGAGAAATTTTCGTGCTCATGGGGCCGAGCGGCAGTGGCAAGAGCGTTTTGCTGCGTCACATCATCGGCCTGGAGAAACCGGATGCGGGCGAAATTCTGATCAACGGCGAATCCATTGAAAACGACAACGTCGCGGACAAGTATCGCATGGCGATGGTATTTCAGTCGGGTGCGTTGTTGAACTCGTTGACCGTCGGTGAAAACGTCGGGCTTTATCTTCGCGAACATCGCCTTAAATCGCCGGAAGAAATTGCCCGGATTGTGGCGGAAAAGTTGGAAGTCGTCGGTCTGAAAGACGCGGAGAAAAAGATGCCCAGCGAACTTTCCGGCGGTATGAAAAAACGTGTCGCCATCGCCCGCGCGCTCGTCATCGAACCGCAATTGATTCTCTACGATGAGCCGACCAGCGAATTGGATCCGCTTTCGTCCATCGTGATTGGAGAAGAAATTCTCAAACTAAACGAACGCATCGGTGTTACGTCGCTTGTCGTATCGCATGATCGTGATCTCGCCTTCGGCATCGGTCATCGCATCGCGGTTATCAACGAAGGTCAGATTGCAGTGATGGGTACGCCCGACGAAGTGAAACGCAGTGATCACCCGATTGTCCGGAATTTTATCCACGCAGATTTCAAACGCGCTCAATAAAACCTATGAAAAATTCTCTCGAAACCCGCCTCGGCCTGTTCGTTGCGATCATCGTGATTGCGGCGTTTTTCATTATGTCCATTGTGGGTGGCTTTGAACGATTCCAACGCGGCGTCCGGGTCGAAGCGCTGTTCGATTCCGCCCAGGAACTCAAACTCGGCGACCGCGTGAAAATGGCCGGCGTCGAAGTCGGTAAAGTCGAAGGCATCGCGCTCGACGCGACGCAAAACAAAGTCCGCGTCATGATGCGACTGAACCCTGACGTGCCGGTGAAAACGGATTCCATCGCGCGCATTCAGTTTGCCGGCTTGATGGGGCAGAATTTCGTGTCGCTGAGTTTTGGTTCGGAGAGCGCGCCGTTAGCAGCAGAAGGCACTCAGCTCAACACGGTGGAGCAACCCGACCTCAGCGCCATCATGCAGAAACTCGACAACGTTGCGACCGGGATTGAGAACGTCACTAAGAGTTTTTCCGGCGATAAACTCGACAGCCTCTTCGGTCCGATCATCGGTTTCATGAAGGACAATCGCGATTCGCTCACCGCTACGATCAACAATCTCCGCGACACCAGCGCGCAGATTGCTTCCGGTCAGGGTACGGTGGGTAAATTGATCTTTGACGACACATTGCACAACACGGCGCTCGTGACGGTTTCAAATCTTCAAAGCGCCGGGGAAGAAGTTAAAGTTGCGTTGGCTGACGCGCGGAAAATCCTCGCTGATGTGGAGGCCGGACAGGGCACGATTGGCAAATTGATCAAGGACGATGCACTCTACAACGAAACCACGGTTTCGATGACGAACCTGAAAGAGATTCTTCAGAAAATCAATCAGGGTCAGGGCACGATCGGCAAGTTGATCAACGAACAGGATTTCTACAAGAACGCGAAGCTCACGTTGCAAAAAGTGGATAAAGCCACTGAAGGTCTCGAAGACCAAGGTCCGCTCAGCGTGTTGGGAATTCTCGCCAACAACCTCTTTTAAGAGTACGCGTTTGGCGGTGCGCAGTCGGGTGTTGAGCGATGGTTAGAATCGCGCTTCAGCCGATTTGCCGTGTCCGTCGAGCCCTTCCAACGCGGCGAATTTTCGCACCGTAGGTAAAGCTTTTTTAAGCGCGCCGCGTGAGTATTCGGCCACACTGGTGCGACGTTGAAATTGGTCCACAGTCAATCCGGCGAATGATGCGCCCGCGCCATCTGTTGGTAACACGTGACTCGGTCCGGCAACGTAATCGCCCAACACCGTCGGAGAATAATTACCGAGGAAAATCGCTCCGGCGGTTGTGATGCCGCGACTGATCTTCCGTGCGTCACGTGTGATGACTTCGCAATGTTCGGGCGCGATTTGATTCGTCAGCTCGACGCCATCAGTGAGCGATTTGACCTGAATGAGCCAGACGTTGCGATCCAACACACGTTGAATCATTTCGCGGCGCTGAAGCCCGGGAAGTTGTTTGCTGATTTCTTTTTCAACCGCTTTGAGAATCTTGTTCGAATTCGTCACCAGCCAGACGCGTTCATGACCTGAACCGTGTTCCGCCTGTGCCAGCATGTCGGCAGCGACAAATTTCGGGTTGGCGGAATCGTCCGCAAGAATCAACACGTCGCTCGGGCCTGCCAGCAAATCTACTGCAACGCGGCCAAACAAAAGTCGCTTGGCCATACTGACGTAGGCGTTGCCAGGACCGAAAATCTTTTGTACGCGACGAATCGTTTTCGTGCCGTACGCCATCGTAGCGATGGCTTGCGCGCCGCCGATGCGATAAATCTCCGTTGCGCCCGCAGCACGTGCGGTGAAGAGAATGGCCGGATTGATGACACCTTCTTTGTTGCACGGCGTGCAGACGACGATTTCTTTGCAGCCGGCAACTTTCGCGAGCGTAATCGTCATCAAGGCGGTGGACACAAGCGGCGCCGTGCCGCCCGGAATATAAATTCCAACGCGATGAAACGGATCGAACTTTTCTCCGACGATTGCGCCGTGAGAGTTTTTCGACTGCCAATCTTTGCGGCGGGATTTGCGCGCAAAGGCAGCTACGTTTTTTTCTGTTTCGCCGACGGCTTTGCGAAGACTTTCATCGGCTTTGAGCGAAGCCGCGAGCAGTTCTTCTTTCGTCACGGCGAGTTGTTCAGCGCTTAATTTTGCGCCGTCGAATCGCTCGGTGAGTTCCAACACCGCCGCATCGCCGCGCGCCGCGACATCATCAACGATCGCGCGAGTGCGTTGTTCGATGATGGGATCGAACAGGCTGGAAGTCGCCGTGACCCTGGCGAGTTGCGCGGCAAAATCGGAGTCGCTGTGACGAATCACTCTCATGTTCGCAGGCTAGGCGAAAGCATGGAGCGAAGGAAGAAGGAAAGGGCAGCAGGACGACGTTGCGCCAACTGCCAGGATTTATCGTTACTTCTTAGGCAGGTCGCGCTCGACGATTTCGCACAACACGTGGAAAAGCAGTTTGTGCATTTCCGGGGTTCGCGCCGTGGTGTTGCCCGGCGCGATTAAATCAAGCGTGGCGACGCCTTTGGTGAATCCACTGTCACGAGTGAGTGGCCTCCGAAGCACTCCCGCCGTTGCCGCCTGGGAGCCATTATGTCTGCCAATTAAACAGCGGGAAACCGGGTCTGAAGCGGCTTTCTTTTCTGCCGTGTTCCGGCTTTGCATCGGCGGACGGCACTTTAGACTCTCGCGCATGAAAGCGCGCGTGATCATTGTGGCTGTTCTTTTAAGCGCAGCCTTATTGCTCGGCCTGTGGCTGGGATTCGCGATTCGAAATTTCACTTCCGGAAATCGCCCCACGATATTGAACACCGCGACGGTGTTGCAGCAGGTGCAAACGCTCGCGCAACTTGTCACGGTCAAATACGTGATGGAAAAAGTGGTCGTGTACGAGGACGTGAAGTGGTTTCCCGGCGGCGAAAATCGTGTGATGTTGGTCGCGCACGGCATCGTGAAAGCAGGCGTGGATTTGCAGCGGATGAAACCGGAAGATGTGCAGGTGGACGACGCCGCGCGCAAGGTAACGATTCGGTTGCCTGTGCCGCAAATTACTGACAGCTACCTGGACGATAGTCGGACACAGGTCGTTGAACGCAGCACCGGATTGCTGCGGTCGTTCGATAAAGATCTTGAGCAATTGGCGCGACAGATTGCCGTGGATGATATCCGGCGGGCGGCGCGTTATGCGGGGATTCTTAAAGACGCCGACGAGCGGGCGCGATTACAGGTGCGCGCATTTTTCCAACAAATCGGCTGGCAGGTGGAATTTGTTGACCGCTGAAAGTTTACGTCGTTGGATTTCCGCACAATCGGAGCGCAACGGTGCCCTGAAATAGACCATCCTCGGAAGTGCAACCCAATCCAAAATCAACCCGGGTTGATGAATTAAAGACCAATTATTGAACCACCACCGGAATGGAGGGTTCGTTGGGCTTGATGTGATTGATCTTGATGGGCGCGGGCGCAACCGGCGCAGAGGATTCGATGAACAATCGGCGACGTGGCGTGCTGGTCTGCGCTTCTTGCGAACGCAATTGCATCAGGAAAAGCAGGGGCGGGCGCGGCGCGGGACGCCGATTACTGATTTGGGCCATGCCTTTCGACTCCTGAAGCATTTTGTGCAGTTTCATTTTCGTTGCCATGTTTGCCGCCTCCGACCGCTTTTCGCAGGTCATGTGCCAGCGCGTTTGCGGTGTGGCAGTTCATCGGATGAAGCAGCGCGGCGCTTGAGTTTTTAACTGTAGATAACGAAGAAATTTTTAACATCTGTCAGCAACCTGTGAGTAACCCCGTTAACGGACTCTTCGTTCGGTAAAAATTTCACGCATTTGGTGCGTGAAATTTCAACGGTGTTTCCGGGAAAGACGACGAATGGCGGCAAATGAACTTGGCACTGCGAAGGGCTTTTGGTTTTCTGGCCACGCCAAATGAACCGTTACCGCGCCGCGCTGTTTCTCCTGACGTTTCTCTTCAGTCAGGTGGCATGTATCGTTCAAGCGCAGGAAGACTCGTATTTGGAGATCGTGCCGATGGCTGGCTCGGGTGATTTCACTGCCAGCACGCGGGATCGGTGGCTCATCATTACCAATCGCCACATCATCAAATTTAAGCACCCGACCTACGGTCAGGGCGTGTTGGTGGCGGATCGTTCGCAGGTGGATTCGCTCGAAGGCGACGTGATCGCATCGGGCAATGTTTACATTCAACGCGATGAGCTGGTCTGGACCGGCGAAAATATCAGTTACAACTTTCTCACGCGGAAAATGGAGGCGGCGCAGTTTCGCGCCGGCGGAGCAGTCGCCGGAAGCCCGTCGGTATTCGTCGGGGCGGAAAACGTCGATGGCGACCATTCCAACAATGTTTTTACCGCGGAGAATGCTTTCATTACGACCGATGACGTGGCGAATCCGGCGACGCGAATCAAAGCGAGTTCGATTAAAATCATCCCGGGTAAAGAGTTTAAGGCACGGCACGCGGTGCTATACGCCGGCAGGGTGCCGGTGTTTTATTTTCCGATTTATGCTGTGCGCCTCGATGGACAATTAAGCCGCTTTGATTTTGTTCCCGGTTATCGCACCCGTTATGGCGCGTATCTGTTGACGACGTATCGGTGGAGTTTGACCGATGAAATTGATGGAGCGCTGCATGGGGACTACCGATCGAAGCGCGGTGGCGCTGGTGGCGCGGATTTGAATCTGCATCTGGATCGTTGGGGCGAAGCGAGCTTCAAATATTATCACCTGCACGATTTGCGACCGGATATCGGTAATCGCGGTTTCAGCATCCCGGAAGATCGGAAGCTCGCGCAGTTCGGGTATTCCGCCGAGCCGTTCACGAACTTCAGCGTCATATCGCAGGTGCGATATCAGGGCGACGAACGCATTCTGCACAATTTCTTTGAGAGTGAGTATCGCGCTAATCCGCAGCCCAGCACGTTCGTGGAGTTGAATCAACATTGGAACGATTTCGCGCTCGACTTCTACGCACAACCGCGCATCAACGAATTTTTCGGTACGGTGGAACGTTTGCCCGAATTGCGCCTGACCGGATTCCGCCAACAGGTCATGGGTTCACTGCTTTATTACGAGAGCGAATCGTCCGCCGGCTTTTATCGGCGTCGATTTGCCGAGACCAATAGCATCGCAACCGGTGCGAACTATGAAGCCATGCGCGCGGACACGTTCCATCAGTTGACGTTGCCGTACACGCTATTCGGCTGGCTGAATTTCGTTCCGCGCGCAGGCGGGCGCGTCACGTATTACGGCGATGCTGATGGTCGCGGGGCGACAACGGATTCGGTGACGCGGAGTGTGTTCAACACCGGGGCAGAACTGACGTTCAAAGCATCGCGAACCTGGGCCGACGCGCGGAACGGAATCTTCGCGCTCGATGGATTACGGCACATCGTCGAGCCGTCCATCAATTATGTTTTCGTGCCCAAGCCGTCGCGAATGCCGGTCGAGGTTCCGCAGTTTGATTTTGAATTGCCGAGTCTGCGGCTGTTGCCACTGGCGTTTCCGGAATACAACGCGATTGATTCCGTGGACAGTCAAAGCACGGTGCGGCTCGGGATCCGCAATCGTCTGCAAACAAAACGTGATGGCGTCATTCAGGATTTCGTTTATTGGGATCTATACGCCGATTGGCGGCTTGATCCGCAATCGAATCAACGCCGCTTTTCCGACGTGTTTTCTGACCTTGCCTTTCGTCCGCGCGATTGGCTGGAGTTGGAATCGCTTACACGATTCGATCCGCATGACGGCGTTTTCCGATTGTCATTTCACAACGTGACGTTGCGACCGAACAGTTTTTGGAGTTGGGGCATCGGCCATTTGTATGTGCGCGATGACTTCAGCGCCACGCCGACGGCGTTGCAGGAAGGGAACAGCTTTATCACGAGCACGCTGTTTTTGCGCGCGAGCGAAAACTGGGGTGTCCGCGCGCAACATCAATACGAAGTGCGCGATTCGTGGCTGCAACAGCAGACCTACAGTCTGTATCGCGATTTTCGTAACTGGACCTGCGCCCTCACGTTCCGGGTGCGCGAGCCGCGCAATGGCGAAGACCGGGATTACGCGGTTGCTTTTACGTTTTCTCTCAAAGCCGCACCGCGTGTAAACGTCGGTGAAGACGCGGTGCAATCGAGTCGCCTGCTCGGTTATTGAATCAGATCTGGCGAATTGCTGAGCGCGGTTTGGTGCCCGGCGAGTTTTTCATTTTCAAACCGGCGCAAACGGTTAAAAACCTCTCATGGGCAAGCTTGAATCTCAGCTCGATACTTTTCTGCGACGGCAACCGCGGCTCGGCAAAAATGTTTACATCGCTCGTGGCGCGCATGTGTTGGGCGACGTGAAACTCGGCGATTACGCCAGCGTGTGGTACGGCGCGGTGTTGCGCGGCGACATCAACCGCATCGTCGTTGGTCATCATTCCAACGTGCAGGATAATGCCGTGCTGCATCTGGCGGATGATTATCCGTGTCTCGTTGGCAATTACGTCACCATTGGTCACTCGGCCATCGTGCATGCGTGTAAAGTGGGCGACGAAGTGTTGGTCGGAATGGGCGCGATTATCCTGGATGGCGCGGTGATCGGGAAACAATCGCTCATCGGCGCGAAAGCGTTGGTGACGCAAGGAATGAAAATCCCGCCGGGCTCGCTTGTGCTCGGTTCGCCGGCCAAGATCGTACGAAGACTTTCCGCCGAAGAACGTGCCGGGTTGAAACATTGGGCGACCAAGTACGTTACCAACGGCGCGTATTGTCTTAAACACGGCATCAACGTGGGCGGACCGTTGCCCACGTGAGGTAAAGCTGAGAGGCGTCGCTTAGCGGAGCTTTTTGCGACGCAGTGTCTCGACGAAATCCACGTAGTTTTCCGCCTGTTTGGCGAGGCGTTCCGGGAAATCGGGATTGGTGAACTGACCGGAAGCGTCGAGCAGTTTGCCGATGCCGGGCATGAAAACGCGTTCGGGGAAAATCAGCGCATTGCGATAGCCGAAGATAGATTGCAATTGTTCCACGGGGCGTAGCGCACCCCACATTCCCGCGGCGAGTCCGACGAAACAAACAGGGCGTTGCTCAAAACTTTCCGGGAACGGCAGCATGTCGATGAAATACTTCAAAATGCCCGGCACGCCGCCGTTGTATTCCGGCGTCACGACGACCAGACCGTCGGCGGCTAGAATCGCGTCAGTAAACTTTTCGAAACCGGCGGGTTTCTCGGCGTAGGACGTCGGCGCAAAAATTTTCGGCGGTAAATCAGCGAGATCGAGAATCTGCGTGGCGACATTGAGCTTTTTATAAATCGCTTCGAGGTGTGCAGAGATTTTGCGGGTGTTGCTGCCGGGTCGATTGGTGCCGCTGATGATGACAATCATAGGATGACCTTAGCTCAAGCGGAACCCGCGTCCATTGATTTTGCTGTGAGTAGAACGAAAGACTACCTGCGCGATTGAGCCGAAATTCTTACGGCTTGTGCAGCCGATAGAATTTCGTCGGGGTATTCGCGGGGACGATAACCGGATTAGCGGCGCCGCTGGTGGAATTGGTCCAGTTGGCGGGCGCGAGACTCCAGGTTTCCTGCAACACAAATCCCGGCGTGGCAGGTGACCAGGAAATCTGGGCCTGACCAGGACCGGCCGGAACAATCGTGAGTGTTGGAGCGCCGGGTGTTTGTATGGCGGTAGGTAAGGCCCAGAATCCACCGGTGATTGCGTATTGACCATTGGTCATCGTTGGGCTGGCGTCGGGTTGACCAATCGTGCCGCTGACCGAGTAAACGCCGCCGGTGCTTGTGCCGCCGCCGCCATCAATGGTATGCCAGTTGATGGCGTATTGCGCGACGGTGACGCTGATACCCAGAAGTAAAATCGCGCTCAGCAGAGAGAGTTTTGGTTTCATACCAGCAACAGCGGGCCGACAGTAATTGATTTCGCGGACGGATTGAAACGGAATTTTTCGGCAAAATCGCGGGAAGAACTCCTTGTTTGGATAGAGAAATTGCCTTCCCCGTCCGCCGTTGATTTGCGCAGAATCAGCTATGTCGAGTCGAGTCGCCGTTGGTCGAGGGCTGCTGCCGGGGAAACACCGTTGTTCATCGGTTTTGCTTTTGTTGGGTTGTTTAGTTTCCGCTCCGGCGCAAATCCGGATGAGTGAGGGCCATTACTTTCAGGACTTCAATTCGTTGGCGACCAGTGGAACGGCCAATGCCTGGGTGGACAATGTCACGTTGCCCGGGTGGTATGCATCGAAAACGGCTGGTGGTTCGACGGTGACGGTTTATCGGGGTGAAAGTGGCAGTAACAACGCAGGTGCGCTGTACAGCTTTGGTGTTGCGGGCGTGAGTAATTTAACCGATCGGGCGTTGGGAACGATCGCTTCAGGCACTCCCGGCAACTGGGCTTATGGAGTTCGCTTTACCAACGACACCGGTTTGCTGCTGACCAATTTCACTGTGAGCTACACCGGGGAACAATGGCGCAATGGCAACAACGTCAATGCGCATACGCTGGCGTTTTCTTATCGAGTCAGTGCGAATGCGATTACCAATGCGGACGCGGCGAATACGGCGACATGGATTGCGGTGTCGGCGTTGAACTTCGTAACGCCCACGACCGGCGATTCCGCCTCGGCATTGGACGGCAACTCACCGACAAATCGACAATTTATTTCGGCAATGTTGGCGGGTGTTGCGGTTGAGGCGGGAGAGGAAATTTTTATTCGTTGGCGGGATGTTGATGATCCGGGCAACGATCACGGTTTGGGCATTGACGATCTGCTCGTGACATTTGAAAGCGCCGATTTCACTCCAGTCGCCCCGGAGATTGTAACTCAGCCTGAGAGTCAGATTGCGGCGGCGGGCGATACGGTGCAATTCAGTGTCAGCGCTACCGGTAATCCTGCGCCGAATTATCAGTGGCAATATAATGCGACCAACCTGCCCGGGGCGACTCAGGCGACGTTGAATTTGTTGAACGTCACGACGAATCACAGCGGCGCGTATCGGGTCGTGGTCAGCAATTCCGCCGGAGCCGTGACCAGTGCGGTGGCGTTATTGAGCGTTTACGAAGCGGCGCCGGGCGTATCGGTGCTCACTTACAATGTGCGCGGTAACGGCGCGACGGATTGGAGCACCAATGCCGCGCAAGTTCAGGCCATCGCGCGGCAATTGCAATATCTGCAACCGGACATCGTCACGTTTAACGAGGTTCCATGGGAACATCGCTTTCAGATGACGAACTTCGTGAAGGCGTTTTTGCCGGATTATCAAATCGTCATCAGCAGCGGAACGGACGGTTCGATTTGTAGCGCAATTGCGAGTCGGTTTCCCATCACGCGGGTAAGCAAATGGCTCGATGGGATTGATCTGCGCAGCTTCGGTTATAGCAACGCGAACAATTCATTGGATAATTTTTCCCGTGACCTATACGAAGCGCAAATTGCTGTGCCGGGGTTTTCGCGACCACTACATGTGTTCACGACGCATCTGAAAGCAACCAGTTCGAGCGCGGATTACGCAGACAATGCCGCTTAACGCGCGGCGGAAGCGGCTGCGATTACAAATTTCTTCGCGACCAATCTGTTCGTGCAATTTCCGTATGACCTCTATGTGTTGACCGGCGACATGAACGCGTCGGACACAAATGAGCTGTGCATTCAGAAACTGCTCAGTCCGGCGACGGGTTTGCAGATGACGCAGCCGCGCAATCCAGTGACCGGCGGTCTCAACACCTATTCGACTGCGACAGCCAATCCGGCTTCGCGACTCGATTACATTTTCCCCGGTCCACTGCTGGCTTCGAACATCAAAACCGGTTTGGTGTTTCGGTCGAATGTGCTGACGCCGCTGCCGCCGGGATTGAACAGCAACGACAGTCAGGTGGCCTCTGATCATTATCCGGTGCTGACGGTTTTCAACAATCCGTATGACAAACCATTCAAGTTGTTATCCGTCGAGCGAACGAATGCGACGGTAACATTGCGCTGGGAATCGGTCTTCGGTCAGACGTATCGCGTGGAAAGTTCGAGTAACTTGCTCCATTGGAGCACACTGGCAAATCAACTTGTTGCGACCGGAACGAACGCCAGTTATAGCGGTGAATTGAACGAAGCGGTTCGCTTTTTCCGAGTGTATCGCGTGCCGTGAATGGAGCGTCGGGAGAACAAGGAGTTGATTACCGTCGCCACCAACTGGACTTGCTCTTGGGCTTGGGTGAATCAGACTGGGCGTATTGTTGGATGAGCAATTGGCTGCGCGAAGCTTCCATCGCCATACGGAATTCGTCGTAGCTCAGGTAACGATCCGCAGGATTCTTCGAAAGCACCTTAACGAGAATGTCGCTGGTCGTCTGGGTGATTTCTGGCACGACGAGATTGGGCGGCGTCAGCGGCGTATGAACGTGTGCTGCGACGAGTTCTTCAACCGTCGGCGCGTCGAACGGCGGATGTCCGGTCAGCGCCTGATACAGCGTGCAACCCAGGCTGTACATGTCGGACAAAAACGTTTCCTTCTCCCGTTTGATTTTTTCCGGAGCGACGTAATACGGCGTGCCGTCGGTGACGGAGGAAGATTCCGGTTCTGCTTCAACGCTACGCGCGAGTCCGAAATCCACGAGTTTAGGCACGTTATCGCTGTCGAAGAGAATGTTGCCGGGCTTAATGTCGCGATGGAGCAAATTGTGTTTCAACGCAAGGTCCAGTGCTGAAGCGATGGCGATGCCGATGTCGAGCACGTGCAATTCCGAGACGCGCGTCTGTTTTTCGATGCGCGCGTCGAGGCTGCCGTGGTCGGCCAATTCCATTACCAGATAGGCCTGTCCTTCGTATTCGTCGAAATTGTAAATGTGGATGATGTTGGTGTGATTCAGGCGGGCGCAGGCGCGGGCTTCGCGAAGAAAACTTTCCATCGCTTCGGCATCCTGCATTTTCTCCTTTTTCACCAACTTAACCGCCACCATGCGCTCGAGGATGGTGTCGAACGCCCGATATACCGTGCCGTAACCGCCGGAGGCGATAATGCTGCGCAATTCAAATTGCCGCATCATCATGGGCATCATGATCGGGTGGCCACACTTGGAGCAGGGAACGGTAGCCAATGGGGCGAGATCGCCCGGGATGAAAACTTTGGTGTCACACCATCCGCAGGTGACCATCCTTAGTGGTTTATTACCTTCGCTCATGAGCCTGAAAGCAGCGCGGCCGATTCAAATCGCGGCAAGGCGGCGGTAGCGCGTTGCTTTATGGTGATGTAACCCTTTCCTGTGGCGGCGTCAATCTGCGCTTGCGGAACAGGCGGCCTGCGTTGAATCTTTTCCCGCGTTGCCGCCAGGCGGCGACGCATTCATGCAGACAGCAACGGTTCAGCAAGATAAAAGTCCTTCGTGGGTGCGAACGGTAGTCGTCGGTCGCAATCCTCGACTGACGTTCATTCGAATCATCCTGCTGGTGGTCATCTGCACGGTGACGTTCAAATACGTTTTTCTGCCAATTCGGGTGGATGGCTCGAGTATGTTGCCTACCTACCGGGAAGGGAGTGTCAATTTCGTCAATCGCCTCGCATATCTGTGGTCTGACCCACGGCGCGGCGACGTGGTTGCAGTGCGATACAGCGGCAAGAGCATCATGTTGATGAAACGCGTGGTAGCGTTGCCGGGCGAAACCGTGGAATTCATCGGCGGTCAATTGTTTGTAAACGGTCAGTTGGTCAGCGAGCCGTATCTCAAATTCAAATGTGATTGGAACGCGCGACCGGAACATTATCGCATGGGCGACGATGAATATTATGTCGTGGGCGATAACCGTTCGATGGCTTTCGAAGATCACATCCAGGGCGCGGCCCGGCGGGAACGCATCGTGGGAAGGGTGATGCGATGAAGTTAACGTTGCGGCTTTTTTTTATCATTCTCGGCATCGGCCTGGGCGTGTGGTTATGGATGTATTTGAATCCATCACCGCAAGTCGCCGTTCGGCGCCAGCTCAAAAAGCTGGGCGAAGCGATTTCGTTTGAAGGTCGGGAGGGAACGGCTACGGCCGCTTTGGCCGCGCAAAAGATTGGCAGCTTTTTCGCGCCGGAAATCATGATGAACATCGAGCCGCGCGGCGTTTTTCCGGAGCAGGTGGAACGAACGGAGATTGTGCGGCAGGCGCTTTACATGCGCACCCAAAGCGACGTTCGCTCATTCAAATTACAACTGCTCGATCCGGTCATTACCATCGGCGTGGATAAACAAAGTGCCATTGTTGAACTGACCGTGCATGCGGAAACCGCTGGGGATCGCCATTTGATCGTGCAGGAAATGCGTTTCACGATGCGGCTCGTGGATGGCGATTGGTTGATCTATCGCGTGGATACGGTGCGCACGCTCAATCAACTTCAGCGGCCGCCGCAATTGGAATTGGTCGCCGCTGCGTGAATGCCACCGCTGAAGAGGTTTTGCTGCGCGCGGATCGCAAACTCGCCGCCGTCATTCGTCAGGTCGGACCGTGTCCGTTGAAGCCGCGGCGCAACGTCCCACCGTGGCAGGCGTTGGTTCGTTCCATCACTTATCAACAACTCAACGGCACAGCGGCGGAAACGATTTTCAACCGTTTCCTTGCGCTCTTTCCTGAAACAAAGTTTCCCACGCCGGAACAGATTCTCGCCGCGCCGGATGAAAAATTGCGGAGTGCCGGCTTATCGCGCGCGAAGACCGCCGCAATCAAAGACATCGCCGCCAAAACGTTGGAGGGCGTTGTGCCGGATCATCGCGGCATGAAATCGTTGACCGATGCGGAGATTGTCGAGCGGCTGACGGTAATTCGTGGTGTCGGGCCGTGGACGGTGGAAATGTTGCTGATGTTTACACTTGGGCGACCGGATGTTTTTCCTGTGACGGACTACGGTATTCGCGCCGGATACGCGCTGGTTTACGGTTTGAAGGAATTGCCGGCGCCGAAGGAATTACTCGCGTGCGGTGAAAAGTGGCGACCGTATCGTTCCATCGCATCGTGGTATTTGTGGCGAGCGATAGATCTCGCGAAAGCAAAGGCGAAATGATCGCCGCTGTCGCTGCCAGTCTGCTCTTTGCGATCTCGATTACCTGCGGTCATCGTGCGTCGCATGTATTCGGTGGTGCGAGCGCGAACTTCTGGCGACTCGTCATCGCTACCGGCTTGCTGGGCGTGTGGTCGTTTACGTTTGGAATCGGTTTGGGTGGCGCGGGCTTCACGTATTTTTTTATCAGCGGACTGGTGGGCTTTGGCCTCGGCGATGTAGCGCTGTATCAGGCATTGCCGCGGCTCGGATCGCGTTTGGCGATGTTGTTTACGCAATGTCTCGCCGCGCCGTTCGCCGTCGTCATCGAACGCTTCTGGCTCGGTACGCAACTGTCCGGGCTGCAAATCCTCTGCATCACGACGATTCTGGGTGGAGTCGGGTTGGCGCTTGCGCCGCATGAAACGGTGAAACGGGATCCGCGCGAATGGCGTCTCGGCACCATGTTTGGGGTGTTAGCCGGATTGGGCGGTGCGTTGGGTGCGGTGTTCAGTCGCAAAGCCTTCAGTGCCATAGCGAACGCAGGACAACAGATTGACGGCGCGAATGCCGCTTTTCAACGCATCATCGGCGGACTGATCGTAGGAGGAATTTTTCTTTGGTTCATCCGCTGGCAGACGAATCGAGGCGGAGGTGAATTTGTCCGCGACGGCGGCAAACGAACCGGTGGAACGCAACGCGCGTGGTTGCTGGTGTTAGGCAACGCGATCGCAGGGCCGACGATTGGCGTGAGTTGCATGCAATGGGCACTGCGCACCACGCCCACGGGAATCGTGCTGGCGATTATTGCGATGACACCGCTCGCAGTAATTCCACTGGCGCGCATCTACGAAAATGAACGCCCCACGCTGCGCTCGCTCGCCGGCAGCGTGATGGCTGTTGTGGGAGTGATCGGACTGACGCAGTTGCGATAGCGCGCGTTATTTCAACGGCTGCGGATCGCGCCAGAAATGACCGGATTGCGTGAGCAATTCTTCGGCAGCAATCGGTCCCCAGGTGCCGGCGGCGTAAAATTCCCGATTGGTCAGCGGTTTGCCTTCCCAGCCTTTGCGAATGGAATCCACGATTTGCCAGGCCGTCTCCACTTCATCGCGACGAATGAACAACGTGGCATCGCCCGCGATGGCTTCGAGCAACAACCGTTCGTACGCTTCCGGCGTGTACGCGCCGAATTCGGAATCGTAGCTGAAATGCATTCGCACCGGGCGCACGCCGACCTGTGTTCCGGGCACTTTGCCGTTAAAGCGAAGTGTGATGCCTTCGTTCGGTTGCAAGCGCAACGTCAGCGCGTTGTTGTCCAGTTTGTTTCCGCACGCGGCGGCGAAGAGTACGTTGGGCGTGGGACGAAATTGAATTCGCACTTCACTTGCGCCGAGTGGGAGACATTTGCCGGTGCGCAAATAAAACGGCACGCCACTCCAGCGCCAGTTATCAATGAAGAACTTCGCCGCGACGTAGGTTTCCACGTTGGAATCCGGTTTCACTTTGGCTTCCTGCCGGTAGCCGACCTGCGGTTGACCGTCCACCACGCCAGCGAAGTATTGTCCGCGCACGACATGCTTCGCGACGTCTTCGGGCGAAATCGCGCGAATGGACTTGAGCAACTTCACTTTCTCGTCGCGGATTGCTTCGGCCTCTAGTGAAACCGGCGGCTCCATGGCGACGAGTGACAATACCTGCAACATGTGATTTTGCAGCATGTCGCGCATCGCGCCCGATTCTTCGTAATAACCGCCGCGGGAACCGACCGCGTGTTTTTCGCTGACGGTGATTTGCACGTGCTCGACGGATTCACGATTCCACAAACGTTCGAAAATTGAGTTGGAGAAACGGAACATCAAAATGTTTTGCACCGTCTCTTTGCCCAGATAGTGATCGATGCGGAACACCTGTGACTCATCGGCATAACGGGTCAATTCCGCATTGAGCGCGCGAGCTGATGCGAGGTCGTGGCCGAACGGTTTTTCCACGACAATGCGTTGCCAACCGGTTTCGCCGGGAGGTCGGAGCAAGCCGGCGTTATCGAGATTTTCCACCGCGTCGCCAAATTGACTCGGCGAAATGGCGAGATAGAACAACAGATTGTTTCGCAGTGCCGGAGAGTTGAATGCAGCGAGTTGTTGTTCGAGTTTTTTATATGCGGCGCGATCGGTTAAATCGCCCATGCAATAAACGATGTGTTTGGCGAAATCGTTCCAGGTGGCGTCTTCAACCGGTTTAGTGCGAGAAAACCGGTCGAGCGCCTCGCGCAGTTCGGCGCGAAAGGATTCATCAGTTTTTTCGCGGCGCGCAAATCCCACGATCCGAAAATCCGGCGGGAGTTGTTGTTCCTTGAACAGGTGATAGAGTGCGGGAATCAGCTTGCGCGCTGTCAGATCGCCACTTGCGCCGAAGATGACAATGGAGCAGGGCTCAACCGCTTTCCGGGAGGTATCGAGCCGACAGAGATTTGCATTCTCAATATCAGAAATAATCACGGGACGTCAGCTTGCGAGAGATGGAAACAAAAGACAATCCTGCCGAAAAATCGGAAGTGCCGTAAAGTCGGCAGATAAATCGAATTGCCATCCGGGCCGACCCGTCGAAAAATCCTGCTTATGAAACCATTAACCGCGCTTGCTGCTGCCCTCCTTGCTACCAGCCTGATGACCGATGCGCTGGCGCAGAATTGGGCGAATTGGCGAGGGCCGAATTACAATGGCTCGACGACGGCGAAAAATCTGCCGACTACTTTTTCGAAAACGGAGAATGTGAAATGGGTGGCGGATTTGCCGGGGCCATCTGCAGCGACGCCGATAATCTGGAACGACCATGTATTCGTCAGTTCCACCGATGTGAAGAGTCGCACACTTCGCGCGCTGGCATTTGATCGTAAGTCGGGAAAGGAATTGTGGAATCATGAAGTCGCGCAGGGATTCAGTCAGGACAATCGCAGTAATCTTGCGTCGCCTTCACCGGTGACGGATGGAGAACTGATTTATTTCTTTTACGGCACGGGTGATCTGGTTGCTTACGATTTTTCGGGTAAACAGATCTGGGCGCGGAACATTCAAAAAGATTTCGGGCAATTTGCGTTTCTGTGGACGTTCTCAACCAGCCCGCTGTTGTTCGACGGCAAACTTTATCTTCAGGTGTTGCAACGCGACACAGTGGTGAACGGGCGTGGGCGCTCCGATGGGCCGAACGACAGTTATCTGCTCGCGCTCGATCCGAAAACCGGCAAGGAACTGTGGAAGCAGATTCGCCCCAGCGAAGCGCGGGCGGAATCGCGTGAAGCGTTCACGACTCCAATTCCGTACACTCACGCAGGCCGCACAGAATTGTTGATTGCCGGCGGTGATTGCATCAGCGGACATGATCCGAAGACCGGCAAAGAACTCTGGCGTTGGGGCACATGGAATCCCACGCGCATTACGCACTGGCGACTCGTTCCATCGCCTGTGGGCGTGGATGGTTTAGCGATTACTGCGGCGCCGAAAGGCGCGCCCGTTTATGCCGTGAAACTCGGTGGTAACGGTGAGTTGGATGACAATTCACTCGCGTGGACCAGTCCGGAACGGGAAGTGTCCAGCGACGTCAGCACGCCTGCCGTTGCCGACGGAAAGCTTTATGTGTTGAACAGTGACAAGAAGATTCTCGCGCGCGTGGATCCCGCCACGGGCAAAGCAGATTGGATTGGCGACCTCGGCACGCGCACGAAATTGGAAGCATCGCCAACGATCGCCGATGGGAAAATTTACGTGCAGAATTTTAAAGGTGAAGTCTTCGTGGTTGCGGCCGGACCGGAATTCAAAATCCTTCACACAGCTTCCATGGGTGACGCCGATGACAACGATCTCCGTTCAAGCGTCGCAATCGCTTACGACCATCTCTTTATCCGCACGGGCAGCAAGCTTTATTGCATTGGTGAGAAATAGCGCTGCGCACTCCGGGCGTGACCCGGAAACGGCAAACGCCTAAATTCGGTATCGTTGTTTCCGATTGGGACAAATTGTTTGGCCCCGTAGCTCAAATGGATAGAGCAGCGGTTTCCTAAACCGTTGATTCCAGTTCAATTCTGGACGGGGCTACCAGTTTTGCTGGAATTCACTTCGGTTCTTTGAAGGGCGGGGACTGCAATTCGCTTCTGACGGGCTGAATTTACTGTTATCCCCGGCGTCTGATCTGGCGTAAGTTGTATATAAGCGGTCAACCAAAATAGCTTATGAAAACCTCTAGTTCATGGATGTGGCTGGCTGTCGGGGTGATGTTGCCATACGTGAACGGCTGCACCCAGCAAACCGCCGGAAACGCTCCGAGTTATCGCGTCACCAACAGCACACCGCCGCCCGTCCTGACACAGACGGTGACGGTTGCTTCTACCGAGTTTCAACCGCCCGCTCCGGCGTCCGAACAGACGAATGCCGAGCCGGTTGTGGCGACGGCGCCGCCGCTGATTCTCACCGGCGCGCCGACCAACGCTGCGCCGCCGATTGAAAGCGAACCGATTTATCCGCCGAACCTGCGCGTTTCCCAGGCGATGAACGAAGTGATTCGTTTGGCTCAGGCTGGTGTGGACGAATCTGTGATTCTGACTTATGTCACGAATTCAACCGCCACGTTTCTGTTGGGCGCGGAGGAAATTGTTTATCTGCATGATATCGGAGTGCCCGGCAGCGTCGTGACGGCGATGATGCAACGGGATCAAATGTTGCGGACTGCTTACGCCAACGCCGCGGGAGCTGCGCCGGTGGTGCAAACGAACGAACCGGCAGTGGCTGTTGCGCCGAGTTACGTCAATGCGCCACAAAGCACAGCGGCTCCCACGGAAGTGGTTTCCGAAGATTATTTCGACGAAACGTTGTCGCCGTACGGAACGTGGATTGAAGTGGAGGGCTACGGACGTTGTTGGCGTCCGACTGTTGCGGTGACGGTGTCAACCTGGCAGCCGTATGTGGATCGCGGGCGCTGGATTTATACCGACGCGGGTTGGTATTGGTTGTCGGATTATTCGTGGGGCTCAGTGGCGTTTCACTATGGTCGTTGGTTCAATCACCCGCGCTGGGGATGGTGCTGGTGGCCGGATCGCGTCTGGGCACCGTCGTGGGTGACGTGGCGCTATGATGATGATTATTGCGGTTGGGCGCCGTTGCCGCCGAATTCGATCTACACGCCGGGAATCGGTTTCACGTATTTCGGTCGTTCGGTCGGATGGAGTTTCGATTTCGGTCTGCACTATGGCTCGTTTGTGTTCGTGCCGTGGAATCGCTTCTGCGATCCGTATCCGTATCGGCATCGTCTGGCGTATAATTATTGCGAACCGATTTTCAATCGCTCGGTGGTTATCAACAACGTCGCGCTCGGAAACAATCGGATCGTTCACAATCGCGGTATTCCGAAAGAGCGTGTGGTGGAGCGAGCGCGTCAGGATATTCGCACGGTTAATTTGCGGGAGGAGCGGATCCGCCCGGGAAATATTCGACCTGAGCGGTTAGAGCGGGATGGCAGCACGTTGGTTGTATCGCGGCCAATTATGACACCGCCGAGTGCGACGTCCGTTTCGGGCAATGGAATCCTGCGTCCGGGTCGCGGCACGCTGCCGGGGCGCAACGAACCGGTTCGCTCGGGTGTGACCGTAACACCGCCGCCAACGAAATCGTCTCCGGCGCCGGATCGAGTGGATCGTGATCGCGCGGGACGTGGACGTGGTAGTGCAGGTGGTTCGGAAGTCGGACGTAATAGTCGGCCAAACGACGGTGAAAAGTCGGCAACGCCTGCCACCAAGACCCCAATTGCACCCGCACCAACAAAGCCTGGTGTGGTCAATCGTCCGCAATCGCCTGCGGTGACGACTCCCACTGCGCCGGCAAGGCCGGCACCGACAACACCTCGTTCGCGATCGGAAACAACGCCGACACCGGTGCGCACGCCGACGCCGATTTTCAACAAACCGGTGGTGGTTGAACGTAGTCCGGCTTATACGCCATCGACTCGGGTCATCGGTGGTCTGCCGCAAAGTTCAACGGTCAACTCAACTCCGGCGCGTCCAACCAGCACCTGGAGTTCGCCGACACCGCAATCTTCGGCGCCGAGACCGATGCCGAACTTAAACAATTCACCGGCTCCCGTGACGTTGAATAACTCGCCGGCTCCGGTGACACTTAACAATTCGCCTGCACCGGTGACGCTGAATAATTCACCCGCGCCGATTACTCGCAGTCGTTCGGTTGAAACCGCGCCGCGTGCGGTTGGACCAACGCCGGTTGTAACCCCGTCGCCTACACCGAATCCCCCGCCGTCCTTTAATCGCTCTGCGTCGGAAGTGCCCCGGTCGTCGGTGCCGCGCGTTGAACGAAGTGAGCGGAATTCTTATAACCGTCCCGCAGCGGGCACGGTTGTGAGTCCGACGCCGCGCGTCAGCACTCCCACGCCGTCAACTCCTACAGTCAGCCCGCGGCCAAGCATTACGCCAGGGACGACCGTCGCTCCGCGGTCTGAGTCAGCCGCAACCCGGTCTGCCCCTCCGGCACGTTCTGAGCGTCCGTCGGGTAATTCCGACGCTGGCGGGCGGAGGCGCTAACTTGTAGGATTCACTATCATGAAGGCCTTTTGTTTGGCGGCATTGCTCGCCCTGGGATTGGGTTGTTTTGCAGGGCGCGGTTTCGCGATCACCACGAATGTTTATTCCACGCAGTTCGAAGTTGCCGAGGGTTACAATGCCGCGAATGACTTGGCGGGACAGAACAATTGGCGGTTAGACGGCACGGGTGGGAATGGGTTGATTCCCAATGCGATTCAGGGGCAATCCGCTTACTTTGGATTTGATTCGCCCGTTCCCGGTACGGAAATCAATTATCTGTGGCGACCGATCAACTTCGACCCGTTGGGCACGGGATTTCCGATTGTGACATTCTCGACGCAAGTGCGGTTCGTAGATTCGACTCCAGAGAACGGCAATTATGATTTCTTCCAGTGGCGGGTTTACAACGCGCAGAACGAACGGCTCTTCACGTTGGACTTCGACGTTTACGTTACCAACATCAATTATCGTCTCGACGGTGCGGGAGACTATGTGGATACGGGAATTTACTTTTCTTTCGATACAACCTACACGCTAAAGATTGTGATGGACTTCAGTTCCAATCGCTGGAGCGCGACGCTCGACAACACCATCGTCACAACGAATCTGCCTATCACCACGGCTGGAGCGGCTCTCAATCTGGGAGACGTGACAGCGGTCTGGTATTTGTATGACACAAATGCGCCAGGTGATAATTACATGATTTTCGATAACTTCAGCATCACCGCCGAGAGCGTTGTCGTGCCACCCGCGCAATTGGAATATCTCGGGCGCACGACGGAGGGCTGGTCATTGTTGCGTGTTTTTGGCGCGGCGGGCACCCGCTGGGCGTTGGATGCAACAACGAATCTGACGGATTGGACGGCATTGCAAACGAATCAGATTACGGGTGCGTCGTTTGACGTTGTGGATGTGGCCGCGGCAGGGCAGCCGCGACGGTTTTATCGGGCGCGTTACGTGCCGTGAGTTTGGGAGGACGAGCAGAAGCGATGGAATAGTCGCATTAAGTTAACCGCTTGTCTGCCCGGGATAACGATTGCTTACATGTAACAAATTGTTCCCATCGCTCCGGCTTTAGCTTATTTTGACTCATAAAATCGCGAGTTATACCGGCTTTCCCGCAAGGTGGGTTCTGCCGAGTCAGAATTGAGAAGATGAACTGGATCAGAATTCAAAACTTTCCCGCGTCCGCCCGCGCGATACGGAACAGCGTCGCCTCGCTGCACTTTTCGAGGTCCGCATGAAGACGCCGCCAAACATTCCTATTCCTGCCAGCGTGCGGTGGCGAGATTTTCGCGCGCGGATTTTACCGCTGCTTGTTTTCGTTGCGGCAGTGGGTGTGATCACGATGATGTGGCGCGAGCGAACGGGACAGGTTTCCGTTCAGGGAGTAGGCGAAGGGGTTCGCGCCAGTGTCAGTGCTCCGCAAACGGTGCAAATTAAAGAATGGTTGGTGCCGCCGCATTCGATTGTAGCTGCCGGAACGCCCGTGGCGGTGGTAATCCCGGCTGATGCGCGCGCCGATTTCGATCTGCTGCGATCACTTCATGAATTGGCGCGTATCGAATCGCAGCCATCGCTGGCGGAAGATAACGCGATGAACTTCGAGCGCATTCGCGTGGAGTTGCTGAAAACCAAATCCGAGTTGGCCATCGCGCGGGTGAAACTTGAACAGGCGGAACGGGACGTTGTCCGCAACACGCCGTTGTTTCGCGATAAGTTGTTGTCGGCGGATCTTTACGAATTGAGCGTCAATGTTCGCGACGCGCTGAAAGTCGAAGTGGAAGAAAAAGAACAGGCAGTCGCGCAGATTGAAAAACGATTGGAAAATCTGCGTCCGATTGGCGAACCGGAAGTGGCGCGCAAACCTCAAGCGGCGAGCGACTGGTATGCGCGTTTGGAAAAGGCTCATGAGGCGGCGGCGCGAAATCTCGAGCCGCAAACGCTGGTTGCACCTATTGCCGGAATGGTCGGTGTGCCGATACGTCAGGCCGGAGAATTCGTAGCGGCAGGAGAACCGTTGATTTATATCAACTCGCTCCGCGCTGAAAATGTCGTCGGTTATCTGCGCCAACCATATCGTTTCGATCCGCAGGTGGGCATGCCGGCGCGGGTGATTACGCGCACGTCGCAACGGCAGGTTTTCGACAGTCAGGTGATTCAGGTGGGCGCACATCTGGAAACGTTGACCAATATGCTTGCGTTGTTGCGACCGGGAATGATTTCGGATGCGGCGCTGCCGATCATCGTCTCCGTTCCGCTTGGAGTTAACATTCGTCCCGGCGAAGTGGTGGATATTCAGATTACGCCTGAACCCGCAATGACCACGTCGGCTGCGACGCAAGCTGATTCGAACCACCCGTCTTTGTGATTTGAACCCCATGTCTGCGCGAACGTTTCTCAGTTCCAGCACGTTGATTTCCGTGTTGCTGGGGTTGCCGTGTGTCGCGAGCGAGGCGGAGATTACGATTTGCCGTGGCATGTGCGACGCGTCGGCGGTGATGCCGGTTGGCGCAGAACATTTCGTGGTGGCAGATGACGAGGACAACATCCTGCGCGTGTATTCACGAACAAAAGGCGGCGCGCCGGTGCAGACGTTCGACCTCGAACCTTTTTTACGCGTCGCGCGGAAATCGCCGGAAGTGGATTTGGAAGGTTCGGCGCGAATCGGCGATCGCGTTTATTGGATTTCATCGCATGGCCGGAACAAAGACGGCAAATTGCGACCGAATCGCCACCGCTTTTTTGCCACCACCATTTCCAGCACTGACGGGAAGATTGAAATCCAACCGAGCGGAAAGCCGTATGCGGATTTGCTGAATGACCTGTTACGCGAACCGCGCCTCAAGGAATTCAATCTCGCTGCCGCTGCGCAACTCGCGCCCAAGGAAAAAAACGCGCTGAATATCGAGGGGCTGTGCGACACACCGGAAGGTCATCTGTTAATCGGTTTTCGCAATCCCAATCCGAATGGCAAAGCGCTCATCGTGCCGCTGTTGAATCCCGATGAACTCATCGCTGGTCAGGGGCAGAGCGCGCGGTTTGGCGATCCGGTGATGCTTGAGCTGGGCGGACTCGGAATCCGCAGTATGGCGCGGGCAGGTAATCGTTACTTTATTATCGCGGGTTCGTATGACGGTAAAGGTCGGTCGCAGCTTTACGAATGGAGCGGCGGTGGTGAGTCGCCGCGACAATTGCCACATCCGGAATTGCGCAGTCTGAATCCCGAAGCGATTGAAGTGATATCCGAGAATGGACGTGCCCGTCTGTTCGTCGTCAGCGATGATGGAACGATGAAAATTGGCGGGATTGATTGCAAAGATGTGAAGGATGCAAATCTGAAATATTTCCGCGCCACGATGCTGGATCTTTGACGCTGATGTCGCCACTTGCCTGTCACTCGTTTCTCTCGGGCCTGCTGTTAGCGGGCGTTGTCTCGTTGAGTTCGCTTGCTCCGGTATTTGCCAATGCTGCCGATACGAATGGGGCGAATGTTCGTCCGTTGCGATTGGAGGAATGCATTTTCACGGCGCTGCGGCAGAATCGCCAATTGCAGATTGAGCGGCTCACTCCGGTCATTGCGCGGTCGCAACTGTCCAGTGCGTACGGATATTACGATCCGATTTTCCTGGCGGACGCTTATGCGCAGGACTCGGAAGATCCGGGTGGATTTGACCCGACGGATTTCAGTCGCGACGCGGTGTATGGCGCGGATTCGGAAACGGCGCACGCAGATCTTACGGGATTTTTGCCGTGGGGAATGAGTTACAGCGTGTTTGGCAACTACGCGCATAGCGATGGCGTTCGCAACGGCCTGAACTTTGAATCCTACACGTCGCGCGCCGGCGTGATGTTGCGACAACGATTGCTGCGGGATTTCTGGATCGATGCGGGCCGATTGACGATTCAGATCAATAAGCGAAACCTCGCCATCACGGAATTGGGGGTGCATTACGTGGCAATGGATGTGGTCAATCGTGTGCAACAGGCGTATTACGAACTCGCGTTCGCGGAGCAAAACCTGCGAGAGCAGCGTGAGTTTTACAAATTGCGCGAAGCCTTGTTGAACTCCGTGCGCCAACGCATCGAAGCCGGCACACTGACGGTGCTCGATGAACGGTTGGCGGAATCACGTCTGGCGACTGTTGCGGCAGCAGTTGCAGAAGCGGAAAACGCGGTACATCTCGCCGAGAATGAATTGCGCCTGGTGCTCGGTGCAGCGTGGACGAACGCTGCAGATTCGCGACTTTCTGCCGCTGACCCACTTGTCGCCGTGCCGCAGCAATTCAATCTGCAGAACAGTTGGCAGTATGGTCTCGCCAAACGTCCGGATCTGGCGCAGTTGCGGGAAGAAGTAGCCAAAGCGAATTTCGATCTCCGGTTCCGTCGCAATCAGTTGTTTCCCACGTTCGATATCGTGGCGAGTCATTCGCGCAAAGGTTCGAGCACGGAGCAATTGTCTCCGCCGGCCCGGCCCAACGCGTCGTTTGATCGCGCGTGGGGTCAGCTTGAAAACAATGACGGGCCGACGGATCAGATTGGATTTATTTTCTCAATTCCGCTGGGATTATCAGCCGAACGCGCGAATTTTCGCGCCAGCAAATCGCTGAAAGAACAGGCAGAGTTACGGGTCAAGCAATATGAGGAAATTGTGATGCGCGAAATCACCGACGCCCATCACACCGCCCGCACGCATTTGCAACGGGTGATGTTGACACGTCGCGCGCGTGAACTCGCCGAATCTGCGTTGGAAGCGGAGAATCAGAAGTTGATTGGCGGCAAGAGCACGGTGTTCTTCGTGCTCGAGTTGCAAAGTGATCTGGCAGCGGCGCGAGCGGCGGAATTGCGCGCGCAGGCCGATTACAATCGTGCCCGGTCACAACTTCAATTTGCCGAAGGTTCGTTATTGGAGCATTGGCGCATGACGATCGAGGTGAAATGAATTGTATCGCGCAATGCTTCCGCGTGACTCGACTCCGCGCAGTTAACCCCTTACGCTAACCGGATGGACGTAAATGCGTTGACGGAGGGTTTAATCCGTTATCTCACGTTGATCATTCTGCTGACGTTCCACGAGTACGGTCACGCGTGGACAGCGTCGAAATGCGGCGATGACACAGCGCGCCTTCAAGGCCGGTGTTCGCTCAATCCACTGTGCACATTGATCCGATTGGTACCGTGCTCATTCCGTTATTGCAGGTATTTTTAACGAGCTGGGGTGGCGTGCTGATTGGTTGGGCCAAACCTGTGCCGGTGAATCCGAACAACCTTCGTAATCCAAAGCGCGATGACATTTTGATTTCGATGGCCGGACCGTGGATGAATGTCCTGCTGGCGGTGGTGTTGATTGCGGGCGCAAAAGTCGGTGCGATGGTCGGCTCGATCGGAATGGTCGAGTTTTGTTTTAGCGCGGCGATTTTAAGTCTCGTGCTGGTGTTCTTTAATCTGATTCCGATTCCGCCGCTGGACGGTTCGCACGTCATGCGCGTGGTTACGAGAATGAGTTATGAAACGTATTATCAGATTGCGCGCTGGGGTTTTCTTATTTTGATTCTGGTAATCAATTTCACGCCGGTGCCGCGCCTATTGGGAGTGCTCGTCTTCACGACGGCGAAGATCATGGCCGGCTGGTTTGGCCTGGGTTATCTGTTCAGCTAGAGCGACAATTGTTTTGAGCGGCTTCAGGACGACAGCATTTTCCGGAACGTTTCTTCGTCGATAATTTTCACGCCCAACTCCTGGGCTTTGGTCAGTTTCGAACCGGCCTCAGCGCCTGCTAAAACAAAATCTGTTTTTTTGCTCACACTGCTGCTGGTTTTACCGCCCGCAGCTTCAATCATTGCGGTGGCTTCATCGCGAGTGAGCGTTGGAAGCGTGCCGGTGAGCACGACAGTTTTTCCGGCAAACGGACCGGCCGGAACTTCGGTGGCAGGGCTGAACAGGTCGTTTACCGGTTGAATGTGCAAATCGCGAAGGCGGGCGAGAACTTTTTTGCCTGCGTCGGAAGCAAAGTAATTCAACACACTGGCGGCGGCCACCGGGCCGACCTCGGGTAATTTTGCTTTCAATCCGCCGGCACTGAGTCGCGATTCAATGGCAGCGATTTCGTCTTTGAGTTCGGTTTCACGTTTTTCTCGCGCAGCTTTTTCGGTCGCGTCTTTGGGCGGATTTTTCCGTGAGCGCGGACTGATTTCAGCGCGTTCCGTTTCTTTGCTGCCGAGTTCGAGAATATCGCGGAGCACCTGAGAGTTCGCCAACGATTCGAGAGATTCGTGCGTGGCTGCGAGTTGTTTGGCGGTGGTCTCGCCGATGTCCGCAATGGCCAGCGCATGAATCCAGCGATGCAACGAGGCGGTCTTGGCACGTTCGAGAGCTTCGATGATTTTCGTCGCGTTTTTCTCGCCGAACGTGCGTGGTTCTTCGTCGGTGCCGAGATTCAGCTTTGCGAGTTGTTCCAGCTTGAGATCGAACAAATCGAGCGGTTCTTTCACGAGACCGCGCTCTACCAGTTTTTCCGCAACGATGCCGCCGAGCGATTCGATGTCCAATGCTTTGCGTTGGGCAAAATATTCGACGCGCCGGGTCAGTTGTGCAGGACAACCGGAAACGTTCTGACAGCGCCACGCGACTTCTTCGGCTTCTCCGGCAGAGACTTTTTCTTTCGCAATCGGGCCGCCACACGCCGGGCATTTGTTGCCGACGAATTCCTTCAGGTTGAATTCCTTCGCGTGGGCCGGGCGTTTGGTTTTCAATACTTCGATGACTTCCGGAATCACCATGCCGGCTTTGCGGATGACGACGGTGTCGCCGATGCGAATGTCTTTACGACGAATCTCATCTTCGTTGTGCAACGTCGCGCGAGAGATAGTCGAACCTTGCACAAACACCGGATCCAACTCCGCTACTGGCGTGAGTACACCGGTGCGACCGACTTGCACGGTGATGTTACGCAAAACGGTTTCGGCGGGCGTAATCCACGGCACGGGTTTGTGCACAATGGCGTAACCGGGCGCGCGGGTTTTATTCGGAATGCGCGCGCAATCATCATAGCGATTCACCTTCAGCACGATGCCGTCGATGTCGTACGGCAACTGTTTGCGCAGGTCGCGCTCCTCATCGTAGTCGGCCACGATTTCCTTCCGATACAAGCGCAGCACTTCGGCAATGTCGCGACACAGCCACCACTTTTTCTGTGTTGGTAATCCGAACTCCGCGAGTTTCTGAAGCATCTCCGCGTGTGAAGCGAACTCAATTCCTTCGCAAGCGCCCACAGCGTAGAAGACGGCATTTACCGGACGTTGGGCGACGAGTTTCGGATCGAGCAATTTGAGCGTGCCGGCAGTGGCGTTGCGGGCGTTGGGCAATGTTTTTTCGCCTGCCGCGGCGATGCGTGCGTTGAGTGCTTCGAAATCTTTAATCGCCATGTACGCTTCGCCGCGCACTTCGAGCAGTTCGGGCGGATTCTTCAGATTTAACTCCAGCGGAATCGCGCGGACGGTGCGGAGATTTACGGTAATGTCATCGCCGTATGTGCCATCGCCGCGCGTGACGCCAAGCGCGAGCTTGCCGCGATGGTAATGCACGCTGATGGATACGCCGTCCACTTTTGGCTCCAGCAAATATTCCACATGATCGCGACCGAGCTGTTTGCGGATCGTGGCGTCGAACGCTTCGAGTGCGGGCAGGGTGTTTTCGTCTTTGGCGCGATTGCGTTTATCGCGATCAGGTTCTTCGTCTTTGTCGGGATGTTCGGCGGCATCAATTTTTTCCAGCGACAACATCGGTTGCAGATGTTTGATGCGGGCGAACCCTTCGGCGGGCGCGCCACCGACGCGTTGCGTGGGTGACTCTGGCGTGATGAGCGCTGGAAACTCCCGTTCGAGGTCCTGAAGTTCTTTAAAAAGCTGATCGAATTCGTAGTCGCTGATCTCCGGTTTGCCGAGGACGTAATAAGCGTGATCGTGGCGGCGGATTTCCGCGGAGAGTTTGGCGTGGCGCGCTTTAGCTGCTTCGAGTGTCACCCGGGAATTGTTCCGGCAATGCTGAGAGCTGAAAAGGATTTTTGCACTTCAACAGAGATGGGATAGTGGGATGCGAATTACTCAGGTCGCACCGCGCGGAGCCAAACCGGCGGCATCAGACATGGTGGCGTGGTAACTGCATCGGATGTTTCACGCCAGTGGCGAAAGATGACGCATGACAGGTCCAGAGAGAGACACTCGTCTTGATTTGAGGCACAGCGAAAAGAATTGGATGTTGGAAATCCGCGTAGAATGAACGGCATTAGCGTAAGGCACATCGTTTGCTCTGAGGGGGCGGATTGGATATGAGGAAACACTTCAAAGTTGAGCCGAAAATCGGGATTCGCTTACCAGTGTCCAGAACGTCCGGCTTCACTTTGGCGGAGGTCGTGATCAGTCTGGGCATTGTCAGTGCCGTTTTCGGTGGAATTCTGCTTGCCTATATCCAATCGGCCAAACGGGCTGAGTGGTCTGGTATGGCTTTGGCCGCGCAGGCGTACGGGATTCAACAGTTGGAACAGGCGCGCGCAGCGGTTTGGGATGTCTCGGCTACCCCGGCTTACAATCAGATTACAAATCTGAACCTATTGGGCAAAAGCATCTACGTGAACAGTATTCGGGGTTATACGTGGACCAATCTGGATATTCCTTTCTCGGGAAATAACTATGTCCGCGCGACCAATTTCGTGATCGTGACCAACGTTCCCATCTCGACCAATCCGCCGATTTCGGTGACCTCAGTGCAGGTGGATACCGTCTGGTATTATCAAAACAAAATATTCACCAACAAATTGGTGAACTATTACGCCCCTGATCAATGAAACTGGCTTCTTTCCGTCCGCAATCTATTGCCGGTCTCACGTTGGTTGAGACGATGATTTCGATGACCATTTTCGGGATGGTGGTTACGGCATTTGTTATTCTCCAGATGTTTGCATTGCGGCAAAACCAACTGGTAGAGAGCAAACTGGGGGCAAGCGATCAGTCCCGTTTGATGTTGCAAAAAATGGGAATGGAAATCCGCTCGGCTAAAAAATGGGAGGTGGGCAATGTCAACAACTCCGGTACGATCTTTACGGAAATTCCGGATGGTCAACCGCAACGCGGCACCGCCATCCGCATTTTCCAGACTCAGGCGACCAACAGTTACATTCAATACCATTTCCTTACTAACAGCCGCGTGCTGATGCGCGCGACTTCGGCGGGAGATTCCACCTTGGTGGTACGGGATCTGACCAACACGATGTTTTTTCAAGCGGAAGATTATCAGGGAAACGTGCAAACAGCGGGGACCGGCTTGTGGCGCAATTGCATCCGCGTCATGTTGGAAATTGCCCAATACCAGTATCCGTTGACCAAGGTGGGACCGGGTAATTTGTACGATTATTACAAGATGGAATTCCGGGTCTCACCGCACTGTCCGACATTGCCATAAAGGAGTTTTGCATATGAAGTTTCTGAAGCTGAATCGGCGGCATGGTTATGCCTTGTTGATGGTGATGACGATCGTGGGAATTGCTGCGCTCGTGGCCGGAGCGACCCTGCAGCGCACTTACAGCGTATCCACTCTCAATCAGCGGTCTGCTCAATATCAGGCGGCTATGTATGCGGCGGAAGCTGCGGTGGAGAAAGTCTATGCCCGCTTTCGGCACGATTACATCACTGGCGGTGATGCCGCTTTGTCGAATAATCTGGCCAATGCCGTTTATCAGAATCTGATACCTACTGCGGCGGAGAATCCACACTGGGCGAACTTTCAATTCTGGAACGCACAAGGCGTGAACAACCAGACCTTCGTTGCCATGACCTCGAGCAAAGTTTATCAGGTGCTTGATGGCGCGTATGCGGGGCTCAGTGGTTGGCGCGGAATTTATCGTGTGATTTCGAATGCGCGCCCGCTGGATGGTCTTTATGCGGCCAGCGCCGGGGTGCAACAGGAAATTGCCGTGGACACCATTCCAGCCTTTCAGTTTGCGATTTTTTACAACGGCCAGTTGGAATTCACCTGGTGCGCTCCGCTCACGGTGCGCGGACGGACTCATGCGAATGGCACGGTTTGTCTGGGGCCGTCCTCAAGTGGTTCGTTGAATTTTCTCGGAACGGTTTCGACAACTTCGTCGATCATCAAATCCAATCTGGGAGGATATCAGACCAAGAACATGACGGGGACGGTTTCCTACAACGGCAATCCGAAGACGATGACCGGGGTGCCGACGTTGCAGTTACCGATTGGAACGAATAACACTGCTGATGCGGTTCGCGAGATTTTATACATGCCCAAGGCGGGAGATTCCCCATCAATGTTGAACGAGCGCTATTACACCAAAGCTGCAATTGCGCTATTGGTCAGCAATTCGACGGTGACAGTGACGGTCAAGGACCACTACTCGGTGTCGGGCACGACCACGAACATTGCATTTGATTCCTCCAGTCCTTCTGCAACAGAACGGACCAATCTCGCGAAAAATCTTCCTTGGTTAAACCTGACCAACACTTTTAAGGATTATCGTGAGGACAAGACTGTAAAGACGACGGAGGTTGATATGGCTATTCTTAAAGAATGGCTGGTGACCAACAGTATGGTTCGGGCAAGATACCACCCTACAACCGGACCGTATGCGGACATTCTGTATGTTGGTGATTTCCGTTCGTCCGGTTCGATCTTGCATTCAGTCCGCCTTAAGAACGGAAGTATTATTCCCACCAACGGCCCCAGTGCTTCGGAAGCTCGAGGATTTACCGTTGCGACGCCGAATCCGCTTTATGTTTGGGGGGACTATAATGTACCAAACGCGGGACATAAGGGGACGACTAACACAACTGCCACGTTTCCTGCTTCGCTTGTCAGCGATGCGATAACCATTCTCTCCGGAAATTGGACTGATTCCGGGTACGGGAACGGATTGACGCTCAATAGCCGCGACGCCAAGGATACAACCGTGAACGCAGCAATTCTCGCGGGAACGGTTTATTCCACCGGTACCGCTGCAGGACAATGGAGCGGCGGCGTCCACAATCTTCCACGGCTGATCGAAGACTGGGGGGGTAAAACCCTTACTCTAAATACGTCGCTAGTGAATCTTTTCAACAGTGTGAAAGCGAGCAAGCAGTTCCAGAATCCCGGCATCTATTACAATGCGCCGAACCGAGCTTTTAATTTCGACCAGAACTTTCTCAGCCAATACAAATTGCCTCCGGGCACTCCGACTGTCTCTGTCATTTCACGGGCCAAGTGGACGACGGTGCCGGTGAACACCATTACATACAATGGGCCGTAGTTGCGTTATCATTTTGTGCGTCGGGTTGCTGGGAGGAGCGCGGGTGCTGGCGGAGACGCCTGTGCCAAATGACAGTTCCCTCGCGATTACCAATCAGCCGACGCTGGCCGTAGATGTCCATCAGCGAGTGGAAGATTCCTACCTTCCTTATCGCTACGCGTTTGTCACAGCCGGGACAGCGAAGTACACGTTTCTCGTGCCCGATTCGTATCGCGTGCAGTCGTCTGATCCGTCGCGTTTGAAAATCGTCAGTAGTGACCTCACCTGTATGATTACGTTGAGTCCGGCCAACGGGGCGACCGGAAACAACGAAGTGTTATGCGCTAAGGTCAATTCCGATTATCCCAATGCCGAAATTGTTTTGGAGCATGAGGTCAGCGCGATTAATCACGTGTCTCCGGCGGTCGATTATACCTGGAAGCCGACACCGGAATTGACGCGTAAAGGTAGAATGACGTTGATTCCAGTTGCCGGCGGATTAATGGAATTTTCCTTGGTGGCCAGTCCGGAAAAATTCGAAGAAGGCGTGCGGGAATTGAATCTGATTCTGCAGACGTTCCGGGGTAGCACCAACGGTCAGTTCGAATACGTCAAGGGCTCCAAGTTTCCCTGACGCGAAACCTGCTTTCGGTGGGCGTTTGCCATTTTCGGTTTCTTTCAGCCTGCCCCAATCCGTGTCCGTCTCGTTTGCGCTGAAAGTGGACACGTTCTACCGCGGATGAGTCACGATTTCTTTGTTCCCTCACTTTCAGGCCACCGAATTTTTGGCGTTTACCGGTTAAATTTAGTGCCCCGGGGCATCCCCAGTCCGCCCCGGGGAGCTGGCAGGCGTTCTGCTGAGATAAGGGCGAGTGTTAGCGGTGGAGATTGGCGACGCAGTTGCGCCGAACGCCGCAGGCACAATTAACGATTTAAAGAGAAACAAAACACATGGCACTGTCTTTCGCGATCGGAAGTTCGAAGAAGAAGCGGGATCAAGTCCTGGCCGTTGACCTTGGGTCGCGGACGACCAAGGCCGTTCAGATTCACCGTCGCGGCGACTCGTATGTCCTGTCGCGTTATGCGGTATTGGATGCGCCGATATTCGAAAGGTCAATGTCGCCGGAGATGTTAACGGAGCATTTGCGCGCGGTCACTCAGGCGTTGGAGTCCCGCACTCGCCAAATCAGTCTCACGACGAATGTCAACGACGCGATTGTCCGGCATGTGGAATTGCCGCGGTTGCCGTTGGATGAAATGCGTCTGATCCTGAAGCATAACTCCCGCAATTATCTGCAACAGGATCTGCAGAATCACGTTTTCGACTGTCACCTTTTACCATCCAGTGCTACAGACGCAGCGAAAGCAGGCGCAGGAATTCCAAAACAAAAAGTGCTGGTTGCGGGCGGCAAACAACAGCTCATTGATGATTATCTCGAAGGTGCAAAAGGCGCAGGGCTCGTGGCGGATGCGATTGTGCCGGGATTGATCGGTCCGGTGAACGCGTTTGAAATGGCGGTTCCGGATGCGTTCGCCAATGAAGTCGTGGCTTTGGTGGATATCGGGTTCAAATCGTCTTCGATCTGCATTCTGCAACATGGTGAACTGATTCTCAGTCGCGTGGTGGGTTATGGCGGCGATCGTTTAACGCAAGCGGTGAGCGAAGCCATGAACATCAGCTACGCGGAAGCGGAAGGCATCAAAGTCGGTATGGCGCACGAGGTGCAACCGGCTTTGGAAAGTGTGCTTCTCCCGTTGGGGCGTGAATTGCGCGCTTCGATTGACTTTTTCGAGCATCAACAGGATCGCCCGGTTTCGGTGGCGTATGTGACCGGCGGTTCGACGCGTTCCGAGTTTGTTGTCCAGATGTTGCAGCAGGAAATGATGATTGAAACCCGGACGTGGAATCCGGCTGCGTTTTTGAAATTGGAATTGCCGCCGCAACAGGCGGGTGAATTGGAGCAGGTGGCTCCGCAACTGGCGGTGGCGATCGGTGCGGCACTGGCGGCCTTGTAATTTATTTTCTTATGCCTATTCGTCTCAATCTACTTGCTGAAGCGCATGTCGCGGAAGAAATGCGGCGGCGCGACCCGGTCAAGCGTGTTGCCTGGGCGGCGGCCTTGTCCATCGCTCTGATGCTGGGTTGGTTCAGTTCCTTGCAGCTCAAGGCGATTGTTGCCAACAAGGATCTGGGAGTGGTTCAGGCTCAGATGAAAGCCTGCACCAACGAATATTCCAACGTGGTGGAGATGCAGAAGAAGACCGCCGAAATGAATCAGAAACTGATCGCGTTGCACACGCTGACGACGAATCGGTTTCTGAACGGCAATCTTCTGAATGCATTACAGCGGACGACGGTAGAGGATGTTCAGTTGACGCGGCTCAAGCTGGACCAGACGTATGTTCTCAAGGAAGCTACGTTGCCCAAGAAAGATGGCAATCGCACGATTCCTGGCACCCCGGCCTCGGTAACCGAGAAGACGTTGCTCACGTTGGATGGAACAGATTCGTCATTAACACCGGGCGACCAGGTGGCGCGGATCAAGGATGCGATTGATAGCTATCCTTACTTCCGGGAAGAACTGGCCCCGAATGGCGTTGCCTGGAAAGGCTCTTCTTCACCCCAACTTTCTCCCGAGACCGGTCGGGCTGTCGTTACCTTTACGCTGGAATGTCGTTATCCTGAGAAGATCCGATGAACTTTAAAAAATTATCCAAAGAAAAACGTCAACAACTGATTGGCGTGGTGTTTGGCACCCTGGTGGTGTTGGGTGCGATGGGCTATTTCCTGATTCGTGGTGGATATCAGAAGCTCGGGCAACTGGAGACGAAAAAGATTGAAGCTCAAGGTAAGTTGACCCAGATGCAACAAACCGTCAGTCAGGCTAAGGCCGTGGAAACAGCCTTCACGGAAGCGGAAACGGCATTGAAAGAGCAGGAGCGTGGCATGGCATCGGGCGACCTGTATTCATGGATGCACAGCACGTTGCGGCGCTTTCAACGGGAACATCCCGCTGTGGACATTCCGCAAATCGGTTCGGCCGTGGCTCCGCATCCGGTGAATCTGTTGCCGAGTTTTCCATACAAGCAAACATCGGTCGCGGTCGCTGGCACGGCTTACTACCACGATCTTGGCCGGTTCATCGCCGACTTTGAAAACACCTTTCCATTGATGCGGATTATCAACTTGTCACTCGATTTGAATCCATCAGCAGCTTCGGAGGATCATGGTAAGCTTGCGTTTCGGATGGACATCGTGGCGCTGGTTAAACCGCAATAAGTTTGTTGGTCTATGAAATTGAAATCTCAAAAACTTTGTCGGGCGATCGGAGCGGGAGTGTTTGCGCTAAGTCTCGTCTCGGGAATGGCGGAGGCAACTAATCTTTTGGTCGTGGCAAAAACGTTGGATCGCCCTACGACGGCGAATTCCGCCAACTCGGGTGCGGCGGCGGAAGAGCCAGCGCCAATTCCGACTTCAGTCTTTCAGGTGCCTCGACAGCCCGCCGAAGGGAAAGATCCTTTTTTTCCGAATTCCACTCGCGTTTACGGTACTGATTTGAAAGCCAAAGCTGCTCCGACTGTGGAAGCGGATATCGCTTTGAAAGGCATTTCGGGATCACCAGAACAGCCGTTGGCGATCATCAATACCACGTCATTTGCGGTCGGCGAAGTTAATGACGTGATTCACCGTTCCGGTCGTATTAAGGTGAAATGCCTGGAGATCAATATGGCTGCGGGAACGGTGCTGATTCAGATCGGGTCCGAGCGGCGGCAGCTGCAATTGCCGTCTCGAAAGTAGAAACGTTGGCTCAGAACGAGCCGCCTCATTTTCAAAAGTCTTGTCCACGCGTGGGACAAGACTTTTTCATTTCCGGGTGTAACCCCGGAATTCTCCGCATAAATCCCGTTGTCCCCGCCAGTGGCATTCCCTCTGCTGAAATTTCATCCGCATGTTGGGCGCGTATCAAATAAACGTAGAAGCTCAACGGAGAGAACAAAACGAAAACAAATGAAAGCGAAATTAGTCATCATGACCATCGTCGGGCTTAGCGCCTGCACTTTGGCTCTGGCGCAGGAAGAACCTGCGACTCCCCCACCCACGGTTGAGCAGCCGGTAGCTGCCGCGCCCGAATCCGGAGCCGTGATTCCATTGATTCAATTCCAGGATGTGCCGCTGACGACGGCGATTGACAATCTCGCGCGTCAGGCCGGGATCAATTATATCCTGGACCCGAAAGTCGGTTATGGGCAACCCGACGAGCGCGGCCAGATTCGCGCTCAGCCGAACATCACGATCCGCTGGGAAAATCTCACGGCGGAACAGGCGTTAAACGCGCTCATCACCACGTATGGATTACAGCTCGTGCCCGATACCAAAACGGGAATTTCTCGCGTGACGGTGAAAGATCCGGCCGCGGCGGAGCCGTTGCACACCGAGGTGATTCAATTGAAGTTTGCCTCGCCCAGCAACACTGTTGCCGCAGTCGCGACCGTGCTGGTGGACAAACGTAGCAGAGTGATCGCCGATGTCCGCACGAGTCAGTTGGTCATTTCCGCCACCGAATCCGAAATTGAGCAGGCCAAACAATTGATTGAACGCCTGGACACGCAAACCAAGCAGGTGCTCATCGAAGCGAAGATCATGGAAACTACGCTTAGCCCGAAGAGCAATAAGGGCCTGGATTGGAGCGGTACATTGAGCGCTCAGAAGGTCCGGTTTGGGAATAATATGACCGGGGGAAGGCGCTATTCTCATGAGATCGACTTTGTTACCAACAGCGCCGCTGGCGGATTCATCCCTGTGAATATCTTCGGACCAAATCAACCCTTGGGTTCCCCTGGCGTTCTTTGGGATGCTGCGCAAGGTTTCAATCCCTCGACCGCCTTCTTGGATGCGGATGGTTTGAATGTGGCGCTTTCGTTCTTGAACGAATCCGGCGACACTAAAGTGGTGTCTGAACCTCGCATGGTCACGCTGGACAATCAAAAAGCTACGATTGATGTCGGCTTGCTTTATCCCGTTGTGAACGTCAGCGCCGGCACGGCCAACACCGCCGGCGGTTCGGAAATCTCTTACACGAACCTGACCGTCAGTTTGGATGTCACGCCCCGCATCGCCGCCAACAACTTTATCGAGTTGCGCGTGCAGCAGGGAGTTCTGCGACTCGGTCCGACATTCCAGAGCATTGTCGCCGATCAGATCAACGAGGTGGATTCCTTCCTCAAACGCAGTCTTGACACGACCGTTTTGATCCCCAGTGGAAATACACTGGTTATGGGTGGTTTGATTCAGGACGAGAAGCGCAATGGCAGCATCAAAGTCCCTCTCTTAGGCGATATCCCCGGATTGGGCCTTCTATTCCGCAAAGAGAGCAAAGAACTGGATCGCCAAAACCTGACGATTTTCATCACGCCGACCGTCGTGCAGGATTCGGATTTCCGTCCCACGCAGACCTCTTATCTCCAATCAACGGGCGAGGAAAAAACTACCGAAGACTGGTCCTGGTGGGATAGCGGCAAGCCTGCCGGTCAGATCAAAAAGGAAAAGCACAAGTTCAGCAACTGAGCCGCTCTGCTTCTACGTTTAACACATCACCGGTCCGGTAACGGGCCGGTGATT
>CALAYC010000038.1 GCA_937894935.1 uncultured Verrucomicrobiota bacterium
GGGAAGCGCGGGCCGAAGCAGAAACGTTGAATGATGTCGCCCGCACGCTCGCGGGAGAACTGGATCTCAACAAGCTGGTGCAAACGGTGACGGATGCCGGTGCGAGATTGATTGGCGCTAGCTTCGGGGCGTTTCTTTACAATTTTCATGACGCGAAGGAGGACGCGTTCGAATTGTTCACCTTGTCGGAAGCTTCGCGCGAAGCGTTTGAAGTTTTTGATTTATCGAGCTTCAAGGGAAAAGGCGTCGTGTGTTGCGCCGATCTTCGTCAATCCGATGAGCACGATTCGCTGCCACTGCGTCGCGGAGTGCAGAAAGAGGATTTGCCGGTGCGCAGTTATCTGGCGGTACCGGTCGTGTCGCGGTCCAGTCAGATATTGGGAGGATTGTTTTTCGGGCATTCGGAAGCCGCGAAATTTGACGAACGCGATGAGCGATTGATCGTCGGAATTGCGGCGCAGGCGGCGATTGCGATTGATAACGCGCGTTTGTTTGCGCAGGCGGAAAAGGAGATTGCCGAACGTCGCCAGGCGGAATTGGCGCTGCGAGAAAGTGAAGCACGCGAACGCGCGCACGCCGCCGAGATGCGCGCCATCATGGAAGCGGTGCCGGCGGTCATCTGGATTGCGCGCGATCCGGCCTGTCGCGAAATTTCCGGTAACCCGATTTCCTACGAACTCTTGCGACTACCGAAAAACACCAATGCTTCCGTTTCAGCGTCGGGACCGCAGCGACCAACTCATTTCAAGGTGCTCGTGGAGGGAAAAGTTTTGCCGCCGGAAGAGATGCCGGTGCAACGCGCGGCGCGCGGCGAGGAAGTGCGCGGGCTCGAAGAAGAGGTTCGCTTTGATGATGGCACATCGTTGTTTTTGCTGGGGAATGCCACGCCATTGCGAAATGCCGATGGCGAAGTGACGGGTGCGGTCGCGGCGTTTGTGGATATCACGCAACGCAAGCGAATGGAAATGGCGTTGCAGGAGAGCGAACGACGCTTCCGGATGATCGCAGACAATATCACGGTGTTCGCATGGACGGCGGACGAACTGGGGGTTGGAACGTGGTTCAACAAGCAGTGGTACGATTACACCGGGTTGACGGAAGGGGAATCATTGGGGTGGGGATGGGAGCGGTTAGTGCCGACGGAACATTTGCAACGCGTGAATCAGAGTCTGGCGCGAGCGATGAAATGCGGCGAGCTGTGGGAAGATACGTTTCCGATTCGCGGTCGCGATGGTCGGCTCTGCTGGTTTTTGTCGCGCGCGGTGCCGATTCACGACGAAGCCGGGAAAATTATCCGCTGGTTCGGGACGAATGCCGATATCACCGATCTGCGCGAGGCCGAGCAATCTATTCTGCGATTGGCGGCGATTGTTGAATGTTCTCAGGACGTCATTGTCAGCAAGAGTCTCGACGGGATTATTCAAACCTGGAATCGCGGTGCAGAACGGATGTTCGGTTACAAAGCCGAGGAGGTGGTGGGGAAATCCATCAAGATAATCATTCCGCCGGAACGTGACGCCGAAGAAAATGACATTCTCAATCGACAACGTCGCGGAGAACGGCTGGAGCATTTTGAAACCGTCCGCGTCCGCAAAGATGGAACGCGGCTGGAAGTATCGTTGAGTGTTTCGCCGTTGCCCAATCAGGCAGGCGCGATTGTTGGAATTTCCAAGATTGCGCGGGATGTCACGGAACAGAAACGCGCGCAACGTCAGCTCGAAAAAGCATTGGCGGCGGCGGAAAGTGCGAATCGCGCCAAAGATGACTTCCTCGCGGCGTTATCGCACGAGCTGCGCACGCCGTTGATGCCAGTGATGTTCACGATTTCCATGTTGCAACAGGATCGGAGTCTGCCGGCGAATCTTCGCAACAGTCTCAGTGTGGTGCGACGGAATATTGAAATTCAGTCGCGCATGATCAACGACCTGCTCGATCTCTCGCGGATTCGCGCAGATCGGTTGGAACTGGTGATGGACGTTGTGGATCTGCATGAAGTCGCCGAGCGCGCGTATGACGTGTGTCGTGGCCACCAGAAATTCCCGCAAGTGCGCGTCAATCTGGAACTGGATGCGCTTTCGCATTTTGTGCGAGGCGATGCGGATCGACTGCAACAGATTCTCTGGAATCTGCTGACCAATGCGCTGAAGTTCACGCCGCCCGGCGGAACGATCACATTGCGTTCGGAAAACAGCGAACAAGGCATTCGCCTTAGCGTCGCCGATACCGGTTGCGGGATTGAACCGGATTTGCTGGCAAAGATTTTTCAGCCGTTTGAACAAGGAGGGCGCAAAGGGAAGGAAGCTTTGCAGGGATTGGGGTTGGGGTTGGCGATTGCCCAACGCATTGCCGTTGCTCACGGAGGGAGTTTGAGCGTGTCCAGTCGCGGGCGGGATTTGGGAGCGGTCTTTACGTTGGAATTGGCGTGTGTGCCCGCGCCGCCGGAGCACATTCCGCCACCGACATACCAACCAGAACTATTACAGAGGAAATGAAAAACAGTTCGCTCACGATTTTACTGGTGGAAGATCACGAAGACAGTCGCGAAGCCATCAAAAGCTGGCTCGAATGGAAAGGTTGGCGGGTGTTTGCCGCAGGCGATCTGAAAACCGGTCTGGCGCTCGGTCGCAAGCATCCGATTGATCTGATGATTTGTGATCTGCAATTGCCCGACGGTAACGGCTGGGAATTGATGGAAAAGATGAAAGAGATTCGTCCGCTGCACGCGGTGATGACGAGCGGGCATTGTTCCGGCGCGGACATCGCACGCAGCAAAGCGGTTGGTTACATCGAGCATCTGGTCAAACCGTATCCGGTGGAAGAACTCGATGCCTTGTTGGGCCGGGTGCAACAACAGATTCCCGGTGAAGCGAAACGAAGATGAATTCTCTGAGTGACCTTGAGAGAAATTCTGAGGCCAAAAGGATTGCCTCTGTGAGCCCGGTAGCTAGGCTCAGTTTGGACTACTCCGAGTGTGCGTTGACGGATGAGCTGTGGCATGGTCCGGGCAGGTTGCAAACGCAACGCAGTTCCGCTGGTGATAGGTTTGTTTTAGTGATGTGGAGTCGGTCACGAACGAAGTTGAGAATTGAAGTGCGGCAGTTCCCATGAGCAAAAATACGATTCAGAAACGAAATTCCCATTCAGCGCGGCTGGCGAAAAGTCCAACCGGAATTGCGGGGTTAGATGAAATCAGCGAAGGCGGTTTGCCATGTGGCCGACCCACGTTGTTGTGTGGCTCGGCCGGGTGCGGCAAGACCTTGCTTGCAATGGAATTCCTCGTGCGCGGCGTGACGGAATTCGGGGAGCGGGGCGTCTTCGTGTCGTTTGAAGAGTCTGCCAATGAATTGGCCGAGAATGTGCAATCGCTCGGATTCGATCTCAAAAAACTGGTGACGCAGAAAAAGATTTTTCTTGATCACGTCATCATTGAACGCAGCGAGATTGAAGAGACCGGAGATTACAATCTGGAAGGATTGTTCATTCGACTCGATTACGCGGTTAAGCAGATTGGCGCAAAACGGGTGGTGTTGGATACGTTGGAAGCGTTGTTCGGCGGACTGAGCAATGAAGCGCTTATTCGCGCCGAATTACGACGACTCTTTCGCTGGCTCAAAGTTCGCAAGCTGACGGCGATTATCACCGGTGAACGCGGCGAGAAGTCATTGACGCGTTACGGGCTGGAGGAATACGTCGCCGATTGCGTCATCCTGCTCGACCATCAGGTCGCGGATCAGATTACGACGCGACGATTACGCATTGTGAAATATCGCGGTTCGTTGCACGGGACGAATGAATATCCATTTCTGATTACCTCGCAGGGCTTCTCGGTTCTGCCGATTACGTCGCTGGGGCTGAATTATCCGGTGTCAACACGACGGTTATCCACAGGCAATGAAGAACTCGATGGAATGTTGGGCGGAAAAGGTTTTTTCCGTGGCACGAGTGTGTTGGTGACCGGGACGCCGGGCACAGGCAAAACCAGCATCGGCACGCAACTGGTGGATGCGGCGTGTGGTCGTGGCGAACGGGCGATCATTTTCGCTTACGAGGAATCGCAGGAGCAGATTATTCGCAATCAGCAAAGTGTCGGGATTGATTTGCGGCCGTGGCTGCGCCGGGGCTTGTTGCAGATTCATGCGGTGCGACCGACGGTTTACGGCATCGAACGGCATCTGGTGGAGATGTACGACCGAACGCGGAATTTTTCACCGCACATCGTTTTCATGGATCCGATCAACAATCTATCGGTAACCAACAAACCGAATGAACTGCAGACGGCGCTGATCCGCTTGATTGATTTCTTTAAAGAACGCGGGATTACGGCGGTTTTCACTCAATTGCAGCCGATGAGCGAGCCGGAAGCGATGTTGGGCGTGTCGTCATTGATGGATACATGGCTGGAATTGCGGAATGAGGAGGATGAAGGCGTTTTCAGACGAACCTTGTTCATTCGCAAATCGCGCGGCATGGCTCACGCCACGCAGCGGCGCGAATTCAAAATCACTGCGCGTGGGGTTGAACTGGAATCACCAATTGCATCGCCGCGCCGCGATGGCCGAAAAGAATTTGTCACCTTATGAAACAACGAAGCACACGTCCTCGCGCTGCCTCAGCGGCTGCGGCAACCGTATGGTGGCTGCGGCTCTATGTGGCGGGGCGCACGCCCAAAGCCACTGAAGCGCTGGCGAATCTGAAGCGGATTTGCGAAACCCGGTTGCCGGGGCGATATCGCATTGAAGTTGTGGACCTGGTGAAAAATCCGGCGTTGGCGACGGCGGACCAGATTCTGGCGTTGCCGACGTTGGTGCGAAAACAACCGCCACCCGCGCGGAAAATTATAGGTGATCTTTCCAGCGAGCGTCGCGTGATGGCTGGATTGGATTTGCTGACGACGTAAGCTCATGACCGCCGGCACGAAAAAAATCAGTAGGTGTTCCTGCCCGGAAGGCCGGCGGACGCAACCCCAACGTTATTTGCTCAAACTGTTCATCGCGGGAATGTCCACGCGATCAGTGGCGGCGATTAAATCCATCAAACGCGTGTGTCGCCAACATCTCGGTGAGGATTTCGATCTGGAAATCGTGGATCTGTATCGCGAACCGCAGCGGGCGTTGCAGGAGCAGATCGTCGCAGTTCCCACGTTGATCAAAAAACGGCCCGCACCGATGCGCCGCATCATCGGCAGCATGGAAAATGAAAAACGGCTCATGAACGGCCTGAATGTGACAGTGAGATGAAACCGCTTGAGCGCAACGGCAAAGACCAGCGACTGAGGTCGGAAAACGAACGATTGCGTCAACGTCTGACGGAAGCGGAGGACACGTTGCGCGCCATTCGCAGTGGCGACGTGGACGCGGTGGTCGTGCGCGGGCGGCGCGGGCAAAAAATTTATTCGCTGGAAGCGGCGGAGAATCTTTATCGGCAACTCGCAGAATCCGTGCGGGAGCCGATTGTGGCGCTCAATCCTGAAGGTGACATCGTCTTTTTCAATCATCGCCTGGAGGAAATGCTGGCCGTGCCTTCGACGCAGATTGGTGGTCGGCCTTTGTTTGAATTTGTTCTGCCGCAGGACCGACCGCTGCTGGAGCGGTTGTTGCGTCGGGTGCGGCGCGGCGGAACGGCGCGAGCGCGGGTGCGAATGTCATCGGCGGTTGCCGCAGGAATTCCAATTGCCTGGCAGGCGAATTTGATGGAACGAGACGACGGCCAGATCATTTGTCTGGTCGGCGCGGATTTGTCGCAACTCGAAGCTTCGGAACAAACGATTGGCGAATTGGAGGAGCAGCGTCGGCAATTGGAGCGAACGCAGCAGGAAATGGAAATTTCGCGACAGCGTTACGTTGATCTCTACGAACTCGCGCCGGTGGGTTATCTGACGCTTGGTCCGGGAGCGTGGATTCGGGAAATCAATCTGGCCGGAGCGCAGATTGTCGGTGCACCACGCGAAAGACTTACGCGCACGTCACTCGTGGCGAAGATTGCTTCCGAAGACCGTCGTAAATTGCTGACGCATCTTTCGCTGTGTCGGCAGCGGCGCGACCGGATGAGCACGGAGTTGATGTTAGAGCAACGTCGCGACGGCGACCCGGTATTTGTCGAAATGGTCAGCGTGGCGTTTGACGGACCGACCGCGCGGGGTTTTGGATTTAAAAGCATTCTCATCGACATCACGGCGCGTAAGAAAGTAGAAGCAGCGTTGCGCGAAAGTGAAAATCGTTTTCGCACGTTGGCGGATTCGGCACCGGTGATGATCTGGTTGGCCGGTCCGGATCAACGTTGCACGTACTTGAATCAACCGTGGCTTGAATTTTCCGGTAAATCGCTGGAGCAGGGGATTGGCGACGGTTGGTTGGAAGGTATTCATCCTCGGGATCACAAGCGTTGCGTCGCGGTTTACAATCGCGCGTTCGAGAAACGGGAGGAATTTAAATTGGAATTCCGGTTGCGGCGCTACGACGGAACCTATCGGTGGGTTTTGAACAGTGGTGTGCCGCGTTACAACTCGGGCAAAAAATTTCTCGGGTTCATCGGCTCATGCATTGACATTACAGACCGGCGGCAGATGGAAGTTGAACTGGAACGCGTCAGTCGGTTAACGCGCGAAAGTCCGATGCCGATGATGCGGATCGATCATCAATTTCGATTGAGTTACGCCAATTCGGCGGCCAATGACGTGTTGGCGGATTGGGGCGGTAAACTGGGCAAACGCGTGCCGGCAAAGATTGTGAAAATTTCCCGCCAGGCTTTTGCTGATGAGGAAAAGAAGACGGAGGATCTGGAAATCGCCGGACGGCAGTATCAGGTGGTGTTCGCGCCGGTGCGACAGAGTTACATCAATCTGTATTTCGCCGAAATCACCGACCGCAAACAATCCGAGCGCGCGTTGCAGGAAAGCGAACTGCGGTTTCGCACGTTGGCGAGTCATGTGCCGGTGGGAATTTTCATGTCCACGGAACGCGGCGAGGCGGTCTACGTCAATGAGCGCTGGTGTCGTATGGCGGGAATGCGTTCGGAGGACGCGTTGGGTAAAGGTTGGCTCAAGGCGGTGCATCCGGAGGATCGGCGGCGAATCTATGCGGGATGGCGAACTGCGGTGCAGCGACGTAATTCGTCCAGCGCGGAGTTCCGGTTTCGTCGCCCGGATGGAACGGTCATCTGGGTTCAGGGGCATGCGACGCGATTGAACAGCGCGAAAGGCGGCGCGGCCGGTTACATCGGAACGGTGGCCGACATTACCGCGCGGCGGCAGGCGGAGGAAGCGTTGCGACAGGCGCATGATGATCTCGAAGCGCGGGTACGGCAGCGGACGTGGCAATTGACGCACGCCAATGCTTCTCTGCATCGCGAAATCACCGCCCGACAACGCACGGAATCGGCGTTGCGGGAAAGTGAAGAGCGGTTGCGGCTGATGATCGAGGGAACGCGGGATTACGCCATTTTCATGCTCGATCCGAAAGGGCGAGTGACGACGTGGAATGCCGGCGCGCAGCAGATTATCGGTTATCGGGCGAAGGAGATTCTCGGACACAATTTCTCGCGACTTTATCCGCCGGAAGATCGACGCAGCGGACGTCCGCAACGGGTTTTGGAACAGGCTCGCCGCACGGGACGCATCGAAGAAGAGGGCTGGCGGATGCGCAAGCATGGCGGGCGCTTTTGGGCGAGTGTTATCGTCACGGCTTTGCGCGATGATTCCGGCGAATTGCGCGGTTTTCTCAAGGTGACACGCGACATTACCGAGAGCCGGAAGATTCAGGAGGAATTGCGCTGGAGCGAAAAGAACCTCGCGGATTTCTTCGACGAAGCGCCGTTGGGATTGCTTTGGGTGACGCCGCGCGGACGCATCCGGCGCGTCAACAAAAGTGGCATCGAGTTGTTCGGTTGTTCGCGCGAGGAATGTTTGCGGCGCTCAGTCCAGGATTTTCATCTTGAGCAGGAGGTGGTGGCGGACGTCTTGCGGCGATTGGCCGCGCGAGAATCAGTGCAGAATCATCGCGTTCGCATTCGCCGGATGGACGGCGGTGTGCGGCATGTATTGATTGATGCGAATGGTTTCTGGGAGCACGG
>CALAYC010000039.1 GCA_937894935.1 uncultured Verrucomicrobiota bacterium
CGTTCCAGGGAAATCTCGACATCCCACAGGTGGAAATTTCCAACGGCGTGCTGGCTTCGAGCCAGGTAATTGGCGAGAACAGCACCGGCACTGGCCCGCGCGGCCTCGTTGCGGACAGTCGTTCGGGCGCTGATTTATTGAATCATCTGATTTCGCTGCAAAACAATTTGCTGTCCGGCAACGTTGCATTGATTGCGTCCACCGACCGCCCCAATCTGGCGCGTGACGAAGACAATCTGCTGTATCACATCAGTTCCAACGGTGCGATTCAGGCGCGCTTGGAAACAACGCGCAAGCTCAACGAGCAACACAATCAATCCGTTGAATCGCAGGTGTCCCGGGAAGTGGATGCGGACCTGGCGCAAACGCTCGTAAAGTTGACTCAGACTCAAACCGCATACGAAGCCGCACTCCAAAGCGGCGCCCGCGCGCTGAATCTTTCCTTGCTCGATTACCTCCGATAACAACCGGTCAGGGAGACTTCGGCGTTATCTCACCGCGAACGGGCAGATGGGCGAATCGCGCGACGGCTTCAGTGCGAGAACGCACGTGTAATTTTTCGTAAATGCGCCGGATGTAGGTGTTCACTGTGGGCACCGCGACGTTCAACGTATCCGCGATTTCCTTGTAGAGAAAGCCCTGCGCGAGTAATTGCAGAACTTCATTCTCACGGGTTGAAAGTTCCGCGACGGCGGGTTGTGGCGGCGCCACCTGATGGAATGCTTTCACGACTTTGCGGGCAATGTTGGTCGTCATCGGGGAACCTCCGGCATGGACGTCACGCAACGCGGCGACCAGTTCCGCCCGCGAGGTGCGTTTGAGCAAATAACCGATCGCGCCCGCTTGCAACGCCTGAAAGATGTGATCGGAATCTTCGTAAACGGTCAGCATCACGAACTGCGTTTCCGGAAGTAAAACTTTCAGACGGCGCACACATTCGACGCCATTCATGCCAGGCAGGTTGATATCCATGAAGACAACTTTCGGCTCAAGCGACGGCAAGGTCGCAAGTGCGTCTTCAGCGGATTCGTGATCGCTGATACACTTGAAACCCTCAGTGCGATTCACCCAATCGGCGAAAATCTCGCGGGCTTTGCGATCGTCTTCCACGATGGCAACTTTAATGGACATTTTTCTCATCGTATCAGTCTTCAGGTTGGAGCGACGAAGGCAAATTTTGATGACAAGACAATTGACAATTCACTCATTGACTGGTGGCCGCTCCTGTTAACGGCACGAAAAAATCTACGCTCGTGCCGACGCCGGGTTCACTGTGCAACCGACTCCGTCCGCCGATGCGTTGCAAGCGCCTTTGCATGTTGGGAAGACCATTGCCAGCGGCAGGACGATGGTCGGCACGGCGGGATGCTTTATCAATTTCACGGTTGCTAAAACCGGTTCCGTTGTCGGCCACGATGAATCGCAATCCGTCGGGTAGAAGTTCCAGGGTCAATCGCACTTCATTGGCGCGAGAATGTTTTACCACATTGTTCAATGCTTCCTTGCAGGCGAGGAACAGATTGTGACGCACTTCAGAACGCACCGAAATATCCGGCAACTGCAACGGCATCGCGAGGCGACAGCGAATGTTGGCCGTGCTAAGGAAATCTTGCGCGAAACGCGAGATGTAGTTCGTGAGAGATTCCAATGTGTCATGCCGCGGATTGACCGCCCAGACGATTTCATCCATTGAGCGCGTCAATTCCCGCGTAGTGGTGATGATTTGATCGAGATTCATCGCCGCCCGCTGCAGATTTTCGAGATCGCCCGCCGTGGATTCGCTCAGCAAACCAATTCGCGTCAGACTCGCGCCGACTTCGTCGTGAATATCCTGCGCAATGCGGGAACGTTCGCGTTCGAGTGCCCGCTCGCGCGCGATATTTTCCAACTTACGCCGATGGCGACGACGCGACACCGCGTAAACGAGTCCACCAACCAGCGCACAACTGCTGATGGCGAGCGCGGTTTTGAACCACAACGTCTGCCAGAAATACGGCAACACGCGAATCGCCAGCGCATCACCGGATTCATTCCACAAACCGTCGCTATTGCACGCCGTAACGCGGAACGTGTAATTGCCCGGCGGGAGAAAACTGTAGTTCACGCGGCGACGTGAGCCCGCTTCGGTCCATGCCTCATCTACGCCATGGCCTTCGAGGCGATAACGAAATTGCACGCGTTCGGGCGAAGTGAAACTCAGACCGGTGAAGGAAATCTCAAGTTGGCGACGGCCTGGCGCTAGTTCGATTTGACGTTGTGCCGCTGGCGCGGAGGAAATCGGTTTAACGGTCACATTGGTGGAAGGCTCGGCGGCGTGCGTATCGACGAGAATTTCTTCAATCCAGACGGGCGGTCGCACGAGATTAGGCTGAGCGGCTTGAGGCGAAACCATCGCAATACCACGGGCCGTGGAAAAACAAAGTTGCCCTTCCGGCGTGCGGAAACCCGATGGCGTAAATCCTCCCGTGCCGGCGAGCGTGCTCAAACCTTCCGCCATTCCGTAAGCGAGCACGTTGAGACGAGTAGCTTTACCGTCCGCGCAATCGTTGAGTTCCTGTTTGCTCACGCGAAAAAGTCCAGCAGGTGAATTGCACCAGAGATTTCCGAGGTCGTCCTCTCTCAGCGAGTAGATGATATTAGCAGGCAAACCTTGCGCCGTCGTGATGGCGCGGAATTCGCCATTGTGATAACGACAAATTCCCATGTCCAACATGCCAATCCACAGTGTGCTGTCGGATTCGGCGTAGAGCGACAAAACGAAATTACCGGGTAAACCGTCGCTGATACGAAACGTTTTAAATTCATTGTTGTGCCAACGGCCCAGACCCGAACCCTGAGTGCCAATCCAGAGTTCGCCGTTAACGCCGGCTGCTATGACGCGCACATCTCCAGCCGCCGCACCACCAAAGCGCGCCAGCGATTCAAATTTCCCATTGTGCAACCGCGCCAATCCTGCACCCGTTCCGATCCACATCGTTCCATCAGGCGATTCGTAGAGTGCAGTCACCGGGTCGGAGAGCGGGACCAGATTGGTTTGTACGATGAATTCATTATCGATCAGGCGAAACAACCCTCCCCCCCACGTACCCGCCCAGACATCGCCACGACTATCGGCCAACACCGACCAGACAAAGGGATTCGCCACGTCGAAATGCGTCCAGCGATTGCTTTGAAAGCGATAAACTCCCGCGCCTTCCGTCGCCGCCCAGATTGTTCCGTCCGCCGCGCGAGTAATCGATTGAACAGGGCGACCCTGCCAGTCATCCGGCGGACTTTGCATGAGGACTTTGCGATTTCGTAACAACGCCAATCCGCCACCAGTGCCGACCCAGATATTTTTTTCGCGATCTTCTACCAGACAACCGACGCCATCCTGCGGCAGACCATTGCGACGATTGAGATTGAACCATCCGGTAGCAGCATCGAACACATACAAACCGTTTCGCAACGTGCCGACAAATAGACGGCCGGAAGAGACTTCTCGCATCACCGTCAGCGACGCATCGCCCCACGGCGGCTCCCCCAAATCCGCGATCCAATTCGTTCCGCTCCATTTACGCAAACGACCCTCGCCGGCTACCCAGAGTCCACCATCACGAGCCGCAGCGATACCCGCGTAATAAGGTCGAGTAGAAAGATCGCCAAAATCAATCGGGGCGTAAATGTTCGCGCTAAAGTGCGCGACTGCTCCATTACGAACGATGAACAACTGACCGGAGTTATCGCGGACGACGCTCAGGTTCAGGAACGGATCTTCGCCAAGCAACGGTGGTGGTTGGGCGATGAAGCCATCGCGCACGCGCAATGCAGCACCGAGCTGATTGAACGCCCAGACATCGCCGTGTTCATCTTCGGCAAAACCTTTGATGGGCGCTTTTTCCCAGTTCGTCGGCAAAGTGAAGGAACGAAACCCGGCGACGCTGACACCCGAAACTTCGCCGTTATCGTGACCAATCCACACATCGCCGCGCGAATCTTCGTGCAGTTGTGTGACGCGGCTGTTGGCCAGGCCTTTGGTGTTGGATGAATCAAACACCTGAAAACGGATGCCGTCGAATTGCGCGATGCCGTTGTAGGTGCCGACCCAGATGTAACCGCGCCGGGTTTGAATGACGTCGGTGGCATTGTTCTGCGGCAAGCCATTGTCCGCCCGCCACGTTTCAATCGCGTATTCCGACAAAGGCCGTGCGTCCTCGGGAGTTGCCGGAAACATCTCATGCGCCAACTGAGCAATTGGAAACAGGATGATCGCGAGAGCAGCGACAAGACGATGAAAGCGCGCAACCGAAGACCTGGTCCTGCGGCGACACGAATAGACTGCGGCGCAAAGGGGCATTGGATTTCACGCTTGGTAACCGATGCCGCGATGGCAGGCAAGTCGCACGTCGTGAGCTTCAGGTGACAGGCATCAAGTAGCAGAGGCAGGTGTCGCCGTCTGTTTTGTTGAACTGTCATCTCTTTTGATGACGTGAACCCGACGGCGGCGCGCCTTAGCGTAAGCGCAAGTTACCACCGCCAGCCGCAAAGCGTTCGCCGTTGCTGCGGTCGTTGGAGCGATGCCATTTATGATGAGATGCCTCTTGTCGGGTTTGTTGGCGCTGAGCTTCGGAAGTGTGGTCGTTGGTTGCAACCAACAGCCGGAAGCCACCCCGGCAACCGGTCTCGCCACTCAAGCCGCATCGCCGGAAGCCATCAGCACTTACAACGACGCGAATTTGGCGGAACTTACCCGCGAAGTGCGACGCTACATCGTCGCAACGAAACAACGCCCGACCAGTTTCGAGCAATTCGCCACTGAAGCGAAAATAACCGTTCCGCCGCCGCCGCCGGGAAAGAAATATTCACTCAGTAAAGAAATGCGCGTGGTGTTAGTGGAAGCGCGATAAATAGCTGTCGTATGAGCCGACCAACGATCAATCGCCAATCGCTGTTCAATGCGGTGCGTCGGAGTTGCCATCCGAGCGGTTTCACCTTGATCGAACTGCTCGTCGTAATCGCCATCATCGCGATTCTGGCGGCAATGCTGTTGCCCGCTCTCGCCAAAGCCAAAGCCAAGGCGCACCGGATTCAGTGTGTTTCTCAACTCAAGCAATTGGGATTGGGCATTGTTCTTTTTACCACCGATCGCGGCGAAATGTTTCCACCTGCGGCTTACGGCGCAAACAACGGTCAACTTTCGTGGGACGTTTACATTTATAACTACCTGGGTGGTCGGGCGGCGGAGGCGGACTTAAATCAAGGCATCGTAGATCAGGCCTTTGCTCCCAAAATCGCGCTTTGTCCCGCCGATCGCGGCACAAAAGTCTGGTGGATCACTGACACATTTTCCGGCGTGCGTTCGTACGCGATGAATGGAGTTGGCCCCGCTTGGAGTTCGGAATATCAGATCGACACCGTCAATCAATCGTACCCGCTACCAAAGCCCAACCGCGGCGTGGGGGTTTATTGGCGGGACAAAGGACTCATCGGTGGGCGACCCGATTGGGAGGCGCGAAGTTTCAAGACCAGCGTAGTAAAGGATAACGCCGGAACGATCTTATTAGTGGAACAGCCCAACGGTCAGGGGGCAGTCGGAAATGAATGGCCAAGCATCAGTCTCGGGCCCTATCAAACAGGTTCAACCTTACACCAGATTGACCCGAATAACCCCAGTCAGGATCCCTCCGCAACCAGTGGTGTTAATCAGGGCAACCTCGTTTACAAAGCTCACGGTGAGCGCTTCAACTACCTTTTCCATGACGGACATGTTCAGGCATTGCGCACTACTGAAACCGTTGGCACCGGTACGCTGACCGCTTCGCGAGGGATGTGGACAATCGCAACGGGCGATTGATTGAAAACATTCTCAACTGTCGTGCGTTTAGATGACATGGCGAAACCCGTTGCTTTGTTATGATGTCTCTAAGCCTGAATCATGATCTAACCGCCGGTGTCGTGCGGATTAGATTCAAACCAACCTGACCCCGTAGCTGATGTTCATACGGTAACGCTTCATACAAGTAACCAAACCACATCCCATGAAAAACAAACCCACTAGATTCGCTTCCTTTCGGACGCGTTCTGCCCTCTACGGTCTGGCCGCGGCCTTGACTGTGTCCACCGCCTGGGGCGTCCCCGACAAAGTTCTCAATACCTTCGATGGCGCCGCCAATGGTTGGGGCACCGCCTGGGGCAATGCCACCGCGGTTTACGACCCTAACGAGGACAACACCGGGAATGGCGGGGGATCGGTGTACATCTCAGCCGACTATGCGTTAGACCAGAACACTATGACCATCTTCGCCAATGAACCACCGAATGGGGCATGGTACTTCCCTGGACCGACATTCAATCTTTCCGATTACCAAAGTGTCGAGTTCGACATCAAATGGGATACCACCAAAACGGTGAGCATCGCTGATTTCAACAGCGTTCCCCTGGGCGGCGACGGAGGCATTTTATTATGGGCAACCGATTCGCCAGATTTCTCGATTCGTCCTCAACTCGGAACAGTGAACGTTCCAGAAGCAGCGGCGAGCGGATGGGTTCACGTCAGCTTTCCCATTGACCCAGCCATCTCCGGCATTGATCCCGCCGTCGGGATAGTTTTCAAAAAATGGATTTCCGGCGGACAACTGGAGGCCGGAGGCACCTACGGCTTTTGGATCGATAACCTGGTCCTTAAAGGAAGTGACGGCCCGCCGCCACCACCAACCGTTTCTCTGACCAAAGCGACGCCAGGCCTCGGTTTTGTCAGCTCCAGCGGCGGACAATATGACCGCCAGAACATTGTCACTGTTGGCGAAAATTATTCCTGGATCGGAGCATCCGAGCCGGTGAGTTATTCCGTGGACATTGCGCAACTGGGCGACAACGCACGTCCGGGTTACGAATT
>CALAYC010000040.1 GCA_937894935.1 uncultured Verrucomicrobiota bacterium
CGACGGTTTCACAGAGAATCGTGTGAATCGGACTGGTCGGCGAGCAGAGCGGATTCTTAATAGCGTAAGGCGCGGGATGATGCGCGAGAATCTGTTCGGCTTCAGCACGATTGCGGGCGAAGTAGGATGCGGGGAACGGAATGCCGTATTGGACGCAGAGTTGTCGCGCGAAATTGCGTTCGCGCTCAATGCGCATAGCCTCGCCGGTCGCGCAAAGCAATCCGACGCCGGAATTCACCAGTTCGCACGCCCACGGCATTTGCGCCCAATCAATGGATTGCGGAATGATGAGATCGACAGCGAGATTTTTAAGCAACGGAATCGGACTCAAATGCGTTTCGCGGCGGAAGGTCGGTCCGACGACGGACGGCGGAAAATGGCCGTAATTGCGAGTCAGATAAGTCGCCACGTTCGCGCCGTTATCGCGTAGTATTTGCGTCACGCTCGCCGCAAAAGAACCGACGCCGAGAACCAAAACTGAATGGTGACTTTTAGAGAGTTTTCCGCTCATTGAACCCGCCATCAAACGCGCGTCAGCCTGTTGCGTTACTCGCGTTCAGTCAAGTTTGCGACAGCAAAAGTTGTTCGCAGGTTGAAGCGATGAGAAGTTTTCGGCGCGAGATGAATTCTCGCCTCGACGGAGCAGTCTGTTTTAAGCTGAGAATAAGTCTATGAGTGAACTGCCTCACATTCCCGCGTTGCGACGCGGCAAACCCTACGAGAGCCTGGATACGGTCGAGGTGAAGGATTTTCGCACGGGCGAAGTCAAGGCGCGCGTCAGTCAGGTGAACGCCGGTATCGTGCGCAAAGACCTTACGCGCGTCGGTGAAGCACAGGCCGCGTTGAAGAAATTTTCGGTCGCGCAGTTAATCGAAATTTGTGCACGCGCCGGCGAGCAGTTTCTGAACGGCACTTTACCGCTGGGCGATAAAGGTCACACGCAATCGCCGCAGCAATACATCGAAACGTTGAGCAGCACGAGCGGGTTGCCGCATGTCATGGTGCGGCGCAACATGGAAAAAATTCATCTCGCGCTGACGAACATGAAAGTCGTTCTGAACGGACTGTCGCGCGGTTTGGATTTGTCCATTCTCGATTCGGGTAGCGGTGAGCAATTCGGGACGCGATTGAGCTACTTTCCGACGACATCCGCTTTAGGGCTGGTGATGCCGAGTAATTCGCCTGCGGTTAATTCGCTCTGGCTGCCGAGCATTGCGCTGAAAACGCCAGTGATGATTAAGCCCGGCAAAGAAGAGCCGTGGACGCCGTATCGTTTGATTCAAGCGTTCATCGCGGCAGGTGCGCCGGCGGAAGCGTTTGGATTTTATCCGACCGATCACGAAGGCGCGGGCGCTATTTTGAACACGTGTCAGCGCGCTTTGATTTTCGGCGATAAATCTACGACCGCGCAGTATGCGAATAATCCGGCGATTCAGATTCACGGGCCAGGTTGGAGCAAAATTTTAATCGGCGAAGATTGCATCGAGAATTGGCGTGATTATCTGGATGTTATCGTCGCGAGTATTTCAGACAACGGTGGTCGGTCATGTATTAACGCCAGCGCGGTGGTGGTGCCAAAATATGCAGCGGAAATCGCCGATGCGTTGGCGCAAAAACTCGGGCCGATTGCGCCGACTAAAGCAGATGATCCGAACGCGCGGCTTTCCGGATTCGCAAATCCGAAGATGGCGGATTTCATCGATGCGGCAATTGAAGAGGGGTTGAAAACACCTGGCGCAACTGACGTCGCGGCGAAATATCGCAATGGTCCGCGCAAAGTGATTTTCGACGGCGGGGTGTATGTGCGACCGAGCGTGGTGTTGTGTGATTCGTTTCAGCATCCGCTGGCGAATCGGGAATTTCTCTGTCCGTACGCCAGTGTGGTGCAAGTGCCGCAAGCCGAGATGCTGAAGCAGATCGGTTATACGCTCGCTTGCACGGCGATTACGAAAGACGCGAAGTTCATCGAAGCGCTCATGGCTTATCCGCACATCGAGCGATTGAACATCGGGCCGGTTTCCACGATGAAAATTTCGTGGGATCAACCGCACGAAGGAAATATGTTCGAATTTCTCTGGCAGCGACGAAGTATTGAACGCGCATGGTAGGGCAGGGCGTTCAGCGCATCGCTTTCAGGAAGTAATTGCGTTGTTTCTCGGAGATGGGCAGGTTCAGTTTTTCCATCACCTGCAACATGTCTTCCCAGACGCGGCGTTTTTCGGCGAGCGCCTGATTGCGCAACAAATACGAGGGATGAAACGTCGGCATGAGCGGGATGCCGCGATATGTTTGCCAATTGCCGCGCAGTCTTGTGATGCCGGTCGTTTTGCCTAACAAACCTTCCACCGCCGTTGCTCCGAGTGCGACGAGCACTTTGGGTTGCACGAGATCAATCTGCTCATGCAAAAACGGAATGCACGTCTCCATTTCTGCCGGAGTCGGCTTGCGATTTCCGGTCGTCTGACCGGGCGTGTCGGGGCGGCATTTCAGAATGTTGGCGATGTAAACATCACTGCGTTTCAATCCGGTGGCTTCGATGATTTTGGTGAGCAACTGACCGGCTTTGCCAACGAACGGTTCGCCTTGCGCATCTTCATCTGCGCCGGGCGCTTCCCCGACGAACATTAAATCAGCATCAATGTTGCCCACGCCGAAGACGATGTTTTTTCGCGAGGCGACGAGGTGCGGACATTTCACGCAGGCCAGAACTCGTTCGCGCAACGCATTGAACGCCACAACTTTTTCCGGCGATGACATCGCGGGTGCGGATGCGGGGCTGGGCGCTTGCACTTGCAACGGGACCACCGGCTTCGGCATGCGAACGACGGGCGAAGGTGGTGTTACGACTTTAGGTGTCGTCGCAGTAACTGACGGTGTTGCGGTGGCACCCGTTTTGGGCGGCGCGCTGACGGGGGCTTGCGATGCAATTGTTTGTGACAAAGCTCGCAGAGTTTCCGGCGCAACGGCGACGTATCGAACGCCGCGCGTCTGGAGATTTTCCAGATGTTGAATCGCGGCGTCGAGTAACTGGTCGTAAGAAGACGACATCGGAAGCATCGTAATCGCCAGCGAAAATCAGGCGAGTGAAAACTCTGCCACAACGCACTTGGCAACGAGCGGAAAGGTCGTAAATTGCGGGCACGCTGCACCCCGGAAACGTTTGTCGCGTTTTTTGGACTGCAGCAAAACCAACAAAAGGTTCAACATGAAACTGCTCAAGTTCCTCACTGGCGCGGCCTTCGTGCTCGCGTTGCTCGCCGGCCCGGTTAACGCAGGGGAGAAAACCTGTTGCGAAAAAGCCAAAGCCGAAAGCAAGGATTGCACGCACAAATGCTGCGCGGCCGCCAAAAAAGACGGCAAGACGTGCGAGAAATGCAATCCCAAGAAGGAAGAAAAGAAGTAATATTGACGTTTATTTTCACCCGATCGGAACCTGCATCCGGTCGGGTTTTTATTTTTATCGCCCCGAGACTTGTCAGCGGCGCCGAGCCGGGTAAGTTCTGCGGTGATTCGCCCCACTAAAACTTTGGAGCAATCATTTACCTTCCGCGGGAAGGAGCGGATGCCGGGGTGAAAACGTGTGTCGCCCGGCATCCGTTGTTTTTTTGTCCGCATCGCTTGCTGTCTCTGGATTTTCACTTGGTCGATTTCCGACTCCTTGGTCTAATGCGCGCGCATGTTGTCAACGCGCCGTGCCGTCATCGACGTCGGAACGAATTCAGTCAAACTGCTTGTAGCCGACGTGAAGGGACGGGACATCATCCCCATCCAGGAAGAAAGCCGCCAGACGCGGCTCGGTCAGGGCTTTTTTGAAACGCATCGGTTGATGCCGGAAGCGATCGCAAACACTGCCGATGCAGTTGCAAAATTCGCCGCGCAAGCCCGCGCGCTTAACGCGACGTCGCTGCGCGTTATCGCCACGAGCGCGGCTCGTGACGCGACAAATACAGCAGATTTGATTGCGGCGATTGAGAAAGTCGCCGGAGTGCCGCTCGAAATTATCACCGGTGACCAAGAGGCAGATTGGGCGTTTCACGGCGTCACGACCGATGCGGAACTGGCGCAAGTGCCGTTGCTGATATTGGACGTCGGCGGTGGCAGCACGGAATTCATTTTAGGGCAGGGCGAGCACAAACATTTTCGTCAAAGTTTCCGGGTTGGAACGGTGCGACTGCTGGAAACCATTCCGCACAGCGATCCGCCCACGCGCGAGGAGCTAGCGGAAACGCGACAATGGCTACGCGAGTTTTTCGCAGAAAAAATCCGGCCCGCTCTGCTTCCGGCGCTGGAACGCGAAAAGCAACTTTGTGCCGCGCGCACGCCGATTGCACTCATCGGTACCGGCGGGACGCCGACGATTCTCGCGCGGATTGAAGGACGATTGGAAACTTACGAGCGGAGCACGATTGAACGGACGTACCTCAGCCTGGAGCGCGTGCGTTGGCATGCGGAACATCTGTGGAGTCTGCCGCTCGCGAAACGCGAAGGCATCGTGGGTTTGCCGCGCAAACGGGCGGATGTGATTCTGCCAGGCGTGTTGATTTTCGAAGCCGTGATGGAGCAGTTCGGCTTTCAGGAATTACGCGTCAGCACGCGCGGATTGCGCTTCGCCGCAGTGATGGACGGGCATTGATTAACGCGGAAAGAAAGTTTCTTGCAGCGACCCGCGTTCCGTGCGGACGACCGTTCCCGTGTTCACATTGTGCCGCGTAAACCAGCCTTGCGGCACTTCGAGAACGAATTGCAGATTCGAAGTTTTCGATTGCACGCCCACTTCGTCGCCGGGATGCAGGTCAACGATCTCGGCAATTGTGCCGTCGGGTTGAATGTAAGCGGCGGACAACGGAACGGTGCAGTTGCGCATGTAAAAATTTTTCGGACCAATCTCCTGCGGCGGGAAAACGAACAGCATCGCTTCGTTCTCGGCCATGTTGGTGCGGAACATCATGCCGGTGGCGATTTGCACCCGGGTGCGGGCGATTTCCGCAATCAATTCCTCCGCGCCCAACCAGACTTTGATGGTCGGCAGTTTGGGTTGCGCGTGATTCAGATGGCCGCGAAAGGGATCGATCTCCGGTAGCGTCGGCGGTTGTTTGGAAGAAGCAGAGTCGCCGCAGCCGTTCAGCAGCGCCAACACGAGAATGAGGACCAGTTTGTCGAGCCACAATCGCATGCGCGCAGCGTAGCAGAATGGCGGGCGAGGGAGGCAATACTTTTGACCGGAGCGCACGGAAGGAGGCGACAAAAACCATTTGAGCGGCATCGGGTGGCTCGGTATCCTGACGACCG
>CALAYC010000041.1 GCA_937894935.1 uncultured Verrucomicrobiota bacterium
AGGGCGAAATTCTCGAACTGAAGAACACCATCAACACGATGGTGGATCAGTTGAACGGTTTTGCATCTGAAGTCACCCGCGTGGCGCGCGAAGTCGGAACGGAAGGCAAACTCGGCGGTCAGGCCGAAGTGCCTGGTGTCGCCGGCACGTGGAAGGATTTGACGGACAACGTCAATTCGATGGCGTCCAATCTTACCGGTCAGGTGCGCAACATTGCCGACGTGACGACTGCGGTGGCGAAAGGTGATTTATCGCGCAAGATCACCGTGGACGTGCGAGGGGAAATTCTCGAATTGAAGAACACCATCAACGTGATGGTGGACCAGTTGAACGCGTTCGCTTCGGAAGTCAGTCGCGTAGCACGCGAAGTCGGCACGGAAGGTAAACTCGGTGGGCAGGCGACCGTGCCCGGAGTCGCCGGTACCTGGAAAGATTTGACCGACAACGTCAATTCGATGGCGTCCAATCTTACCGGTCAGGTGCGGAATATCGCGGAAGTCACAACCGCCGTCGCGCGCGGTGATTTATCGCGCAAGATCACGGTGGACGTGAAGGGCGAAATTCTCGAACTGAAAAATACCATCAACACGATGGTGGATCAGTTGAATGCGTTTGCGTCGGAAGTGAGTCGCGTGGCGCGTGAAGTCGGCACGGAAGGCAAGCTTGGCGGTCAGGCGACGGTTTCAGGTGTGGCGGGCACGTGGAAGGATCTGACCGATAACGTCAATTCGATGGCATCCAATCTCACGGGGCAGGTGCGAAATATTGCGGAAGTGACGATTGCCGTCGCGAACGGCGACTTGTCCCGCAAGATCACCGTGGATGTGCGCGGTGAAATTCTGCAGCTCAAGGAAACCATTAACACGATGGTCGAGCAGCTTCGCTCGTTCGCGTCGGAAGTGACGCGGGTTGCGGTCGAAGTCGGCACGGAAGGACGTCTCGGCGTACAGGCGGTCGTGCCTGGCGTCGCCGGTACGTGGAAGGATTTAACCGACTCCGTCAACGCGATGGGGTCCAATCTCACGGCGCAAGTTCGCAACATCGCGGAAGTCACAACCGCCGTCGCGCGCGGCGATTTGTCGCGCAAGATCACGGTGGACGTGAAGGGCGAAATTCTCGAACTGAAGAACACCATCAACACGATGGTGGATCAGTTGAATGCCTTTGCGGCGGAAGTGACGCGCGTGGCGCGTGAAGTCGGTACCGAAGGCAAACTCGGTGGTCAGGCAACGGTTTCGGGTGTTGCGGGCACGTGGAAGGATTTGACCGATTCAGTGAACGTCATGGCCGCCAATTTGACCGAACAGGTGCGCGGTATTGTGAAAGTTGTGACAGCGGTCGCGAACGGCAACTTGCGTCAAAAACTTACCGTCGCTGCGAAAGGCGAAGTTGCGGCGCTCGCGGAAACGATCAACAGCATGACCGACACCTTGGCGATTTTCGCTGAGCAGGTCACGAACGTCGCGCGCGAAGTCGGCACAGAAGGCAAGCTCGGCGGTCAGGCCAACGTTCCGGGCGCGGCGGGCACGTGGAAGGATCTGACCGACAACGTGAATCTGCTCGCGGCGAATCTGACGACGCACATTCGCGCGATTGCGGAAGTGGCGACGGCGGTAACAAAAGGTGATTTGACGCGCTCGATTCAGGTCGAGACCCGCGGCGAAGTGGCCGAGTTGAAAGACAACATCAACACGATGATCGGCAACTTGCGCGTGACGACCGAAAGTAATCAGGAGCAGGACTGGCTGAAGACGAATCTGGCGAAGTTCACGAGCATGTTGCAGGGGCAGCGAGATCTGTTCACGGTCGGCAAAATGTTGCTGTCGGAACTCGGCCCGCTGGTGAACGCGCAACAGGGTACGATTTATCAGATGGAGACCGACGAGAATCACAATCTGAGTCTGCGGTTGCTCGCGGGCTATGCGCAGAAGCCGAATCAGGCGCAGCGCATCATGTTAGGCGAAGGATTGGTGGGACAATGCGCGTTGGAAAAACAGCGCATCCTCCTCAACGAAGTGAAATCTGAGTTTGTCGATTACACGCGCATTCAATCGAGTCTCACGGAAGCGCAGCCGGTGAACATCGTGGTGTTACCGGTATTGTTTGAAGGACAAACCAAGGCGGTAATCGAACTGGCTTCACTCAGAAAATTTAATGCGACGCACCTGAACTTTCTCGAACAACTCACGCAATCCATCGGCGTGGTATTCAACACGATTGAAGCGACGATGCGGACGGAGAATCTATTGCAACAATCGCAGCAGCTTACGGTGGAATTGCAGTTGCAGCAGAAGGAACTGCAACAGACGAACGAAGAACTCGCGCAAAAGGCGCGACAGTTAGCGGAGCAGAACGTCGAAGTCGAACGCAAGAGTCAGGAGGTCGAACAGGCGCGGCGCGCGCTTGAAGAAAAAGCCGGTGAACTCGCGCTCACGTCGAAATACAAATCGGAGTTCCTCGCCAACATGTCGCACGAATTGCGCACGCCACTGAATTCCATTCTGATTCTCAGTCAGCAGCTCGCGGAAAATGGGGGCACGAATCTGACGATCAAGCAGAAGGATTTTGCGCGGAATATTTATTCTTCCGGCTCGGACCTGTTGAATCTCATTACGGACATTCTCGATTTGTCGAAGATTGAATCCGGCACGGTCACGGTTGAAGCCGAGGAAATCGGTTTCATCACGTTGCGAGATTCCGTGGAGCGCAACTTCCGACACATCGCGGACTCGAAGAGTCTGCCGTTTCACGTGGAGTTTTCGCCGGATTTGCCGCGCGCAATGATCGCCGACCCGAAGCGGTTGCAACAGATTCTCAAAAACCTGTTGTCGAATGCGTTTAAGTTTACGTCGCAAGGTCATGTGCGCGTGCATGTGGGGTTGGCGGATGCGGGTTGGTCGGCAGATCATCCGTTCCTGAGTCGCGCGCATACGGTGATTGCGTTTTCAATCAGCGACACGGGCATCGGCATCGCGCCGGAAAAGCAGAAACTCATCTTCGAAGCGTTTCAACAGGCTGACGCCGGCACGAGTCGCAAGTATGGCGGGACGGGATTGGGCCTGGCGATTTCACGCGAACTGGCCGCATTGCTCGGTGGGGAAATCCGATTAGTCAGCTCGCCGGGTGAAGGCAGCACATTCACTCTTTATTTGCCGCTGACGTATTCCGGTACGACAACTTCAGCGCTGCCACAAACCCAGGTGAAGCCGGTGGCGTTGCCGGCGCCACGCGATGAAGTGATTTCCGATGATCGCGAATCAATCTGTCCCGGAGATCAGGTGGTGCTCATCATCGAGGATGATCCGCATTATGCGCGCGTGCTCGTGGGACTCGCGCGGGATAAGGGATTCAAAGCTATCGCGGCAACGCGCGGGAACACAGCGCTGGCGTTGGCGCGACAATTTTTACCCACGGCGATCACGCTCGATATTTTTCTGCCGGACATGCTCGGCTGGACGGTGTTGAACAATTTGAAACTCGATTCCGCGACGCGACACATTCCGGTGCAAATCATTTCGGTGGAAGAAGAGCGGCGGCACGGTCTGGCGCGGGGCGCGTTTTCCTACATGATCAAACCGGCGACTACGGAAGGACTCGATCAATGTTTCGATCGCATCAAGCAATTCGTCAGTCCACGCATGAAACGTCTGCTCGTCGTGGAGGACGATGAGATTGAGCGCAACAGTGTCGTGGAGCTACTGCATCACGATGACATTGAGATTCACACGATCGGCACGGGACAGGAGGCGCTGGAATTGTTGTTGGATCGACCGTTTGATTGTTGCGTGTTGGACCTGCGGTTGCCGGACATGAGCGGTTACGCGCTGTTGGAAAAGATGCAAAGCGAAGCCACGTTGCGCGACGTGCCGGTAGTGGTTTTTACAGGCAAACAACTGAACGAAGAAGAAGAACGGCAGTTGCGCAGCATCGCCAAGAGCATCGTTCTGAAAGATGTGCAATCGCCGGAACGATTGTTCGACGAGACGGCGCTGTTTTTGCATCGCGTGGTGGCGGATTTGCCCGAAGAAAAACGCAGCATGCTCGCGCGGTTGCATCATTCCAATGAAGCCCTGCGCGGACGCAAGGCGCTGGTGGTGGATGACGACGCGCGCAACATTTTTGCGCTCACGACGGTGCTGGAAAATCACGAAATGGAAGTGCTCAGCGCCACCAACGGACGGCAGGCGATTGAAATTATCCAGAACGAAACTGACCTGAGCGTGGTGCTTATGGACATCATGATGCCTGAGATGGACGGTTACGAAACATTGCGCGAAATCCGGAAAGATGCGCGGTTTCGGTCACTGCCGATTCTGGCGCTGACGGCGAAAGCGATGAAGGGCGATCGCGAAAAATGTCTGGAAGCCGGCGCTTCGGATTACATCGCCAAACCGGTGAATACCGATCAATTGATCTCGCTCTTACGCGTCTGGCTTTATCGCTGAGCCGACTATTTAACCTATGCCCTCATCACCAACCTCCACTGTGCAACAAAAACCTCCGGCGCGAGATCATTTGGCGACACCGTTATCCCGTGGGCCCGCGCTGGTCGCAACCAACGGCTGCGTCAAAGTCCTTCTGGTGGACGATGACGCGCGCAATCTGGAAGTGCTCGAAAGTATTTTGGCCGCCCCGGGTTTACAACTCGTGCGCGCGCAGACGCCCGAAGCGGCGTTGCTTGCATTGGTGAATGACGAGTTTGCCTGCATCGTGCTCGACGTTCAGATGCCCGGCATGAGTGGTCTCGATCTGGCGTCGTTGATTAAAACACGTAAGCGTTGCAGTCACATTCCCATCGTTTTTCTGACGGCGTACTTTCACAGCGATCAGGAGATTTTGCAGGGTTACGGCGTTGGGGCCGTGGATTTTTTAACCAAACCGCTCAACCCGCAAATTTTGAAATCTAAAGTCGGCGTGCTGGTGGATCTGTTCACTACCAATCGTCGTCTCGTCGCGATGAACAGCGCGCTGGAACAGGAGATTGCGCAGCGGCAAAAAGCCGAGGAGGCGTTGAGTCAGGCGAATTCGGAGTTGGCGACGATCAGCGAACGCGAACAACAACGCATCGGGCAGGATTTGCACGATGGACTGTGCCAATATCTCACCGGGCTGAAATTCAAAAGCAGCCTGCTGGAGCAGAAGTTGGCGAAACTCGGTTTGTCGGAAGCCGACGATGCGCGTTGCATCGAAGCGCTGTTGAATCAGGCAATCGAACATGCGCGGCATCTTGCGCGAGGATTGAATCCGATTCGGCTCGAAGCGGATGGATTGGTGTTGGCGTTGCGCGATCTGGCGGCGGGTGTCGCGTCGTTGTTCAGTGTGCAATGCTCATGCGCTGCGCCGTCGGGAATTCTCAGTGTGGATCATCCGCGTGCCATTCATCTATTTCGGATTGCCCAGGAAGCCACGAGTAACGCGATCAAGCACGGCAAAGCCACGCACATTGATTTGCGTCTCGTGCAACGGGCGGATTGGTTGGAGTTGACGATTGCCGATAATGGCAGCGGCATGGCGACCGGCACTCAAGCGAATCGCGGTACCGGCCTTCACATCATGCATTATCGGGCGCGCACCATCGGCGCGACGCTTGACGTGAAATCCGGCCCGTGCGGTGGTGTCGTTGTCACCTGCACGCTGCCGAGCGCAGCGTCGTCTTCTCCGCCGCGCTAGCATGCTTACCTCGGCTTCCAAGCGGCGAATATTTCTGGTCGAAGATCATCCGGTCACGCGCGATGGCTTTGCGCAACTGCTCAATTATCAGGAGGACCTCGAGGTGTGTGGTCAGGCGGGAAGTATTGCCGATGCGTTGAAACAGATTCCGGCGTTACTGCCGGAGCTGGCCATTGTCGATATTTCGCTGTCCGATGGTGAAGGAATCGAATTGATTGAATCGCTTTCAGTTCAAGCGCCCGGCGTAAAAGTTCTCGCGTTATCCATGCACGACGAATCGGTTTATGCGCCGCGTGCTCTGGCGGCAGGTGCGAAAGGATACGTGATGAAACAGACACCGACGGAAACGGTGATGTCGGCAATTCGTCGGGTGTTGGACGGAGAAATCTATCTCAGCCCGGCGCTGGAACATCTGCGGAAAAAGTAATTTCGCTTCTTTGGCGAGATGGTCGCTGATTTTTCCTGAAATCGCAGGAACGCAAACCGGTGGCGGTTGTGAGGCGTAAAGTTGTCTTGCCGCGTGAGGTGATTCTGCCATAGTAACAGCCGTTGCCGGGTTGCCCGCGTGGCGGAATTGGCAGACGCGCTAGATTCAGGTTCTAGTGAGTAACATCGTACAGGTTCAAGTCCTGTCGCGGGCACCAT
>CALAYC010000042.1 GCA_937894935.1 uncultured Verrucomicrobiota bacterium
GTTTTCCGTGCCGCGTCGCTTACGCTTCGCGCGGTGGGCTCTTACTCCACCTTTTCACCCTTACCTGCCGTCGCTCCTCGCGGGGCGATGACCGGCGGTATCTTCTCTGTGGCACTGTCCGTCGGGACGACTCACGCCGTCGCCGCCCGCGTGTATCTCAGCTAAACGAGCCTGAGTTACGCGGCATCGTGCTCTATGGTGTTCGGACTTTCCTCCCGCAACTTTCGCTGCGAGCGATTCTCCGCTCTTCCAGAACCGCTGTCATTATAGGCGAAGGCGCGAGCGTCTCAAGCTGAGTTCATCAGGGCATCAACCTGCATTTTCATGCCTTCAAACTTTGCTCGCATCAATGGCCTTAACGTCGTTAGCATCAAACCAATGGAAGCAGCCGAACCGTTGCAACAGGTCCGCCGCACCTATATCCGTTATCGCAACCAGCTTTTAACCTATTTCGGTGGTTGCGATTATTTTCGGCTTGCGAGTCATCCTGCAATTCACGCCGCAGTTCGCACGGGACTGCAACGCTACGGATTAAACGTCGCGGCGTCGCGCGTCACTACCGGGAATCACGAAGTCTATCGGCAACTGGAACAGGATTTAGCGCGATTCTTTCAGGCGGAAGCGGCGCTGCTGACCAATTCCGGTTACGTCACCAACCTCGTCGTCGGCCAGACATTGGCGGGCCACTATTCTCATGCGTTGATTGATGAACGCGCCCACGTCGCATTGGTTGATGCGGCCAATGTGTTGAATTGTCCCGTGCTTAAGTTCAAGCATCGCGACGTCGAAAGTTTTGCTGCAACACTCAAACGTTGCGGGCCAGCAGCGCGGCCGGTGGTGTTAACCGATGGCATGTACGCGCAGAATGGTTCAGTCGCACCACTGGCGACTTATTTGAAAATTCTGCCGCGCGACGGTTTCATCATCGTGGACGATGCGCATGGCGCAGGAACGCTGGGAGCAACAGGACGCGGCGCGATTGAAATTGAAGGAGTGGATCGTCGCCGCATCGTGCAAAACATCACGTTCAGCAAAGCATTTGGCGTTTATGGGGGAGCGATTCTGTGCTCGAAAGCGCTGCGAAAGAAACTGACCGCCAGTCGGCTCTTTGTCGGCAGCACCCCCCTGCCCTTGCCCTTGGCCTTCGCCGCTCGCTCAGCCGTTCAGCTTTTGCGCACCGACAAAACCATCCGCGCTAAACTGAATCGCAACAGCGAATACATTAAAACGCGATTGCGCATAGTCGGATTTCCGTTGCCAGATTTCCCCGGCCCGATTGTGCCGGTGCATCTGGCGACTCCGCGTGCGAACGAAGCGCTGCGTCGCGCGCTGTTTGCCGCGAAAATTCTGCCGCCGTTTCTGCGTTATCCCGGTTCGCCGGCGCACGGTTATTTCCGATTCGTCATTTCGAGCGAACACACGCTGGCGCAGTTGAACCTGCTGGCGCGGACACTTGAGCCGTTTGGAAAAATGTTGGCGGATTAAAGCACGGCCAGAACTTCGTCCGCGTGCTCCTCCGGTTTGACTTTCGGCCAGATTTTTTTAATCCGTCCATCCGGCCCGATCAAAAACGTCACCCGATGCACGCCTTGATATTTCCGGCCCATGAAAGTCTTTTCACCCCAGACGCCGTAATCGTTCACAATTTTCTTATCAACGTCGGATAACAGCGGAAACGGAAGGTTGAATTTTGTCACGAACTTGTCGTGCGCTTTCACCGGGTCAACGCTCACGCCAAGAACCACTGCGCCTTTCTTTTTGAAGGCAGCGAATTGATCGCGAAACGCACAGGCTTCCTTCGTGCAACCGGGCGTGTCGTCTTTGGGATAGAAATACAACACGACGTTCTTGCCGCGGAAATCTTTCAGCGAAACCTGACCGTTTCCATTGGTCGCGGCAGTAAAATCGGGCGCAAGATCGCCTTCCTGGAGTTTAAGTTTGAGTTCAGTTGCCATGCGGCAACGGTTGTACGCGAATTCGATGCGTTTCAAAAGGCTGAGATGTGGAAAACCAGATTAATGGTTTGCTTGTATTGAAAAAGCTGTACCTAAAAAACGCTTCCGCAATAAAATCGTCCTGCATTACCCGAAATAGCGAGTGCACTTTTTGTGAATAGTTTTGCCGAAAATGCTAAAAAGGCTTTGACTTGGTTTCAATTGGCCGCTACCAGACTTCTTGGAATATATCCGGCAATAACTTGGATGTTGGGGAAATTAGAAATCGAGTTATGGGCACTTTGCTTCCAGAAAAAATCTATGCGCATCTGCGCACCAAACTGCTTGCCGGTGAATTGCCCCCGGGAGCGCGCCTTGATTACAAGAAAATCAGTATTGAGATGGGCGTCAGCACCACTCCCGTCCGCGAAGCCATGGGCAAATTGGCCAGCGAAGGTTTGGTGGATCTGATTCCTCGCGCGGGAGCGATTGTCCGCAAACTCGGCGCACAGGAAGCCGTACAACTTTACGGAGTCCGCGAAGCCATCGAAAGCTATGCAGCCTCAAAAGCGGCCGAAAAAATTTCCGAGGCTCGTCTGCTGCAATTGCGAGAACTGCTGGCTCGCATGCGATCGCTTATCACTCGCTCCTTCAATCGGAAAGGTCAGGTAATGACCGGCGATAACCTCTCGGAGTTTTTGCAATCCGATCTGGCGTTTCACATGACCATCATCGAAGCGGCCGGAAATCCACGTTTAACCAAGCTCGCAGGCGACAGTCATATTCATTCGCGCATCTTTGGAGTGGAACGATTTGGGCACAATCAGGAGTTGATGGAAGAAGCTGACGAGACGCATCATCAAATCTTTGACGCACTTAAGAACCGTGACGCCGCTCGGGCCAGCTCATTGGTTTCCAAACACATTCAGCGCAGTTTGGAGCTGACGTTAACACACATCGACCATACTCCCCACGAATCCTGGTGGAAGTCTGAAGCGATCGCCGGGAATTCTCGCCTTACCAAGGCTTAATCTTAATCTATCTTCAGGGTAACCCGCCCTATTGCTTCCGGGGTGATCTACTGATTTCGGCCTTTGCACTGCTCGAAAATATTCCTTGCAGTGCGAATATATTCGTTTATACACCATTAGTAGAAAGCCATCGAACTACGCTACGCGCGAATACGCCTGTGTACTGCCGTGTCATCTAATGTCGCTCATGCAACCAATTATCCGCAATAAATTCCGAACTGCATTTACGCTCATCGAACTGCTTGTAGTGATCGCGATCATTGCGATTCTGGCGGCCATGCTCTTGCCGGCTTTAGCCAAAGCGAAAATTAAAGCTCAAGGCATTCAATGCTTGAGCAACACCAAGCAGATCGCATTGGGTATGATCCTGTATACCGGGGATTATGACGACAAGTTTGCTGAAAATGCCAGATGGTTGGCATCTCAGTCAGGTCTGAATTTTACCACCAGCCCTGATAATATAAATAGTGCTCAATTAATCGACCCAACCCTTTCACCGCTGGCAAATTACATTAAGAGCGCCAAGGTTTACAAATGTCCGGGTGATACATTCGACGCTGAGAATGGCGCGCGGGTACGCAGTATTTCAATGAACGGTGTTCTCGGCGGAAAGCCGACAATCCAGGGAACTCAGCCGAATGGACGGAAGTATTATGGCGGCGAAGGTTCGCCTGTTGGAATAGCACAAAAGTTAAGTCAGTTGAACCGACCAGGCCCGGCGATGGTTTGGGCGGTGACAGACGAACATGCTGACAGCATTAACGACGCTGTTTTTATGTTTGACCCGGGATATAGCCGCGGAGTTTTGAAATGGCGGGATCTCCCTGCGAGCTACCACAACCTTGCCGGTAGTTTTTCTTTTGTGGATGGTCATTCAGAAATTCGCAAATGGAAGTCACCGGCTAAAACAGTTTACCCGGTCAAAAAGGATTCCACTTCCGCTCCTTGGAAAAACGTGGCCATGCGGACCGGAGTCGATGGCTATGATTACGAATGGGTCGAGGAACGGATGCCGTACCAGGACTGATTGCGATAGCAAATCGAAGTTCCATCCTTTAGCCGTCCGATTGTTTTCCCCACCGTGAATTAAAACCTCAGATTCCCCACTAACATCAAAAACCAATCGTTCAGCACTGTTTAACGCTAAAAAACATGAAACCAACCACATCACGATATGCACAGGATCGTCCATCTGTGCTGCTATCCCCCACAAACTTCCGTCAGCATTTGATTCGATGCGATTTTCGCCCGATGCGATTATTGATAACGGCGTTTTGCATCGCAATAACGTCTGCAGCCTTTGGGCAGTCGGTTATAATGCGTTCACTGCCGTTGCGGCTGACTGTGCCCGTCGGAGTTCAATATACCAACTCGGCCACCGTAACAATTATCGCATCAGGACTGACTGAAGGAGTGGACTCGATCAATCTGACCACCACCGGAGCGCTGCCTCCGGGTGCGGTGGCGACGCTTGATGTTACCTCCTTCAACACTAACGGGACGATCACGGCAACGCTATTTTGGACCAACCCGCCGCTCGCATCAGCTGGCGATTATGATCTCGCCATTGAGGCCAGCGGTGCCGCGAGCTATCGGTTGCCTATTCCGATTCATGTTGCCTATGTCTGGGGTGGAGTTGCGTTCACAAATTCAAGCAATCCGAATTGGAGCGCTGCTGGTAATTGGCAAGGCGGTGTAATTCCTTCAGCTACTGATCCTGTCGTTTTCGGCGACGCAGGAGGTCAGGCCGGTGCACCGAGTCCAACCAATGTTGTTATCTCTGCCTCGACCGAAGTGGCTCGCCTGCGATTTGCAAATTCGGAAAGCGCAACTCGTGCTCATAACATTGAGATTAATAATAACGCAACCCTCCGCGTCAGCGGTTCTGACCTTTCCTTCAGTCTGCTACGTGATTCAAAAAACATTGGAAACCCGCTCCTCGCTACCTTTTCTGGAAACGGCAGCCTCATCGTCAGCAACCCCGCAGCGAGCATTGGTGTATTGGTGGACAATCAGCAACAGGCCACTTGGGACATGCGCAATTTGAACCGCTTTGAAGCGGACGTTGTTCGCATTGGTTTAGGCGACTATCGAGTCTATCCGAACTATTACACCAACGGCTATACATCTATTAATAATTCTGGAGCTACGGGGCGTCCGTCGCGATTCATTCCAATCGTGTATTTGGCGAAAACGAACATTATCAAATGTTCATTGGTTGATCCCTTCGATTACAATAACGATGGCTCGCGTGATTACGCCTTGATGATTGCAAGCAGTGAGGCGGGATCGACCACGGCTGTCAGGTTGTCCTTGGGTCTCCACAACGAGTTTTATCTGGATAGCATTTGCTGGACTGGTGAGCGGAATGGCGGCACCAGCACCTACAACTTCAACAGTGCAAACTCCTACGCGCTGTTCCGCGGTATTGATGGCGGACGTATGTCCGTGTGGGCACAAGGTGATGCCTCTGGTCCAGGTGTGGCAGGAAGCAATGTCCGCGGACGCGACGTAAATTTCAGCAATGGTAAGGTCGATGCTCTGATTGATCGGTTGTATTTAACTCGCTCCAGCACCAATTCATCGGGGGCGACGATTCAAGGTGTTCTCACCATTGGAGGCAATTACCCTGGCAGCATTTTCGACGTGAACACCGCCTATATTGGCAATCAGGATGTTCTCAACCTTCATGATCCCAGCGGGATTGAAGATCGTACCTTCGGCAACACATTTGGAAATCTGATCGTTCAGAGCAATGCCGTCTTCAAAGTGAACGGTGACTTGCATCTGGCTTATACCGTAGCGAGCAACCCCGGATTGCCGGATCAACCGGAAGATGTTCAAGGCCGGTTGAACATCAACAACTCCGGCATATTGATGGCCAACAACATCGCCGCCGGGCGATTCTCAAGCAGTGAAATCGTAATGACAGCCGGAGGAAACTTAATCGTAACGAATGGCATCGGCACTTCGGAGTTGCCGCTGACAATTCTGGATATGAATAACTCCATTCTCACGGTTTTCCCCGACGCTGCCACCAATGCCCCCTGCGTTTTCGTAAAAACGCTTCTGACGGGCGGCACAGGCAATACACTGAAGTTGGGTTCTTTAACCGGAGTAACCACTTTTCCGGTTACGATTCCAGTTATTTCCTACGAAGGGTCCGCCGCTCCAAACTTCTCTCTGGAACTTCCGCCCGGATTGTATGGTTACGTTGTTAACAATGCCGACAACCATACGGTGGACGCTGTAATTACTGACCAAGCTCCGAAAAATGTCGTGTGGAACGGCACTCCCGGTAACGCATGGAACACCAGCGCGGCCAACTGGCAAGGAGGCCTGCTGTTTATAAATGGCGACTCCGCCACCTTTGACGATTCGGCTGCCGGATCGACCACTGTGGATATTGAAGGAACTATTATTCCTGGATCGGGTGGGATCTTGATTTCCAATGAAACCAAAGCCTACACGCTCACCGGCGGAACTATTTCCGGGACTGGTGTCATGACCAAGGAAGGGGCTGCCAATCTGACGGTAGAGGCCAATAGCGAAATCGCACTGGTTCTGAATGAAGGCAGTCTGACAGGTTCCGGCGCGCTCGGGGCCGTCACCGCCGCATCCGGCACGACGGTTGATTTCTCCGGGACCATGACGCGTTTGACTACGGCGGGAAATTCGAAAAATTCCGGGAATATTCTCCAAGGGCTCACCGTGAGTGGTGGCACGTTTGATAATTCAGGCACGGTAGGCGGTGTTGTCAATATTACTGGCGGTGCTGTCACGAACAACGGAGAGATTACAGCTACCGGTGTTTCCACTGTGGCTGCTGGCGCCCTTTTGGTTCAAAACGGGCAATTCAACGCTGGCACAGCCAATGTGAACAGCCGCCTCAGTGTCAGCGGCACTGTTATTGGTAGCGGCGTCTTTACCGACACTACCGCTGACGGCAATGTTAACAATGGCCGCTTCTCTGTGGAGTCCGGTGGTGTTCTATCACCCGGCAACGGCCCGGGTGATATCGCCGTATTCACTATTCAAGGACGATTCGATCTCAATCCTAATGCGCGCCTGATCATTGAAGTGGATCAAAACCATCCACAGATAAACGACATCGTTGCGGTGGATAAATGGTCGAACACGCGTGGCATTATTCAGATGACCAATATCGGTGCTGTGCCCTTTGCTGTTGGCCAGAGCTTCCATGTCATCAGCAATAACTTCAATCAGCCCAACACGCCCGAAGCGGCATCGGATTTCCAGATTGATCCGCGGTCACCCGGTGTAGGCATGCAATGGGATGTCAGCAACCTGAAGACTAACGGTATTCTGGCAATTATCGCTGCTCCGACGGAGCCGCCCGTCATCACCAATGTCTTCACGACGACAAACATTACGTTGAGTTGGCCGACCAACTATCTCGGCTGGCAATTGCAGGTGCAGACAAATGATCTGGATACCGGATTGACTGACAATTGGTATTCCGTTCCCGGCTCAGAAGGCACCAGCCAACAGGTCTGGCCGATTGACCCGGCCAATCCGGCCGTTTTCTTCCGGTTACACACCGTCGCGCCGACTCCATGACAGGTGATTCAAACTAGGAAGGATTACAACGCGGGGTGCGGTTCGCCGCACCCCGAACTTTTAAAGCTATCGCAACTCGATCCGATGCCGAATAAACCTTCGCTTTCGTTTATAACGATAGTTGCCGCATTGGTTGCCACAACGACTTCGGCGTCGGTCGCGCAACTCGCCTTCCCAACTGCTGAAGGTTACGGACGATTCGCTCAGGGCGGTCGCGGCGGTCGGGTTATTAAGGTCATCAATCTGAATGATTCCGGTCCGGGCAGTTTGCGCGCAGCAGTCGAAGCGGAAGGACCGCGCACCGTTGTT
>CALAYC010000043.1 GCA_937894935.1 uncultured Verrucomicrobiota bacterium
CCGGCGAGCGACACAGTTTGAACACCTGCACCTTCTGAAATCGTCATGTTTGCCAATGCGTTCAACGTCGGCGCGTCATTCACCGGATTCACCGTCACCGTGAAGGTGCGTGTCACGATATTATTGCTCGCGCCACCGTCGTTCACAGTCACTGTGATCGTCGTCGTGCCGAACTCATTTGCTACCGGCGTGAATCTCAAACTACCCGTGCTGCTCGGGCTGGTGTAACTCACGGTCGGATGCGGAATCAAACTGGGATTCGCAGAACTGGCGGTAACCGTCAGTGTTTGGATTTCATTCGCCGCACCAGACGTGATGCCGGAGAGATTTACGGTTTGTACACCGGCGTCTTCGTTGATCGTGACATCGCTGATGGCATCCAACGTCGGCGCGTCGTTCACACCAACCACCGTCACCAAAAACGTCTGCGTCACTGTGTTGTTGACCGCCTGACCGTCATTCACGGTTACCGAAATCATCGCCGTACCGCTTGCTCCGGCAACCGGCGTGAACGTCAGACTACCGGTGCTGTTCGGACTCGTATAGTTAACGGCCGGATTCGGAATGAGGCCTGGATTAGACGACGTGGCAGTAATCGTGAGTGTTTGATTTTCATTTGCTGCCCCTGAGGAAATTCCCGCCAGCGACACCACTTGCGGTCCAGCGCTTTCGTTCAACGTGAGATTGCCCAACGCGTTCAGCGTCGGCGCATCATTCACTGGATTCACCGTCACCGTGAAGGTGCGCACTACCGTATTATTCGCCGCCTGCCCATCGTTAACCGTCACGGTAATTATTGCTGAGCCGTTCCCATCGGCAACCGGTGCGAAACTCAGACTGCCAGTCGCGCTCGGACTGGTGTAGTTCACTGTTGGATTCGGAATTAAACCCGGATTCGAAGAGACCGCTGTAATCGTGAGCGTCTGATTCTCATTTGCCGCTCCAGAACTGATCCCAGACAGATTGATCGTCTGCAAACCGGCATCTTCGTTGATGGTGACGTTGTTTATCGCATTCAGCGTCGGCGCATCGTTCACCGGATTGACTGTCACCGTGAATGACCGCGTAACGGTATTATTGGTTGCCTGACCGTCATTAACCGTCACCGTAATAACCGCGCTACCGAACGCATTTGCCACCGGAGTGAATGTCAGACTGCCCGTCGGATTCGGGCTGATGTAATTCACCGTTGGATGCGGAATCAAACCAGGATTGGATGAAACAGCCGTAATAGTGAGAGTCTGGACAACACCTGCATCGCCATCATCAATTCCCGTCAGCGAAATCGTTTGAGCCGGAGCATCCTCGTTGATGGTGATATTGCTGATGGGATTCAGTGTGGGGACACCATTAACCGCACTGGGAATGGTGTAATTAATCTCGTTGGAATAAGCGCTTTCCACTCCTTCGTCATTAACTGACACCGCTACGAAATAATAAGTCGTGCCTTCGGACAGATTCTCAATCTTCGCCGTGGTGGTTTTACCAACGGCGACGGAATTGGTGAACGTTCCGCTCTCCGGTCCGAAATAAATCCGGTAGCCGGTCACCGAAGTGTCAGGACTGGCATCCCATGCAAGCGTGACACTTCCGGCGTACGACGAAATTTGCGTTAAAATGGCGAGACACGAAAAAAGAACCAACCAGCGAGTTTTGTGTCCCTCCCGATACAACACTCCTTTACTGCACATCAGGACCGCCTGATGCAAAATTGTTGCCAACGCAATTTTTTCGCAGCCCGCTTGCGTTTGAAGCTGAATTACTTCGCCATCATTGCAGGTTTTTTGTTTCGCACGTTTGGCGAGTATTCGTGGAATTGAGACAGTCCCCGGGAGTCTACAAGACATCTGTTGTCTCGAAACGCAACAAGAAATTTCCCGAAGCCGACCCGGTTATTCCTTGGTGGGAGGGGATGCCGAACTGCGCGGACTCTTGCTCAATTGCCCCACTCCATCACGCACATAAATAATTCCTGAAACTCCGGTTAATAGCGCTGCAGCCACTGTCCAGATCGGCAGCCATTTCGCGCCCCAATCCGCATCCCAGCGCAAAAGAACCCACATCACCGAAATCATCTGAAGCACTGTCGCAATCTTGCCGATAACATGTGGGCGCGCCGTGACCTTGCCGACGGTCATTTGAATCACGACCATTCCTGCGAGGACGACCACGTCGCGACCGATGATTGTTCCTGCAAGCCAGATCGGAAGTTGTCCGAGCAGCGGCTCGTGATCGAACGTCAACAAAA
>CALAYC010000044.1 GCA_937894935.1 uncultured Verrucomicrobiota bacterium
GCTTTTGCACAATACGTGAGGTCACCATCGCGCGGCCCATTTTCCGTTCGTGATCCAGACTTGCGGTCCGGCTGGGTCGCGTCGGCTTCGTCGCCCGGTAATTCGATGGCTTTTTCGGTGCAGGCATAAATGAAAGATGCTGGGGATTGAATCTGCCTCCGACCAACGCCGGCCAACGTCGTCGCAACTGCTTCATGAATGTGCGGCATGGAATGTTCCTCTCTGCTGGAACGGCTTCGCGGCGGAAGATTTGTTTTAAACCAATCTACGGCCAATGCTCGTCATCACCATCGGCGGCAGTGCTGAAACTCCCGGACGGAAATACCGCACCACGACTCAGGATTTATCCGAGTGCACGCTTGAAAGCGTTCCGCTTAAAGTCTATCAGCGCGGCTTCATCGGGCTTGCACCGGTGCAAAGCATCGCCTAAAAGTTATCATGCCTGTTCGCGAGGAAACTTCCCCTTTCGCAAAGGCGCGTTGTGTCGCGCTGACCCTCGCGATCCTCTGCTTCGCTCCAAACTTTGCGCTGGCCCAATCTTCGGCCGACGCCCAAAAACTTTTCCTCAGCGGTCAATACGCGGCGTGCATCGAGTCGTGCCAGAAATCGGAAGCCTCGTTTTCACACGATGAAGAATGGCCGTTGCTTCACGCGCAGGCGTTGTTGGCGACCGGTAAATATCACGAAGCGGAGAATGTTATCAGCAATGGCATTGCGCGACTCTCCGGCAGTGTGCGTCTGCGTTGGTTGGGACTGGAAACAGCGCGCTTTACCGATCAACCGAAACTCGCCGTGCAACGGCTCGCCGATATCAATCGCCTCGCCGCCACACGCACCTGGGCTTATCGCGAACCTGCGGACATTGTTGTGCTCGGTCGCGCCGCGCTCCGCCTCGGTCTTGATCCGAAAGCGGTATTGGAACGCCTGTTCAATGTCGCGCAAAACGCCGCACCGGAGCATCGGGACGCTTATCTCGCCAGCGGTGAATTGGCCTTGGAGAAACATGATTACGCCATCGCCGCGAATAAGTTTTCCGAAGCACTCAAACGCTTTCCTGACGATGCAGATATTCTGAACGGCTTGGCACGCGCTTATCAGCCAAATGCTCAGGCGCGCGCGCTTGAATTACTCCAGACCGCGCTTGAGAAAAACGAGAATCACGCTCCGAGCATTCTGTTGCTCGCCGACCATGCGGTGGACGCGGAACAATACGACGAAGCGGAAGAGTTGTTGCGTCGCGCGCTCGCCATAAATCCCTGGGAGCCGCAAGCGTGGGCATATCGCGCCGTACTCGCTCATTTGCGCAATGATCCGGTCGCCGAAACCCGCGCGCGCGAAACTGCATTGAAATTCTGGCGCGCAAACCCGACCGTAGATCATCTCATCGGTTTAAAACTTTCGCAGAAATATCGTTTTGCTGAAGGCTCGGAATACCAACGCCGCGCGCTCGGCATGGACGCCAACTATCTACCAGCGCGAATCCAACTCGCGCAGGATTTGTTGCGACTCGGCGATGGTGACGGTTGGAAACTCGTCGCCGAAGTTCACGCGGAAGATGGCTACGATGTCACGGCTTACAATCTCGTTACGTTGCGTGATACGATGCAGAAATTCGCCACGCTGACGAATGAACATTTCATCGTGCGCATGGCGACAAACGAAGCCGCGCTTTACGGCGACCGCGCGCTCGCGCTGCTGGAACGCGCTCGTTCTAATTTAACCGCAAAATATGGCCTCACGCTGAAATCCCCCACCGTGATCGAAATCTTTCCAGAACAAAAAGATTTCGCCGTACGCACGTTCGGCATGCCGCACAATCCTGGTTTTCTCGGGGTTTGCTTCGGTCGCGTCGTCACTGCGAACAGTCCCGCTTCACAAGGCGGTAATCCGTCCAACTGGGAAGCCGTGCTGTGGCACGAGTTCTGTCACGTCGTCACGTTGCAGATGACGAAAAACAAAATGCCGCGTTGGCTGAGCGAAGGCATTTCCGTTTACGAAGAGCTGCAAGAAAATCCCACGTGGGGGCAATCGATGAACCCGCGGTATCGCGAGATGATTCTCGACAATGAACTCACCCCAGTCAGCGAACTGAGCAGCGTGTTCATGACCGCCAAGAGCCCTTTGCACGTTCAATTCGCTTATTACCAATCTGCTCTTGTGGTGGAGTTTCTCGTCAACAAATTCGGTCTCGATAAGTTGAGGGCCATTTTGAGCGACCTTGCTGCCGGCGAAAATATCAACACTGCAATCGTTACTCATACGGCGCCGCTGAAAGAGATTGAACGCGACTTCGCAGCATTCGCAATCGCCCGCGCGAAAGCGCTCGGGCCGGATCTCGATTGGAAACGGCCCGAGCGTTCGCGCATCGAAGTTCCGGGCTTCAGCGAACAACGCATTGAAATTGCAAATCTCAAGAACTCAAAAAATTATTGGGTATTGATGGAACAGGCGCGCCGGCTAATCAGGGAAAAACAATGGTCTGAAGCGCTGGAGCCGTTGAAAATTTTGATTGAGGCATATCCGAATCAAACCGGACCTGATAACGCCTATGCAATGTTGGCAACAGTTCATCGCAATCTGAATAACGCCGCCGAAGAACGCGCCGCCTTAGAAAAATGGGCTGCGCTCGAAGGTGATGCGTCCGATGCGTATCTGCGATTGATGGAGCTGGCCGAAGCCGCGAATGATTGGCCCACTGTTGTGACAAATGCCGAACGTTTTCTCGCGGTCAACCCGCTCGTGCCGCAACCGTATCGCAGCCTCGGTCGCGCCGCCGAACATCTCGGCGCGCCCGCCGACGCGATTAACGCTTACGAGAAATTGTTGCTGCTCGATCCGGCAGATCCCGCCGATGTGCATTTTCGACTGGCCAAACTGTTACGCACCAAAAATGAATCCGCGGCGAAGCGTCACGTGTTGCAGGCTTTGGAGGAAGCGCCGCGATTTCGTGACGCCCATCGGTTATTGCTTGAATTGGCGCGCACCTCGACCAGTCCAACTCCTCCGAAACCACAATCACAATTCGAGTGAAACGTCGTCGTCAATGGATGATCTGGTCGCTGCTGGCCCTGTTGCTGGTGGGAACGATTGCCTTCGCGCAACGGCGCGGTTTCCGACGCCAATTTCAGGTAACCGATCGAAACGGCGTACCGGAGTGGAGCAATGAAGCAGGCTTCGAGCAGGATGTGTTTACGTTCGTCCGGGTAATTTATGATTCCGATTGGTCCGGTCGGCGGCGCGGCGGCGGCTGGACCGTTGATTTTCCTGAAGCCGATTTGAATTTTTCCTATCGCCTGCAGCAACTGACTTCACTCAAGGTTAATCCTAACCCCAAGGCATTACGCGTCACCGATCCAGACCTTGCGAATTATCCTTTCATTTACATGGCAGAACCCGGGTCGCTGCTTTTTAGCGAAGAAGAAGTCATCGCGCTACGCCGATATCTGCTGAACGGCGGTTTCATGATGGTGGACGATTTTTGGGGCGAGGATGAGTACCGAAATTTTTACGGCCAGATGAAACGCGTGTTTCCTGATCGCGAACCGGTTGATTTGCCGTTGGAACATCCGATTTTTCATTTCGTTTTTGATCTCAAAGAAAAACCCCAGATTCCCAACTTTCGCACCGGTGAAGACAGCCAATTTACCGGCGTCACCTGGGAACGTTGGGATGCTCGGACGCCGAACTATCGCGCTGTCTTCGACGATCGCGGTCGCATGATGGTTATGATTTGTCATAACACCGACCTCGGTGACGGCTGGGAACGCGAAGGCGAATATGAATATTACTTCCGCGAGTTTTCTGAGAAGAAAGCCTATCCGCTTGGCATCAATATCGTCTTTTACGCGATGACGCACTGAGGCATGAATCTCTCGCACCGCAACCAGATTTCCGTAGCCGCCGACGTGAGGAGGCGGATTCTTATCCCTCTTAACCAGTCCGCCTCCTCACGTCGGCGGCTACAACGCTATTGAAGGAATCCCTTGTCATTTCAAACTCCAACTCCAGTTTCCGAAGAACAAATCGTCGCTCAGATCAAGACCGGACGGGAACGCATTCACGGCGAACTCGCCAAGGTGATCGTAGGTCAGAAAGACGTCATCGAACAATTGCTCATCGCGCTGTTCGCCGGCGGACATTGTTTGATTACCGGCGCGCCCGGGCTTGCCAAAACTCTGCTCGTGAAATCCATCGCGCAGGTGTTTCACCTGAAATTTCAACGCGTGCAATTCACGCCGGATTTGATGCCCGCCGACATTACCGGCACAGAAATTTTGCAGGACACCGGTACTGAACGAAAACTGGCGTTCGTTCCCGGGCCGATCTTTGCCAACATGATTCTCGCCGACGAAATCAATCGCACGCCGCCCAAGACTCAGGCCGCGTTGCTCGAAGCGATGCAGGAACATCAGGTCACCGCCGCTGGCGTGCGTCATTCTCTGCCGGAGCCTTTCTTTGTTCTCGCCACGCAAAATCCCATCGAAATGGAAGGCACGTATCCCTTGCCCGAGGCGCAGCTCGACCGCTTCATGTTCAATGTGGTGATTGATTACCTGCCCGAGGACGAGGAAGTCGAGGTCGTCAAACAAACCACCAGCGGGAAACCTGCGCCCATCGAACCGCTCTTCACTGGCGACGACGTGATGCGCTTTCATGACATCGTCCGCAAAGTGCCCATCGCCTCCGATCTCGTCCGCTACGCCGTTCGCCTGGCGGCTGCCTCCCGGCCCAAGCAACCCAACGCGCCGGATTTCGTCAACGAATGGATCAGTTGGGGCGCTGGCCTGCGCGCCGGACAATTCCTCGTACTGGGCGCGAAAGTCCGCGCCCTGCTTCAAGGCCGTGCCCACGTCACGGCTGAAGACATTCAAACGCTGGCCGCACCAGTGTTGCGCCACCGCATCCTGCTCAATTATCGCGCGGAGGCAGAAGGTGTGACGGTGGATAGTGTCATTAGAAAGCTCGTCGAAGCGGTCAAGGATGTTGCCGTGAAATAAACATACGCCGTGCGAGCCTGTGCAACAATACGCCGTCCCGGATGCCAGTTTTGCCGTTGGCCCGATCGGAGCCACCCTGGCATCCCGGCCGCGAAGCGGCCAAATATGAATAGCCGTGGGTGTAAACCCACGGTTTGTTACCGAAAGAACATTCGCCCCCTGCGGGGCCGAATGTTCCTCGCTCCGAATCCGTGGGTTATCACCCACGGCTATTCACGTTTTGTGCCTTCGGAACAATTAATCGCTCACATCAGCGTTTGCCTGTTTGCGGAACGATGAACACTTTCGCTTCAACCGCCACCACGCCGCGCCAGGAATCTTATTCTTCCAAACTGATTTCTCCGCAAACCTTGATGGCCATCAAAAATCTCGAACTGCGCGCCCGCATCGTGGTCGAGGGATTCTGGCATGGCATTCATCGGAGTCCGTATCACGGCTTCTCCGTCGAGTTCACCGAGTATCGCCAGTATTCGCCCGGCGACGACCCGCGCTATCTCGACTGGCGACTCTTCGCGCGCAGCGACCGTTATTACATCAAGAAATTCGAGGACGAAACGAATCTCCGCTGTTACCTGCTCGTGGATCACAGTCGCTCGATGGATTTCGGCTCAACCGGCTACACGAAGTCTCAATACGCCAATACGCTCGCGGCGACGCTTGCCTACTTTCTCCATCAACAAGGCGACGCTGTGGGTCTGCTCACTTTCGACGAGCAAATCCGCGATTACCTGCCCGCCCGCAATCGCATGGGGCACTTGCGCCGGCTCATGCTCCAACTCGAACAAGCCACCGCCGGCACGGCCACGGATCTTATCGCGCCACTGAAGCGCATTGTTGAAATCGTTCGCAAACGCTCGTTGATGGTTTTTATTTCGGACTTTCTCGCACCCATTGAAACCCTGGAGCGCAATCTCACCGCGCTCGCCGCGTCCGGTCATGAAGTCATGCTGTTTCAAGTTCTTGACCCTGCCGAACTCACGTTCAACTTCGATCGCGCCGTGATGTTCCGCGATGTTGAATCCGGTCGCGACCTGTTCATTGATCCAACCACCGTGCGTCGGGATTATCTTGAGCGATTTCAGGCGCACAACACTGCGGTGCGTGAAACCTGTCAACGCCTCGGGGTTGGCTATCGCTCCTTCAGCACCGATCGCGCGTTAGAATTGGCCATGTTCGATTTCCTGCGCGAACGGCATCAACGGCATAAAAACACTTCGCGGTTTTCCCGCGCCCGGAAATGACCTTCCTCGCGCCTTTATTTTTACTCGGCGGACTCGCGGTCGCGGCCCCGGTGATTTTTCACCTCGTGCGACGTTCCTCGCGCGAAAAACAGGTGTTCAGCTCGTTGATGTTTCTGAAACCCACGCCGCCGCGCATGACGCGCCGCAATCGGCTTGAGAATTTATTCCTGCTGTTATTGCGCTGTCTCGTGATTGCTCTTCTCGCCTTGGGCTTCGCGCGTCCCTTTTTTCAAAAGTCCGTGGCTGCCGCTCCTGCAACGTCGACTGCCGCTCAGATAGTTTTGCTCGTGGACACCAGCGCCAGCATGAAACGCGACGGCCTGTGGGAGGACGCCATCAAACAAGCAGAAGCGGAATTACGCAAAACTTCTCCCGCTGATCAGGTCGCCATTTTCGCGTTCGATGAACAGGTTCGCACCATCATTGGATTCGAACAGTGGACTGCGATGAATTCCTCCGAACGCATCGCCTTCGCCTCCCAACAACTCGCCGCAAGCGCTCCCACCTGGCGCGCAACGCATCTCGGCAACGCCCTCATTGCCGCCGCGGAAATCATCGAGGACGCGGAGAAACGCGAAGTGCACGTCGGCACGCGACGCATCGTGCTCATCAGCGATTTGCAGGACGGCAGTCGGCTCGATAGTTTGCAAGGTCACGAATGGCCACGCGGTCTGGAAGTCGTCGTCGCACCGGTAGAATCGCGTCGTCCCACCAACGCCAGTCTGCACTGGGTGTTGGACACGGATGACTATACGCGTGCACAAGGCGATGTTCCGATTCGCCTCCGCGTCAGCAATGCAGCCGATTCCACGCGCGAACAATTTCAGATTCGCTGGACCGGAGCGAACGCCGCCTCACTCGACGCTTACGTTCCCCCCGGACAAAGTCGGATGATTTCTGTGCTGGAACTCGCTACCAACGTTACAGCACATCAGCTCACGTTGAGCGGCGACGATGATTCATTCGATAACAACATTTACGTTGTTCCGCCACGCGCTGAAGTCGTGAACGTGCTTTATCTCGGGAACGAATCGGAAAGCGATTCCACTCAATCGCTCTATTATCTCCAGCGCGCATTTCAAGACACCCGACGGCAAGCCGTTCGATTGGCGCGTCGATCTCCCGACCGGCGTGATGATAACGTAGCAATGGAAGCGAGCCGATCGGG
>CALAYC010000045.1 GCA_937894935.1 uncultured Verrucomicrobiota bacterium
CGCGATGCTGCGACCTTTCGCAGCGCGCCCCATATCGGGAATTTCATGCACACGCTCGACATAAACGCGACCGGTGTTCGTGAAGAACATCAGATAATCGTGCGTGCTCGCGGTAAAGAGATGTTCGACGAAATCTTTGTCCTGCTCGCCTTCACCTTCGCGCGTCGTCATGCCAATGACGCCTTTGCCGCCGCGCCGTTGCGCGCGGTATTGGCTGACGTTTGTGCGTTTAATCAGACCATTATGCGTGAGCGTGATGATGACGCCTTCGTTCGCAATGAGGTCTTCGATGGCAATTTCGCCTTCGTCCGGAACAATTTCGGTTTTGCGCGGCGTGGCGTGCTTTTCCTTGATGGCCTGGAGTTCGGCCTTGATGATCGCCATCACGCGCGATTCCTTCGCCAGAATGTCGAGCAGGTCTTTGATGACTTCGAGCAAGGCTTTGTATTCCTGGTCAATCTTGTCGATTTCCAGGCCGGTCAATTGATACAACCGTAAATCAAGAATCGCATCCACCTGCCGTTCGGTGAGCGCATAACGACCACTCTGCAACCGGCTTTCCTGCCGAATCAACACGCCCCATTTCTCCACCTGTTCACGCGACCACTCAAAAGCCAGTAATCGAATCCGCGCTTCATCGCGCGTTTTGCTGGAACGGATGATGTGGATGAATTCATCGAGGTTCGACAGCGCGATGATATAACCTTCGAGCAGTTCCGCGCGTTCCTCGGCTTTCTTGAGTTCGTAGCGCGTGCGGCGCAACACAACTTCGCGCCGATGCTCGATGTAACACTGAATGATTTCCTTGAGATTCAGTGTTTTGGGCCGGCCATGATCGATCGCCAGCGAATTGACGCTGAACGAAATCTCGAGCTGCGTGTGCTTGAACAGATTCGCGATGACAACCTTCGGTACGGCTTCGCGTTTGAGTTCGATGACGATGCGGCAATGCTCGTCCGATTCGTTGCGCATCGCGGAAATTTCCGTGATGACTTTCTCGTTAACCAGATTGGCGATCTGTTCTTCGAGCGCGGCGCGATTGACGTTGAACGGAATCTCCGTGATGACGAGCTGTTCGCGATTGCCTTTTAATTCTTCAACCCCGATGCGACCGCGCAACTTCACGCTGCCTTTGCCGGTCGTGAAATAATTCTTGATGCCTTCGATGCCGCAGATGATGCCGCCGGTCGGGAAATCCGGACCTTTGATGTGCTTCATCAACTCCGGAATGGTGATGTTTGGATTATCAATTTGCGCGCAGACCGCATCAATAACTTCACCCAGATTATGCGGCGGCATGTTCGTCGCCATGCCCACGGCGATACCGGTGCCGCCATTGACCAACAGATTGGGAAATGCCGCGGGAAAAACGGTCGGTTCGGTGAGGCGCTCATCGTAGTTCGGGACAAAGTCCACCGTGTCTTTGTCCATGTCCGTCATCAGTGCCGCGCCGAGATGCGTCAAGCGCGCTTCGGTATAACGCATCGCCGCCGGCGGATCGTTTTCGACGGAGCCGAAGTTTCCTTTGCCGTCCACGAGCTTTTCACGCATCGCCCACGGTTGCGCCATGTGAACGAGCGTCGGATAAATCACCGCTTCGCCGTGCGGGTGATAGTTACCGGAAGTGTCACCGCAAATTTTCGCGCATTTGATGTGCTTGCGTCCCGGAAACAACGACAGATTTTCCATCGCGTAAAGGATGCGGCGTTGCGATGGTTTCAAGCCGTCGCGCACGTCGGGCAAAGCGCGCGAAATGATCACCGACATTGAGTAATCGAGGAACGAATTCTTAATCTCGTCGGCGACGTTGATCTTCTGGATTTTTTCGCCCTGCGAATACGCGCCACCGGGTTGCGGCGGGGTGGAATCCTGCGGCTGATTGGAGTCAGTATCGTCTGGCATGATTGATTAAATAAATTATTTAGCCGGCTCGTTTTCAGCCGGCGGAAAAACTGTAATTCCCAGCAACTTCGCTGCGTCCCGCATTCGCCCATCCGTTGTCACGAGCGGAAAATCCTGGCACAAATCCGCCGTCGCCAGATGAATCGCGTCCAACGTGCGCAACGGCACTTTAGGATGACATTGCTCCAGCGAATGCCGCGCTTTGCGCAGCACAATCGAATGCAACGGCTCGATGCGAATTTCTCCCGCTTCAATCCGTGCGCCCAATTCCTTCCAGGCGAGCTGTCGATCTGCCCCAGATATTTTCCCGGCGCGCTCGCGGGCGAGCAACGCCGAGAAAACTTCGGTCTGGGCCAATTCAGATGTCACCAGCGGCTGCCCTTCCAGCGCGCGAACGAAAAATTCGCTGTCAGGTTCTGCCACCAGCAACTTCACGATGATGCAGGAATCCAGATACATGTATTACCAGCCCCGCCCATCGCGATCTTCGCGGATGAGTTCCTCCGCCGTCTGCCCACCGCGCCACGGCGGCATCTTTTTCAGGTGCTCCCATGTTCCGGTGAACACCTTGCGCCGTTCGCGTTTTGTCACGGGCGACAATACGGCTTTGGGTACGCCATCCGACGTGATCGTTACTTCCTGCCCGCCGGCAACCAGTTCAAGCAGCGCCGAAAGCTTGGCTTTGGCAGCACGCACCGGAATTGATAAGCCCACTCCCGGTAAAGCCACCGCTTCGCGCAAAGCAGTCGCGCCCTTCGTTTCCGCCTCAGGTTTCAAAGGCGGTAACTTTTCCTTGGAGAGGGACTTTTTCTTTTCCGCTTTCATGCTGCTAATGTAGTCTCGCGTGACTACATTCGTCAAGTCTTTCTCTACACATCCAAGTTCCTTACGTTCAATGCATTGTCCTCAATGAACTGGCGGCGTGGCTCGACTTCGTCGCCCATCAATTTCACAAACATTTCCTCCGCTTCAACGGCATCGGTCAGATCAATCCGCAGGAGCTTGCGCTTGGCCGGATTCATTGTGGTCTCAAAAAGTTCCTTGGCATCCATTTCGCCGAGACCTTTGAAGCGATACATCTGAATGCCTTTCTTTCCGACGGCTTTTACACCTGAAAGAATTTCCGGAATGGAGAACAACGGTGTGACTGTAGCGCGCTCGCCTTCGCCTTCGATCAATTCGAACAACGGTTTGTCCTGCGCGGCGTAATGCTCGATGTTCAATCCCTTCTTGCTCAATTTTCCGAGCAGGTCGGCGATGGCTTTGCTTTCGAGATGGAGATCGGAAATTTTAGCGCGACGTGTCGGGCCATCTTTTCGGCGTTCTACTTCTGTGTCCCCACCGAACAGATCGCTGTTCGCGTTTTTGAACGCTTCCAGTTCCTGGTTCGTGACGAAGTAGTGAACGGTTTCGTCATTGCCTTCGCGCACCTTGACCATGAATTGCGGCAACGTTCCATCCGCGGCGCGCTTCTCCACGTAATTCGCAAAATCGCCTCCTTGCCGGCGAATATAAACTGCGTGTTTGTCGAGTGACTCCAGCAACGTGAGAATTTCTTCCAGTTGCTTGGGATTGAATTCCTTTCCGTCCGCGAGATTTTTCAACCGCACTTCCTCGACGCCGTTCTGGAGCAAAATCCGATTCAGCTCCGCATCATCGTCGATGTAGTCGGTCTTCTTTTTGCGCGTGATGCTGTAAAGCGGTGGTTGTGCGATATACACGTAACCCTGCTTCACGAGTTGCGGCATCTGGCGATAGAAGAACGTCAGCAACAGCGTGCGGATGTGCGAGCCGTCCACGTCCGCGTCGGTCATGATGATGATTTTGTGATAGCGCAACTTTTCAATGTTGAACGCGCCTTCACCTTCACCATCACCGATGCCCGTACCGATGGCGGTGATCATCGTGCGGATTTCATTATTCTGAAGCACTTTGTCGAGACGCGCTTTCTCCACGTTGATGAGCTTGCCGCGAATCGGGAGAATCGCTTGAAATTTCCGGTCGCGACCTTGCTTCGCAGAGCCACCGGCGGAGTCACCTTCGACGATATACAACTCTGTGTTCTCCGGATTGCGATCGGAGCAATCCGCGAGTTTACCGGGCAATCCGCCACCGGTGAGTGCGGATTTGCGAACTGCTTCACGCGCTTTACGCGCCGCTTCGCGTGCGCGGGCCGCGTTGAGACCTTTTTCGATGATGCGTTTTGCAACCGGTGGATTTGCATCGAAATAATTCATCAACCCTTCATAGCAAACGGAGCCGACGATGCTTTCCACTTCGGATGAAATGAGTTTCACCTTGGTTTGCGATTCAAACTTCGGGTCACTGTGTTTCACCGAGATGACCGCGGTCAAACCTTCGCGCACGTCGTCGCCGGTAATCTGCGGGTCTTTCTCTTTCAGCAGGTTGTTGGTCTTCGCGTATTGATTGATGGCGCGGGTCAATGCGCTGCGAAAACCGGAGAGATGCGTGCCGCCGTCCGGATTGTGAATCGTGTTTGTGTAACAGAGCACCTGGTCATTGTAGCTGTCGTTGTATTGCATGACCGCTTCGACATGCACTTCGACCTTCTTGTCGGGAGTTTCGACTATCTGTTCTTTGCGGAAGCTGATGGTTTTGGGATGCAGCGGCTCTTTGTTTTTGTTGAGCTGCTTTACGAATTCATCCACGCCGTCTTTATAATAAAATCGTTCTGTCCCATGCCCGCTGTTCCGTTCGTCGGTAAAAAGAATTTCCAGACCGGAATTCAGAAACGCCAGTTCGCGCAAGCGTTGCGCAATACGATCGGCCTTGAACTCGGTCGTCTCGCGGAAAATTTCCGGATCGGGTTTGAACGTAATGAGCGTGCCTGTGCCGGTAGCTTTGCCGATGACTTCAAGTTTCTTGGTCGTCTTGCCACGCTCAAATTCCATGTGATGCACCTGACCGTCGCGCGAGACTTCCACTTCAAACCATTCGGAAACGGCATTCACACATTTGGCGCCGACACCGTGCGTGCCGCCGGAAAATTTATAACCACCCTGGCCGTATTTGCCGCCGGAGTGCAACGTCGTGAGCACCATTTCCACGCCGGGAATTTTATACTGCGGATGAATGTCCACCGGAATGCCGCGACCGTTGTCGCGAATGGAAATCGATCCATCCACGTGAATGGTGACTTCGATTTTGGTGCAATGGCCGGCGAGATGTTCGTCCACGGAATTATCGAGCACCTCGCTCACGCAGTGATGCAAGGCGCGTTCGTCTGTGCCGCCGATGTACATACCGGGCTTCTTGCGGACGGCTTCAAGACCTTCGAGTTTTCCGAGTTGCGCAGACCCGTAATCGGACTTCACTGACGTGCTTTGCGCAGCTTTAGTTTCGGCGGACACTTCGCTCTCAATGGACATAAGAATTCACCTTTGTCAGCAGGGATGTTGGGGCGCTGACAGGCTCGCCAGAATAGTAGAAATTTGACCGCCTACGCACAATGTAATTTTCGGCTTTTTTCAGTCGGAAAACACAATTAGTAGGGGCGGTTTAGAAACCGCAGCCAAACCGGTTGTAGGGCGGCGATTTGACGCGAAACCCGCTTATTAAGCGCTCCCGAGGCGGCGTAACAAGCCGGGTTTTCTGGACGTAAAAGCGGTTTCGCAGGCGTCTGAATTCAACGAACCGACACGCAAATTTGTCATCGCGAACAGTACTTTTGCGGCGCTTAATCATCCTCGTTGAACGGTTATGAGTGGTGTTGTGATGCGGAAAATTTTTTCAGTCACTCGGATGCGAAACATTTTGGCTTCACCAGAACTGGAAGGATTTACCGATTGCCAGCGTCGCGAGTGCGGAGTAGAAACAACGCGTTCCCATTTATTCATGAGCCGAATAATCCGTGATAACCACCGTCGATTGAAAATTCCGTGAATCTGTCGCGTCGCCAATTTCTTGAAACCACTGCGGTCGCCGGCGCGGCGATCGCGCTGCCGACTCTCAGTTCCGCCGAAACTGCGCCTCGATCACCGCGTATCACGAAAGTTGAAGCGACGCCGCTGATTTATCCGATGGTCGGACGGTTCAAATTTTTTGAAGGTCCGAAAGGACGTCCGTCCGGTCGTCCGGCGGTGTTGGTGAAAATTACGGCGAGCGACGGAACGGTCGGTTGGGGGCAAAGCGTGCCGATTCCCAAATGGAGTTACGAAACCATCGAATCGGTTTATTACACCATCACGCGTTATCTTGCGCCGGAACTGGTTGGTGTTGATCCGTCCGATCACGCAGCGATTGAAACCATTTTAAATAGTAACATCGCGCCGTCGTTTTCCACCGGCCAACCGATTTGCAAGGCGGGCGTTGATCTCGCGCTCGCGGACCTGAACGGAAAGTTGCGTCATCAGAACATCGCGCAATTCTGGAAACGTAAAGGTCGCAGCAAGCTCACGCTCAGTTGGACGCTGAATCCGCGCACGCTGGATGAAATCGAGCCGCTGATAGAACAAGGCAAGGCGCGCGGTTACAAACATTTCAACGTCAAAGTCGCACCCGATCCGAAGTTCGATGTTGAGATGTGCCGCATCGTTAAACGTCTCGTGCCGGATGGATTTCTTTGGGCGGACGCAAACGGTGGATATGACGAAGCGACTGCGCTTGCGGTGATTCCGAAGTTGGCGGAGATCGGCGTGCCGGTAATCGAACAACCATTGCCAGCGAATCATATTACCGGCTATCAACGCCTCAAAAAACAAGGCGCATTGCCCATCATCATGGATGAAGGCGTTGTGTCATCGGTCGAGTTGGAGGAATTCATCAAGTTGAAATGTCTCGACGGTGTCGCGATGAAGCCGGCGCGCTGTGGCGGATTGACTGAGGCGCGTCGGCAAGTGGAACGAGTGCTTGATGCCGGCATGATGTTTCTCGGCAGCGGTTTGACGGATCCGGATGTTTCCCTTTCCGCATCGCTGATTTTGTATGGCGCGTATGACTTGAAATATCCCGCCGCATTGAATGGACCGCAGTTTCTTGGCGGTTCAATTTTGAAACAACCGTTCAAAGTGGAGCAGGGCGAGCTTGCAGTGCCGACCGGTCCGGGATTAGGCGTAGAAATTGACGAATCGAAGATTGATGCGCTGCGAGTCGAAATCTAATCCGAACGTTCAAATGAAAATCAATTTGTTGTTAATCGGCCTGCTTGCAGTGGTTTTGCCTGTGGCAGCCGATGCATTTCGTTTTGGAGACGTAACGGATAAATCGCTCGGTCTTTGGGAAGGCGACAAACCGGTCTTCGTTTACAATCATGGCGTCATCAGTCGGACGAACGTGCCTGCGGATCGTGCGCGCAGCAGTTACGTGCATCCGTTGTACGGATTGGATGGTGAACTGCTGACAGACGACTTTCCGCGTGATCATTATCATCATCGCGGTCTGTTCTGGGCGTGGCCGCATGTGACCAGTGGCACGAATGAAGTGGACCTCTGGATGTTGAATGGCGTGCGACATGAGTTCGAACGCTGGTTGAAACGGGAAGCGAGCGAAACCGCTGCGATTCTCGGCGTGCAGAATCATTGGCTGATTGGCGACCGGAAAATCGTTCGCGAAGAAGTCTGGTTTCGCGTGATGCCGACGCACGTTAACGGACGGGCGATTGACGTCGAGTTGATCTGGACGCCATTGGACGAACCGCTGACGTTGCGCGGTGCGGAAGAGAAAAGTTATGGCGGCCTCACATTGCGCTTCGGCCCGCACAAAACGCCGCCGTCTATCACTGTGCCGGACGGAGTCACAACGAACGACCTTTCGGTGACGCGATTAGCCTGGGCGGATTTTTCGGCCATTTTTCGCGGCGCAACTTCTCCGAGCGGCGTAACGATTTTTATCGCGCCGACGCATCCGAATTTTCCACCCGAATGGCTGACGCGGCACTACGGCGTGTTGTGTGTCGGCTGGCCGGGAGTCAAAGCGCAAACGTTTCAACCGGGGGAGTCGATTCGCTGTCGCTATCGCGTTTGGGTGCATCGCGGTGCGTTGACTCCGGGACAATTGAACGAGGCTTATCATAATTTTATCAGCACGTTTTCACCGCGTCCGCTTCGCGATGAACCTGGTTCTCGTTCTAAACCACGCTGACTCATTTGTTGCACCACGACGTTTATGCTGACCATGAGCAGCACCAACCATTAAAGCTATGAAATCAAAATCACCACGACGCGTCCGCGCTGGCGTTCTGACTCGGCGAAGTTTTTTACAAAGCAGCACCGCGCTATTGGCGGGTGCGGCGTTGCCGCAAATTCTCCCCGGCGGTGTGCTCGCACAGGCGGGGCGGCCTGGTGCGAACGACCGCATCGGCATCGGCATCATCGGGATGGGACGACAATCAACCGGTTTGCTGAGCATTTTGCTGAAGCGTCCCGAAGCACGTCTGGTAGCTGTGGCGGACGTGAACATCAATCGCGCCAAAGAAGTCGCCACCAAACACGACGCTGTCGCGTTTCAGGATTATCGTCGGTTGCTGGAGCAGAAAGACGTGGACGCAGTCATTACCGCGACACCGGAACATTGGCGTTTGTTAATCTGCGTGCATTCCTGTCAGGCCGGCAAAGATGTTTACGCGGAGAAACCGTTGACGCTGACGATTCGCGAAGGGCGACTCATCGTTCAGGCGGCGCGCAAATACAATCGCGTCTTTCAGGTCGGCAGCCAACAGCGGTCGCAATGGCAGAATTACATCGGCTGCAAACTCATTCGCGAAGGTGGCATCGGCAAAATTTCCAAAGTCATCGCATACAACTATCCGAGCCCCTGGGAAGGCAAGTTGCCGGCGCAGAAAATTCCCGATGGGCTCGATTGGGACATGTGGTGCGGACCGGTCGAGCCGGTGCCGTTTAATCAGGATTTGTATTTGCCGCGCGCGAATCCGGGCTGGCTTTCGTTCCGTCCTTATTCCGGCGGCGAGATGACCGGTTGGGGCTCGCATGGTTTGGATCAGATTCAATGCGCGCTCGGCATGGACGAAAGCGGACCGGTTGAAATCTGGACCGAAGGCGGAAAGTTCAATCCTCCAACTTACACGCAACCGGAAAGTCAGAAACGCGGCGACGGCATCACGACCGACCCGAAAGTTTTCTATCGTTATGCAAATGGTGTCATCGTCGAGCCGGGCGAAGCGGCCACAATGGGTGGCGCGATTTTCATCGGTGAAAAAGGCACGGTGACGATTAAACGCGGCTTCCTGGAATCAGATCCCGAAGAACTCGCCATTGACGTGTTGCGCAAGCGTCCGCGTGACTTCAACGACAATCACATGAAGAACTGGCTCGATTGCATCAAGACCCGTGAGCGACCGATTGCCGACGTGGAAATCGGGCATCGCTCGGCGACGATGTGTCACCTCGGCAACATCGCACGTTGGACCGGTCGCAAGTTGCGCTGGGATCCGGTGAAGGAAGAATTCGTCGGTGACAAAGAGGCGAATCAATATCTCGATCGCGAACGCCGCAAACCGTGGGTCGCGCCGGAAACCATTTGATTCAATGCGCATGAAAATTCGTTGGCTCGCCGCGATGGTGGCGCTGGAGTTTGTTGTGTTCGTTGCTGGCGCGGCGGAAGTTCCGATTGAATTCGAGAACGATGCCGCGCAGCAACAATTGCACGTGCGCCTCGGCAGCCAGACCGCGTTCACTTATTGCTACGGTACGAATTGGGATTTGCCGCACATTTATCCGTTACGCAGTCCGTCCGGCAAGTCCATGACCGTGCAAAAAACCGAGCCGTATCCGCATCATCGGTCGTTCTGGTTTACGGACACCGTGCAGCTTGAAGGACAGCGGGAAGCTTCGTTTTACAACGCGCTCTACACCGGCGCGGGCGATAAAAAGAATCCGCAACCGCCGTTTCGCGATCGCATCCGTCACATCGGACTCACGACGGCCAAGGATTCCGGCGCGAGCGGCAAAGCGGAGCTTAGGTTGAAACTCATCTGGGAAATGGATCATGGCAAAACGCTGGTACTCGATGACGCACGTAGTATTCGGATTGTTGCGCTCGGGGCAGGTGAATATTTCCTCGATCTCGATTTCACGCTGACCGCGAGCTATGGAGATGTGACGTTTCGCAGTGATGAGGTCCACTACGCCTGGCCGTTTATTCGCTTGAACGAGGATTTCAATTCCAACGGCAGCGGGGTGATCGTGAATTCTGCGGGCGCAATCGGGCAGAAGGAAACCAATTTGAAAGAAGCGCGCTGGGTGGATTTCTCGCGCACCGGTGTGCCGGATGCTGAAGGGCTCGCGATGTTCAGTTATCCTGCCAACGAACATCCGCATAAGTGGCTTACGCGGGATTATGGTTGTTTCGGGCCGCGGCGCGTGGATGCGAAAAGCGGAAAACCGTTCACGCTCAAAAAAGGAGAATCGCTTTCCACGCGCGTCGGCGTGCTGGTGCATTCCGGCGACGTGAAATCTGGTCGCGTCGCCGAACGTTACGAAGCTTATTCCAATAATAAGCTGTAATCAAAACGTTGGGCTCCGCTGCGACAGAATTTGTTGCTTCGATTTGCCGGGATTTCTTTGCAGATAGCTCTGATTTTAAAGGGCGGCGAAGTGTTTTCTGCGTTCTGTTTTGAGGCTTGTTTCATACGAAACGGGAACTTGGCGCTTCGATTTTCCAAAAGCAACTTGCTAACGGACGGTCGGAATTTAAGCTACCCCGGCCATGTCTTTTTCGGAATCTCGGAATCAACACGCTGAAACCTTCGCTCACCCGGATCAATTCGTCCGTCGCCACATCGGCCCTAACGCCGCCGAAACCGCCGAAATGTTAAAGGTCGTCGGCTTCGATTCACTCGACGCGCTCGTGGACGCCGCCGTGCCGAAGGGAATTCGGCTGAGCAAACCGCTGAATCTGCCGGCACCGAAATCGGAATTCGAAGCCTTGCGCGAACTCAAATCCATCGCGTCACAGAACCAGGTGTTCCGCTCGTTCATCGGCATGGGGTACTACGATTGCATCACGCCGCCGGTGATTCAGCGCAACGTGTTCGAGAATCCGGGCTGGTACACGCAATACACGCCGTATCAGGCGGAGATTTCCCAGGGCCGCCTCGAAGCGTTGCTGAATTTCCAGACGATGGTCGCCGACCTCACTGCGCTCGACATTGCGAACGCTTCAATGCTCGACGAGGCCACCGCCGCTGCCGAAGCAATGACCATGTCGCATCGGCTCAAGGATGGTCGCAATGTTTTCTTCGTCTCTGAAACCTGTCATCCGCAAACCATCGAAGTTGTTTCTGCGCGCGCCAAAGCGCTCGGTATCGAGGCCGTCGTCGGTAACGCGGAAAGTTTCGAATTCAGCGACAAAGTGTTCGGCGCGTTGGTGCAATATCCTGATACGTTTGGCGCGATTCACAATTACGAGCCGTTTGTTGAAAAAGCTCACGCGGCGGGCGCGATGGTGACAGTTGCAACCGATCTGCTTGCGCTCACACTCATCAAACCGCCGGGCGAATTTGGCGCGGACATCGCCGTGGGCAGCGCACAACGTTTTGGTGTGCCGCTCGGTTACGGCGGACCGCACGCCGCATTCTTCGCCACGCGTGATGAATTCAAACGCCAGATGCCCGGTCGCCTTGTCGGCGTGTCCAAAGACGCACGCGGCAAACCCGCGTTGCGACTCGCCCTCGGCACGCGCGAGCAACACATCCGCCGCGAGAAAGCCACGAGCAACATCTGCACGGCCCAGGCGCTGCTCGCGAATATGGCGTCGCTCTACGCCTGTTATCACGGACCGGAGGGATTGAAGAAGATTGCGGAGCGGGTTCATCAACTGACAGCACGTCTCGCTGAAGGTTTGGAGAATCTTGATTTTGTTCCAGTTAATAAAACGTTCTTCGATACGCTCACGATTCCGGTTAAGAGCGCGTCAGAAATCATCAAGAATGGAGAGAAAGTCGGCTTTAATTTTCGACAGGTTGATAGTAACCAGATCGGCATATCTCTCGATGAGGTATGCTCAGAGGAGGATGTGGAACGAATTCTCCTGCTTTTCTGTCACAATCCTTCGACCGAATTGTCCCAAGGAAAAGGCGCACAAAAAGCAGATTATCGCTCGGCCATTCCGTTGCCACGCACCAGCAAATTCCTCCAGCACCCCGTCTTCAACCGCTACCACTCCGAGACGGAGATGCTCCGCTACATCAAGCGACTCGAATCGCGCGACCTC
>CALAYC010000046.1 GCA_937894935.1 uncultured Verrucomicrobiota bacterium
GGTCGTGCTCTCTTGTCTGAGGCAAAGGATCCTTATCTAGATGTGTGGGAATACGATCTTACTTCACGTCAAGGGCGAGCTGAGTATGGGAAGTTCGTTGACCCAACCAGACAAAACGAAATCGAGGGGCGAGTATCGCAATTTATCCAAGAGAATTTCAGTTTTGTTGTTTTGCCGGTGGATGGGCAACAAGAACGACTTGAGCTTGAATCAAAAATCATTTCGACGTTGTTCTGTTGTGCAGATTGTCAGCCGTCCGAAAATTGGATTGGGCAATGCTCGCCGAAAAAGAAGATACGGGAGAGTGGCTTGTGGCTTGTGAATAATTGTTCTAAGCAACCGCTTTCCGAGGGAGATCTCAACTGGATAATAAAGCAATAATGGCCGTTACAACACCAGTTCCTCATCGTGCTGTCGTTGAACATCTCGTTCGACAGGCGGTTTATGCGCGGCTTGGAAAACCGCTGCCGCGTGCGGCGTCCGCGCCGAATCCGCTCGTGGTGAACATCAGCGCGCGTCATTGTCATCTCACGCAGGAAGCCGTCGAAGCGCTGTTCGGCAAAGGTTATCAGCTTCAGGTTCATAAGTGGCTTTATCAGGAAGGGCAGTTTGCGGCGAAGGAAACCGTGACGCTCATCGGCCCGCGCAGTCGCGTGATTTCCAATCTGCGCATTCTCGGTCCGTGCCGGAATCTCAATCAGGTGGAACTCGCCTACACGGACGCCATCGCACTCGGGTTTGATATTCCGTTGCGCCCATCGGGCGACATCAAAGATACGCCGGGCGCTATGTTGATGGGACCGGCGGGATTTTTCGAAATGCCGGATGGCGTGATTCGCGCCTTGCGTCACGTGCACATGCATCCGACGGACGCGGAATTTTACGGCGTGAAAGCCGGCGACTGGATGAAGTTGCGCATCGGCGGTGAATGCGGCCTCACGCTTGAGAAAATGCTTTGTCGCGTGGACACGAGTTTCAAACTCGAAGTTCACATTGATACCGACGAAGGCAACGCGTGCAACTTGCAGCCGAATACGCCTGTGGAGCTGATCAAATAATTTCAACCATCAATTAACCCAAACAGGAGAAAACAAATGAGTGAAGCATTAGGCATGATTGAAACCAAAGGCTACGTCGGCAGCGTGGAAGCCAGCGATGCCATGGTGAAAGCGGCCAACGTCACGTTGGTCAAGACGATCCCGATCGGCGGCGGATTGATCACCGTTCTCGCCAAGGGCGATGTCGGCAGCGTGAAAGCCGCCGTGGACGCCGGTTCAAAAGCTGCGGCCAAAGTCGGCGAACTCGTCAGCTCGCACATCATCGCGCGTCCGCACGAAGATCTGCTCAAGGCATTCGTGCCGGAAGTTGTCGCCGCAAAGAAATAACTCTCAACCATCAACCAGAAACTGATTTTATGGCACAGCAAGCAGTTGGAATGATTGAATGCAAAGGCTTTTGCGCGCTGATGGAAGCGTGCGATGCCGCGCTCAAAGCCGCAAACGTCACGATGACCGGCTGGGAAAAAATCGGCAGCGGATATGTCACCGGATTTTTCCGAGGCGACGTTGCCGCCGTCAAAGCCGCGACCGACGCCGGTGCGGCCGCCGCCGCACAAGTTGGCTCGGTCGTCGCCGTCCAGGTGATTCCGCGTCCGCACGATGACTTGGGAATTCTCGGCAAGTGGCTGCAATAACCTCTTAATCGTAAACTTGCTCTTAATCCTCCAGCGCATCGGCTCAGATTAAGAGCAAGAAGAAGTTAAGACCAAGAACCCTAGGCCCGTGAAAATCCTGATCGCCAATATCGGCAGCACTTCGCTCAAGTGGCGCTTGTTCGATTTCTCGAACAACGCCGAGCGCCTTTTGCACAAAGGCGGCTTCGAGCGCGTGGCTGACTATCCGAAGGCGATTGAGGATTGTCTTGCGCAACTCAAAGACGCTGGCGCACTCGCGACCGAAAGCGAACTTGCCGCGGTCGGTTTCAAAACCGTGATTGCCAAAAACGTCACCGGTTGCGTGCGACTTGATGAACGCGTGCTCGGCGCGATGGAGGCATACAACGGTCTCGCGCCCGCGCACAATCCGCCTTACATCACCGGCATCCGCCTGTTTGGGAAACGCATGCCCGGTGTGCCGCTGGTGGGATTGTTCGAGACCGCGTTCTACCAGTTTGCGCCCGAGGCCATGATGCGCTACGCCGTGCCGCAAGCCTGGCACGACATCGGCGTTCGCCGCTGGGGCTTTCACGGCGCGAGCCACAAGTTCATCGCCGAACGCTCGGCAGAATTGCTTGGGCGAAACGATGTCGCCGAACGTGTCCGCAAACTTTATGTGGACGGTGGGAAAACGTCGGTAAATGGCGCTCCGCTTCGGGTGATTTCGTGTCATCTCGGCGGCAGCTCAAGCATTACCGGAATTCGTGATGGCGTCGCCATCGGCACAAGCATGGGCATGAGTCCGCAATCCGGTTTACCGCAAAACAATCGCGTCGGCGATCTGGATGCCGAAGCGATTCCGTATGCGGTGAAGACGCTTGGCATCACGATTGAAGAAGCGCAACGCCAGCTCACGAAGGAATCCGGCTTGAAGGGACTGAGCGGTGTTTCAAATGACATACGCGATGTCGTTACGGCAGCGGACCAGGGGAACGAAAACGCAAAGCTCGCGATTGAAACTTACATCGCCAGTGCGCGGCATTGGATCGGCAGCTACTTTTTCGAGTTAGGCGGTGCGGATGGGCTCGTGTTCACGGCCGGCATCGGCGAGAACCGCGCTGATATTCGTGCGGCGATTTGTGCAAATCTCGAGAGCCTCGGCATCGAATTGGATTCCGCGCTCAACGCCAATACGCGCGCGGCTGAGGCCGTCATCAGCAAACCCGGTTCTCGTGTGAAACTTCTCGTGATTCCGACGAACGAAGAACTTGTCGTCGCGCGAGAAACGAAGCGTTTGCTCGAAGCGCAAAAGAATTAACCACTAATGAACGCAAATCGACACGAATACGGGGGACAGGAGCGCGACCTGAAGGTCGCTTCAGGTTGTCTTGCAATTGTGGCGTTGAAGCGGGCTGAAGCCCGCGCCCCTTTCGCGTCGATTGATTTTGATTCGTGTTCATTTGTGTCCATTCGTGGTTCAAATTTTTTCTCTCAACTCTCAACCATCAACTAAGAACTAAGTATATGCCTCAAGCCATTGGAATGATCGAAACGCGTGGACTCGTCGCCCTCGTCGAGGGGACGGACGCCATGCTCAAGGCCGCAAACGTGGAACTCGTCGGCCCTATGACACAGGTCGGTAACGCCCTGGTCACCGCCTGCGTGGTCGGCGACGTTGCCGCCGTCAAAGCCGCCACCGACGCCGGCGCGCAAGCCATCAAAGCCATCAAAGGCGAAGTGGTCAGCGTGCACGTCATTGCCCGCCCGCACAGTGACGTGGAAGCGGTGTTGCCGAAAAAGAAGTAGTTAGAAGCTGGAAGCTGGAAGTTAGAATGGCTCGCGCCAGGCTGCTTCTGGTTCTCCTAGCTCCTGACTTCTAACTCCTGACTTCTATGTTTTTGGCCAAAGTCGAAGGTTCAGTGGTCGCGACCAAGAAAGACCCGAACATGTCGGGGCGCAAACTTCTGTTGCTGCGTCCGCAACTCGTGGATGAAAAAGATCCGACGAAGTTCCGTCCCGGCGCGAACACCATCGTGGCGGTGGACACGCTCGGCGCAGGTATCGGTGAAATGGTGATGTTCTGTCAGGGCAGCAGCGCCCGACTCGCGCCCGGTATGAAAGACGCGCCTGTGGACGCGGTCATCATCGGCATCGTGGACAGTGTGGACGTGCTCGGAAAACAAATCTTCAGCGGGAAGGCTTAACCACGAATGCGTTTGCCAGTATCCAGTGACTATCTCGTTGCCGCACTGTCAGACGACATGCGGCTCGGGGATACTGTGCTGAAGCATCATTCTGTTGGTGATCTTCTGCTGACGACCGGGAAACTTGTGGCGTGTGACCCGGTTGTTTTTCCTGAAGCAGAACATTTTGACCTGCTTTTGCCGAAAGGTTCGTTTCCGGTTGTGCTGAGTGTAGCGATGCTCGGCAATGATCAGCGGGTCGCTTTTGCAATTATACGCTTTCGAAATACTGCGCCGGTTGCATGGGACATATTGAGGGTTGAAGGAGAGGATTCTTCCGCACTAAAGGCTGATGACTACTTTGGTTATCCGGTTGATGCCGGGATTGGCTGTTTCATGGATGCGAAAGCCGGGAGGGAATTACAGGGACTCATGAAAAAGAATCCGAACTACTACGAGGTGCTTAGTGCTGAAATGGACAAAACCTATGTCCACACTTGGAGTTGGTTGAATTTCAAGCTTGGAGACGGCTTGCAAAACATAGTGGCTTTCAGTTCGGGTTTTGGCGATGGCGTGTATGCGACATATGCCGGATTCGACGCAGATGGCGAAGTATCTGTAGTTGTTACTGACTTTGGAGTTGTTGAACTCAAATAGTTTTTATGAGCGCAGTGAATGAAACTTTGATCCGTGATGTGGTGTCTGAGGTGCTTGGTCGCCTTGGCGGCAACTCAACCACAACAGAAACTCAAACCGCACCCACGCCGGCCGTGCCGCAAAATGATTGGTGCGGGTGCGGTGGAAAAAAGTCTGTTACGACGCGCACCGCTTTGCGCGGAAAGTTCGGTGTGTTTCAAGACGCGAATGAAGCGTGTGAAGCTGCGCATGAGGCTTTTTTGCAGTTGTCGGAAAAAGGTGTCGCCGGTCGCAACACGGTCATCAAGATCATCAAAGACATTTGCGATGCCAAAGCCGAGGAGTGGGGAAAGCTTGAACTCGCTGAAACAAAAATTGGCCGGCTCGATCACAAGATAGAGAAGCTGAAAGGCCAGCGCGGAATTCCGGGTACGGAATTCCTGAACCCGTTCGCCTTGAGCGGCGACCACGGCATCACGCTGGAAGAATTTGCGCCCTTCGGAGTCATCGGCGCAGTGACGCCCAGCACGCATTCCATTCCCACAATGGCATGCAACATCATCAGCATGGTGGCGGCGGGAAACACCGCGGTGTTCAACGCGCATCCGGGTGCATACAAATGCGCCGTGACGGCGGCACGAACCTTCAACCAAGCGATTCATCGCGAGCTTGGAATCGAAAATCTCGCCTGCATCGTCGAGCCCCCGACGCTCGAATCGTTCGATGCAATTTCAAAAAATGAAAATGTCCGGTTGTTGTGTGTGACGGGCGGACCGGGCGTTGTGAAAGCGGCGATGGCCAGCGGTAAACGCGCCATCTGTGCTGGTCCGGGAAATCCTCCGGTGCTCGTGGATGGCACGAGTTGTCTCGACAACGCGGCCAAGTGCGTGGTTGCCGGCGCAGCTTACGACAACAACCTGCTGTGCATCGGCGAGAAAGAGGTGTTCGTGCTGGAACCGTTCTTCGAAAAATTCATGAGCGCCATGGAGAAACACGGAGCGTTCCGGCTGAACGCGGCGCAGATTGAAAATCTGGCGCAAGCAGCATTTGTTTTTCCGCCAGGCCAGGGCGCGGGTTGCCCTCATCCGGTTGTGAATCGCGATTTGGTCGGCAAGGATCCGGAAATTCTGGCCAAGGCCGCTGGTGTAACGATTCCTCGCGGCACGCAATTGTTGATTGGCGAAACCGGCCCGGACCATTTGTTTGTGGAAGAAGAACAGATGATGCCGTTTGTGCCGGTTGTGCGGGTTAAAACCGTTGAAGAGGGCGTGGTCGCTTCGAAGAAAGCCGAACACAATTACAAGCACTCGGCGATGATTCATTCGCACGACGTGGCCAACATGACGGCAATGGCGCGCGCGCTGGAGACGACGTTGTTTATCAAGAACGGTTCGTGCCTCGCGGGTTTGGGCGCAGGCGGCGAAGGATATTCCAATTTTTCCATCGCCACGACGACCGGTGAAGGTATTTGCAATCCACGCACGTTCACGCGCGTGCGCCGTTGTGTGATGGTGGATAAGTTGAGGATATTCTGAGGAGTTTGGAGCTAGGAGTTAGGAACTAGAATGAAAACACCCGCGCGAAGCTTCAAAGAATTGATCGTCTGGCAAAAGGCGCATCAGTTCGTGTTGGAAGTTTATCGATTCACGCGAGAGTTTCCGACGGACGAGCGTTTTGGTCTGACTTCTCAGATTCGGCGGGCTGCGGTATCTATTCCAGCGAACATCGCCGAGGGTTTTCCGAAACGTGGCTCAAACGACAAGGTTCGGTTTTTTAACATCGCGCAAGGCTCGTTGGAAGAGGTGCATTACTATTTGATCCTCGCGAAGGATCTTGGCTATGGCGACTCCGAAAAGTTGCTTGGTTTGTATGAAGAAGTAGGGCGACTGTTGAACGGCTACGCATCGGCCATTCTAACTCCTCGCCCCTAGTTTCTAAATCCTATGTTATTAGCTCGTGTCGAAGGCAACATCGTGGCAACTCGGAAACATCCGAGTCTCGATGGTTGGCGACTTGTGATCTGTCAGCCCATCGGCGCGGATGGTCAGGCGGAAGGTGCGCCGCAAGTGGCAATTGATGCGCATGGTGCGGGCATGCATCAGCAAGTGGTCATCTCATCGGACGGCGCGGCGGCGCGCAAAGCGGTCGGCGATGAGAAGAGCCCGGTGCGCTGGCTGGTGATTGGTGTGGTGGATGAACATGAACCGGGAGTGAGGGTATGAAAAATCCGAAGACAGAAACCCAAGTCCGAAGATCGGAATCCGAAAGCAACGGCGCAAACGGGAGATTTGATTCGGTCTTCGGATCTCGGATTTCTTTCGGCATTCGGATTTCGGATTTCGGATTTCAAATTAAATGAAACTTGGAACAGTCATCGGTCGCGTGACGTTGAGCAAGGCGGTGAAGTCGCTCGAAGGCGGGCGGTTTCTCGTGGTGAGTCCGTTCAGCCGCGAACAGTTTGCTGCTGGCATTGATGCGCCGACTGCGATGGGCAAAGACCCGAGTCTGGTGGTTTACGATGCGATTGGCGGCGGAATCGGACACGTCATTGGCTACGTGGAAGGTCGCGAGGCCGCGCAACCGTTTGCCGAACCGACGCCGGTTGACGCCATTAACGCGGCGCTCGTGGATGAAATGTTTTACAGCCCGTGGAAGGGCTGAGGTTAGGAGATAGGAGTTGGAAGTTAGGAGTTAGGAGCGTCGTGCGACTGACTTTTGGAAATTCTAACTCCCAACTTCTACCTCCTAGGTTCTGATTTTTGTTATGAAGAATGTCATCAGTTTGAAGGATTTGGAGCAGATGGTCCGCAACGGGCAAAGCCTGGACAATCTGCCTGCTGACGCGATTTTAACGCCATCGGCTCGCGAGTTTTTGCAGGATCGCGAATTGAAATCCTCAGCAGGAAACGGTGTGCCGGGAACAAAGGGCGTTGCGACTCCGCCTGCAAAACCGCTCACTTCAAAAAGTTCACGAGCGGAACTGGAAGCATTTTTCAATTCGCCGTACGCGTACGGTTTGAAAGAGCAGATTTGCGCGATGGGTAAGCGATTGTGGGAACGTGAATACGTGGACGGCAACGGTGGCAACATGGCGATTCGGGTTGGTGAAGATATCGCTATCTGCACGCCGACGCTGGTGAGCAAAGGCTCGCTCAAGCCGGAAGATATGTGTCTGGTGGATTTTGAGGGCAATCAACTCCTCGGCACGAAGAAGCGCACGAGCGAAATTCTCATGCATCTGCAAATCATGAAGCGGCAACCGAAAGCCGTGGCAACGTGTCATTGTCATCCGCCGTATGCGACGGCGTTCGCGATTGTCGGAGAAGCGCCGCCGACGTGTATGTTGCCGGAGTATGAAGTGTTTTGTTCGGTCGGTGTCGCGCCATATCGCACGCCGGGTTCGCCGGACATGGGCAAGTTGGTCGCTGAATTAACTGATCAATACAACACCATCCTGATGGCGAATCATGGTGTGGTGACATGGTCGCACAACAACATCGAGGAAGCCTATTGGCGCATGGAAATCATTGAGGCGTATTGCCGCACGATTGTCGTCGCCGGCCAGTTGGGCAAACCGATTCAAACCTTCACCGGCTCGCAGATGAAGGACATCTTGAACATCAAAAAGAGCCTCGGCTTTGTGGATCCGCGCTACAACATGAAGGAATGTGAATTATGCGATACAGGCGACTGGCGTCCGGGCGCGATGTGCGTCATCCCCGCGGACCAATCGCAGGCGGTTGGCTTTGATCCGGAGGCGGAGAAGGCGGTACAAGCCATCACGGAGCAGATTCTCAAACAGATGAAGTGAGAATTTCTTTGCTGCCGTGAAGTCGCTCGATAAAAAAATCGCTGAGATTAAAGCGAATCCAAAATCGCGCGCATTTATCATTGCCGATGCCAAGGATGCGGACATGGCGTTCGGCGTGCGAGCTACTGGAACGCGGGATTATCTGGCGAAACACGGTGCGAGACCGGCGCAATTTTCACCCGAGGTCTGGTCGCGCGAAGAGTTTGGCTATCGGAATCTACCCGAGTTTCTCGATATCATTCGCGAGGTTACGCATCAAGGGCTGGTGGACATCATGTTGATGTCGGCCTACGTCAACGAGCAACTCACGATCAAAGAAGGACTCTTCAAAAACTCGCATGTTACTCCGGCGGCGCGGGCAAATGACACAACGGATGTCTGGGCGGTGCGGCATGGTTGCTATACGCGTGAACCGTCACAACCATTTCGCTCCGCGAGCATCGATCACATTCAATGCGGCGAAATCGAATGCGAGCGAAATGGCAACGAAGATTTTCCGGGCGCAAATCTCGGATTGTATTCGGTGACGTTCGTCAATGATCTTGCGCAAGATCGTGCGGCTTTACAGGCCTACAAAGAGTTTCGCGAAGAAGCGGAACGGAAAAGATTTCGGCATTTTCTCGAAGTCTTCGATCCGAACGTGGACAGCCGTATTCCTCCGGAGAAATTGGGGGAATTTATCAATGACAACATTCTCCGGACGTTGGCTGGCGTGCCGGAAACCGGGCGGCCGATTTTCCTGAAAGTAGTTTATCACGGCCCGCGCGCGATGGAGGAGCTTTGCCAATACGATCCCAACATGGTCGTCGGCATCATGGGCGGCGGTTCAGGCACGACCTACGATGCTTTCAAGTTGATTCACGACGCTCAGAAATACGGAGCGCGCGTGGCGTTGTTTGGTCGCAAAATCAACAACGCAGAGCATCAACTGGCATTCATCGAAATGTTGCGACTGATCACTGATGGCCGCATCTCGCCGGAAGAAGCCGTGCGCGCGTATCATGGCGTATTACAGGGCAAAGGCATCAAGCCGCATCGTTCGCTGGAAGACGATTTGAAACTAACAGACGCAGCGATGAGTTATGGAGAAACCTCGCGGCGGGCTGTGGTAACGGTTCCGAAACAAAACGGAGCAACCGATTCAGGTCGTACAGGGAATTCTACTGGCGCAACGGTAACTGACTCATGGCCACGAAAAGCTGATGGCGCACCTGATTTTGCCGCAATGAATTCTGAGCAGCGTTTGGCCTACGATCAGTGGCGGTTGAAGCGCAAGTTCGGTTGACGAGCTACGTTGCGATACCACTTTGTTCCAGACGCAACTGACCGCGATTCGCATCCAGCGTCGCGCGCACCCCGACAGGCAACGTGGCATTGGACAACACATGCCCGAACGGTAATCCGATTACGAGCGGAACTTTCAGCGGAAGCAATCGTTCCTTCAAAACTTCTTCCAATGTCTGCCGATATTCTTTCGCTTTTTTCGCACGTGGATCTTCGCAATCAGCATTTAAGCCGATGGCAATTCCGGAAACCTGTTGCAACAGACCGCAGTTCAGAAGGTAAGTGAGCATGCGATCCCAGCGATATGGCGCTTCGCCGATGTCTTCGAGAAAGAGGATGTTATTCTTGAACGACGGTTGCCACGGCGTGCCGATCACGGTGCAAAGCAGCGCAAGATTGCCACCGATCAACGTTCCACGCGCTTTGCCGGAGCGTAGCGTTTTGACGGTATTTTCTTCGTAACCAACGGCGATATGTTCCGCGGGGCGTCCGGCGAGAGTGGTTAAAAAACTGCGCAACGTGAATTCCGGTAAATCGCGTTCAGCGAACTCTGAGTTCAGCATCGGTCCGTGAAATGACACCATGCCGGCGTGCGTCAGGAAAGCGCAGTGCAGGGAAGTAATATCGCTGTAACCGACAAAGATTTTGGCGTGTTGACGAATCTTTTTGTAATCCAGTCGCGTTAGCAGCCGAGCCGTACCATAGCCGCCGCGCACACAGATAATTGCATTAACGCTTTTATCCATGAACATGCGCATCAGGTCGGCGGCGCGATCGCGATCATTTCCGGCGAGATAACCGAGCCGTTTGTGGGCGTGAGGCGCGATTTTGATTTTGAAACCCAGCTTTTCAAGTTCGGCGATGGCGCGGTCAACGTTCTTCGGTTCTGGTGGCGCGCTGGCAGGTGCGACGAGGCCCAGCGTATCGCCGGGAAATAGTGGTTCAGGAAAAATCAATTTCACAACGTGTAAAAACTCCTTTGAAACAGATTAAAAATGGTCAGCTTACGATTGCGCTTCGGCGGCAGCGGCTGTTTCTTTATCGCGTAAGACGAGCAATTGCACTTTGGTTTGCGTGAAAACTTCCTCCAGCTCCTGAATCATGCGCATCGCGCCGGTGACTTTGCCGGAGTTGCCGAGATTTTCCAGTTGTTGGGCAATTTCCACAATTTTGCACGCGCCCATATTGAGACTCATGCTTTTCAGAGCGTGCGCATGGAACGCCAGTTTTTTGGGATCTTCTGCGACCTGAACAATCTGCGTGACCCGCGCTGGTGCGCTTTCGAGATAGAGATCGATCAACTCACGCAACATGCTGACGCCCTCAGTCGGCGGCATGTCCCGCAGATCGTTAATCACACTCTCGTCCAACAACCCGGGTGAAATCGAGTTAGGATTTCGCAGAAAATACGACGTGTCGTGCTTGATAATCTTCGTTGGCCCCCAACGTTCCAACGCGGCTTGCAATTCGGCTACGCGCACTGGTTTGGAGATGTAATCATCCATGCCGGCGGCGAGACATTTTTCGCGGTCGCCCATCAATGCATTGCCGGTCATCGCGATAATCACCGGACGTTTATCGCGAGTCCAGCGTTGGCAAATAATCCGGGTGCATTCGAGTCCATCCATTTCCGGCATCTGCACGTCGAGAAAGAGAATATCGTAAGCGCGTTGTTCGAGTGCCTTGAGGACCGCATCGCCGTTGTCGGCGAGGTCGGCCATGTAACCCAATTTGTTCAACACGCTGACACCGACCTTTTGATTGATGGGATTGTCGTCCGCGAGAAGGATGCGCAGCGGTAACCGACGCGCAAAATCCGAATCGAGACCGGGCGAATACGGCGTTTTCTTTTCGCGTTGCGCCTGAACCCCGAGAGCGCGGCAGAGAGATTCGAGTAATTGCGCCGGGCGAACCGGCTTGTGAATGACCTGAGCGACGTCGAGGTCCGCCGCCCGAACATCTTCCTGGCGCAATCGTTTGTTCGAGAGAAAAATCAATGGCAGAAAACGATGCTGATGCTGCTTCCGGATCTCGCGAGCCAGTTCCAACCCGTCCTGGTCGTTGAGTTGCACATCAATGATCGCAACATCGAACTTAGAATCGCCCGTCGCCTGTTCCAGTGCGGCCTTGGCATTTTCCACTGGAACAACCGTCATGCCCCAGTGTTCGAGGCGATGCCGCACGATGCGGAGAACACTTTTGCCATCTTCAACGAGCAGCGCGCGTCGCCCGTTGAGCTGCGGTTGTGGTGATTGCCACGCGGGCGGAGAACTGGCGGCGGCGCCCTGAACCAGAATTGTGAAATGAAACGTCGCGCCTTTGCCGGCATCGCTATCCACCCAAATGCGACCGCCCATGAGTTCCACGAGACGTTTGCTGATCGCAAGACCGAGACCCGTGCCACCAAAGTGACGCGTGGTCGAAGCGTCCACCTGATGAAACGACTTGAACAGACGATGCTGCTTATCGAGCGGAATGCCGATACCGGTATCACTGACGCTGAAATGCAGCAACCATTGTTCGGGATGCGCCAGAAAACTCGTGTCCAGCTCGTGGTCGGAACTGTGAGAACGCGGCCCGTGCGCAGCGGGTTTGACCTCAACGACCACTTCGCCCGCGGGAGTGAATTTCACCGCATTACCGATCAGATTGACGAGAATCTGCCGCAAACGGGTCACGTCGCTGACCAGAATTTTCGGAATGGTGTCATCAACGTGATACGCGAGATCGAGTTTCTTTTCCGCCGCCTTGACGGCCAGCAACTCGAGCGCTTCCTCGATGCACGTGTGCAACTCGAACGGATGATGTTCCAGCTCGAGCTTGCCCGCTTCGATTTTGGAGAAGTCGAGAATATCGTTGATGATCGTGAGCAGCGCGTCGGCACTGCTGCGCACGCCTTCGACATATTCGCGCTGTTCATCGGTCAGATCCGTATCCAGCAGCAGCGCAATCATACCGATGACCCCGTTCATCGGCGTACGAATCTCGTGGCTCATGTTCGCGAGAAAAGCGGATTTCGCGAGCGTGGCTTCTTCGAGTTTCTGATTTACGGCGACGAGTTGCGCGTTGCTGTTGATTAACTGCTGTTGGCTTTCCCGCAACGCACGATACGCGGCGTCACGTTGCAATTGATTGAGAAACGCCCGCGAGTGATAACGGATGCGGGCGATGAGTTCGATTCGATCCGGCAGTTTGACGAGATAATCATTCGCGCCCAACGCAAAGGCCTGACCTTTTACCGTAGGATTCTCGTTGGTGGAAAGGACGATGATCGGGATGTCGTGCGTCGCGGCGTTGCTGCGAAACTGGCTGACGAGCGACAGTCCATCAATGCCTGGCATCACGAGGTCCTGCAAAATGACCGTGGGGCGAATCTGGTTGGCGATGGCAATTGCCTCGCGCGCATCCGCGCAATAATGAAAATCCACATCCGGCTCGGAAGCCAGCGCCCGACGGATGGCTTCGCAGACCATCGCCTGATCATCCACGAGCAATACCATCACGTGATAATCAGGCGGTGGCGGCGACACCGTAATGTCTTCAGGCAGATTTGAGATGGAACGGTCGTCAGGCATTCGTCACTTCGTGACAATATTCGTGAGGCGAGCGGCGATTTTGTCCAGCGCTAAAATTTCCTGCGCGGCTTTGAGTTCCGCGGCGGCTTTAGGCATTCCGTAAATCGCGCTCGATCCTTTGTCCTGCGCAATGGTGACATGGCCGGCGTCGCGCAGCGCTTTCAAGCCTTCTGCACCATCGCGCCCCATACCAGTGAGCAAGACACCCACTGCGCGCCCGCGCCATTGTTGCGCCACACTTTTAAAGAAAACATCCACGGACGGACAATACGAAGTTTCGACCGGCTTCGTAGAATAACCGAGCTGAGTCGGGCTGAACATCACCAGATGACGGTCGCGACCCGCAAGATAAACGACGCCCGGATGCAACACATCGCCCTCCGCCGCCACGCGGACTTCCAGTTTGGAGTGAGTCGCAAACCAACCGGTCAACCCCTCCGCAAATTGTTTATCCACGTGTTGCACGATCACCACCGCCGCCGGAAAACTGGCAGGCAAGTGCGAAAGAATCGTCGTCAACGCTGCCGGACCGCCGGCGGAGGAACCGATGGCCACCAGCTTGGTCGCACGCACATTCGGCAGACGCGGCGATATTGCCAGTGGTGGAGCAGGAAATTTTCCGTTACGTGGTGGCGCGCCCACCAGCTTGTTGATGGTTTCCAGTTTCGCGAGCAGTTCGCGTCCGCCATCCGGTTTTTCCAAATCCGCCAACGTAGGAATTTTTACCGCATCCAATGCCCCCGCGCCCATCGCTTCGAACACTTTGCCGGTATTGGTGCGCACGCTGTTGGTCGCAATCACAATGGCGCAGGGCGTGCGACTCATAATCTGCCGCGTGGCTTCGATGCCGTTCAACTGCGGCATGAACAAATCCATCAGAATCACATCCGGCCGTTCCCGTTCGCAGCGCCTCACGGCTTCCACGCCGTCGTGGGCGATCCAAATCACTTCGTGCTTCGCAGAGCGCGCAATCAAGCGTCGCAGCGCCTCGGCCGCCAGCACCATGTCGTTGGCAATGCCGATTTTCATGCGTCTGCTTCTCCGATCAGATCTACGACGGCGCGAATCAGGGTTTCGTCGTGAAAGCTGCCTTTGGTGAGGTAATAATCCGCGCCGGCGTTCAAGCCGCGCAAACGGTCTTCCTCGCGATCTTTGTAGGACACAATCATCACCGGAAGCG
>CALAYC010000047.1 GCA_937894935.1 uncultured Verrucomicrobiota bacterium
CCTACCGGCCCGCCACCGAACTTCACGATGATCGCTTCGAGGATGCGCTTGTCCATTTCGTCAAGGCCGTTCTCGTCAATCTCCAGCATCGCCAACGCCCGATCTGCGACTTCCGCCGTAATCCGACCGTCATGACGCACCTCGGCATAATCGCGCACCCGCCGCAGCAGATTATTCGCAATACGCGGCGTGCCGCGACTGCGTCGGGCGATTTCATGCGCTCCCGCAGCTTCAATCTCCACGTTGAGCAAATTCGCCGAACGCATCACGATCTTTTGCAAATCCTCCGCTACGTAATAATCCAGCCGCTCGCGCATCCCGAATCGCGTCAACAACGGCGCACTCAACAAACCACTGCGCGTCGTCGCGCCGATGAGCGTGAAGCGCGGTAGATTCAACCTGACACTGCGCGCGTTCGGGCCTTGATCAATGATGATGTCGAGTTTGAAATCCTCCATCGCCGGATAGAGATATTCCTCAATCGTCTTTTGCAGGCGATGGATTTCGTCAATAAACAGCACATCGCCTTCTTCGAGATTCGTCAGCAAGCCGGCCAGGTCAGCCGCCTTTTCAATAGTCGGGCCGCTGGTGGCTTTGAGATTTCCACCCATCGCCTTCGCGAGAATGTTCGCAATCGTCGTTTTGCCCAAACCGGGCGGACCGGAGAGCAGAATGTGATCGAGCGCCTCGCCTCGTTTTTTGGCGGCGGCGACAGAAATTTCGAGACGCTCCTTGACCTTCGGCTGCCCCGTGAAATCAGAAAAGAGCGACGGCCGCAGCGTCAGTTCGAGCGCTGTGTCAGGTTTATTGAGTGTGGCAACGGGCCGTTCAGCCATGGCGGCAAAGCATGGGGAAACCCGAAATCACCGGCAAGGTTGAAACGAATCTTGGTAGCAATCTCGCGCTGCGAGAATTCCGCTCGCTTACTAGCGAGCGGAACGAACCGTCAAGACGCTAAATATCGAAGGTCGTTGCACCGCTTCACGCGGCGCTCGTTTTTGCAGCGCGAAAACCGCCACCTCACTTCTTCTCCGTATGCCAGATGTCCCCCTCGCCGTAGCTGAACCAGCGGCTCGTCGTCACCTTTTGCTGCGTGAAGAATTGCACGCCCTCCCTGCCCTGCATGTGCAGGTCGCCGAAGAATGATTCATCCCAGCCATTGAACGGAAACCACGCCATCGAAGCGGGCACGCCGATATTGATTCCAATCATGCCAGCCTTGGCACGATGCTTGAATTCCCGCGCCGCCTTGCCGCTGCGCGTGAAGATCGAAGCGCCATTGCCGTAACTGGATTTATTCGCCAACTCAATGGCAGCGTCCAAATCTTCCATGTGCATCACGTTCAGCACCGGACCGAAAATCTCCTCCTGCGCCACCGTCATGCCGTTCTGCACGTGATCAAGAATCGTCGCACCGACATAAAACCCATTCGGCGCTTCGGAAACTTTCACGCCGCGACCGTCAGCCAAAACTTTCGCGCCCTGCTGCTCACCAATGGAAATCAATTCCTGCACGCGATTGGCGTGTTGCTTGGTGATAACCGCGCCCATGTCCGGCTGCGCGTCACGATCAGTCGGGCCGACCTTGATGCGTTTCGTCGCTTCGACGAGTGTGGGCAAAACTGATTTCTCCGCGCCGCCGACGACCACCGCAGTCGAACCCGCCATGCAACGTTCGCCCGCGCAGCCAAACGCGGCTTCGATGACCCCGCGCGTGGAGTTTTCCACATCAGCGTCCGGCATGAGGATGACGTAATTCTTCGCGCCGCCGTTGGATTGCACGCGCTTGCCGTGTTTCGTGCCGACCTCGTAGATGTAACGCGCAATCGGCGTCGAACCGACAAATGAAATCGCTTTCACTTTCGGATGCGTGAGAAGCGCGTCCACCACTTCGCGCCCGCCATGCACGATGTTCAACACGCCTTTTGGCAGTCCCGCTTTCTCCAGCAGCTTCGCAATCTTGATGGCGGTGAGCGGAACTTTTTCACTCGGCTTGAGCACAAACGTATTTCCGCACGCGATGGCAATCGGATACATCCACAACGGCACCATCGCGGGGAAATTGAATGGCGTGATGCCGACGCAAACTCCGAGCGGCTGCCGAATCGCTTCGCAATCAATGCCGCGCGCCACGTTCTCCAACACCTCACCCATCATCAGCGACGGCACGCCCAACGCAAACTCTACGACTTCCATGCCGCGTTTCACGTCACCGCGCGATTCTACCAACGTCTTCCCGTGCTCGCGGGTGTTGCAACGAACGATGTCTTCAAAATTATCTTCGAGCAGCATTTTGAACCGTGCGAGAATCCGCACGCGTTCGACCACCGGCGTTTCCATCCAGGCGGGAAATGCGGCGTGGGCCGCTTCGACCGCGGCGTTCACATCGGCCGCTGTGCCGATCGGACATTCAGCGATCACTTCTCCGACCGATGGATTGTAAACCGGCGTGCCGGCGAGCTTGGATTCAATCCATTCGCCACCGATGAAAAACGGGCAAGGTTCGAGTTGAGCCATAAAAGTTGTTACCGCAGAGGCGCTGAGGAGGAATTTATCTCTGCGCCTCCGCGCGCCGCTGCGGTTAGTTGGTGTTTTAGCGCGACAAAGCCTGCGATTGTTTCACGAAATCATCGCCGGTCCATTCGCCGTCCGCTTGAACCATTTTCTTTGCATCCGCAGCGGCTTTCTGGGCGGCTTTGCGTTCGGCCTGACGCTTCACGAGGTCCGCGTGCGTCGTGAAGTAATCGAGACTCTTGCCTTTGAAATCCGCGAGCGTCTCGAACTTATGCTTCTCCATGAACGCCAGCAATTGTTCGCCCATCGGCTTCACCATCTCGTAACCGAACTTCATCACGCCGGTGCAAACCTGCACCGTGTCGCCACCCAACAAAATGAATTCCGCCGCGTCGTTGCCGCTTTCCACACCGCCTATGGCCGAAAGTGAGCGCCCCGGAAATTCACTGCGGATCAATTGCGCAATTTCCATCACCATGCGCAACGCAATCGGCTTCACCGCGCGCGACGAATAACCACCTGGCGTCGTGTAACCTTCCACCGTTGGCTCAGGACGTAGCGTCTCGAGATTCACCCCGATAACACTGCGAATCGTGTTAATGGCCGCGATGCCATCCGCTCCGCCTTTGAGCGCCGCTCGACTCGGGTCTTCGATGTGCGTCACATTCGGCGTCATCTTTGCCCAGAACGGAATCTTCGTCGCGCCTTTCACCCATGAACAAACTTCTTCCAGAATCTCCGGACACTGGCCCATCGCCGCACCCATTTTTCGTTCCGGCAATCCATGCGGGCAGGAAAAGTTCAACTCAAACGCATCCACCCCGCAGGCCTGCGAGCGTTCGACGATTTCCACCCATCGCCCTTTGTCATATTCCTCCATGATGCTCGCGATGAGCACGCGATCCGGAAACATGTCCTTGCA